>CAYYGM010000176.1:0-7681 GCA_964471555.1 uncultured Phycisphaeraceae bacterium
TCTGTTGGCGGTCGCCAATACCAGCCCCACGATCGCGCGCTTGGGCGGCGGGCCTTCGATGCCCATCAGCCACCAGTTGTCGCCGATCGCTTCGATCAGGTCGTAATCCGCAGCGTATTGTGAAGGTTCGCAATCGGCAAACTGTTTGACGCCCATCACCTGCAAGGCGGCCCGGCCGCTCTCGCTTTCGTGCATGTGCATCAGGGTGTCGTGCAGTTTCTCCATCAGTTGCGGATCAAGGCCGGGGCGGACGAAGACGGCGTTGGTGGGCACCGGCTCGCTCTGGGACAGGATGCGCACCTTGGCCTTGCCGTGCTCCTGTTCGTAGGCGGTCAGACGCAGGTTCTTCATGGCGGCGGCTTCCACCTGGCCGTTGAGCAACATCTGCAGCGAATCATCGTGCGTGCCGGCCCAGACGACGGACACCGCGTTGGGGCCTTCCAGCAGATGATGGGCCAGCAGTTGCTGCACGGGGAACAGGTGAGCCGCGGTGGTCAGGCGCACCATGGCAAAGCGTCGGCCGGCCAGTTGATCGAACGAGGTGATGTCGCTGTCAGCCCGCACCAGGATCAGCCCGCGATAGGTATCGACGCCGTCAGGCTGCACGGGTTTAGCCAGCACATGCACCCCGATGCGATCGAACGCCACCACGGCCGCCATCGAACCGAGGCAGGCCGCATCGGCGCTGCCGTCAGCCAGGGCGTCGATCACCGACTGATAGCTGTTGAGGGTCTGCAGTTCGATGGGCCGGCCGATCTGTGGGCCGAGGTATTCGGTGAAGGCCACGAAGCGGTTGCGCTGCTCGAAGATGTCGCGCTCGGGCACCACGGCAAAACGGAAGGCATTGTCATTCGCCGGCTGCGACGCTCCCATGGCTGGTTGCGAGGAGGCCCCGCCCCGGTTGCTCATGGTCAGCAGCAGGATAACCAGTCCGCCCACCAGCAGCGTCGAGGCGACGATGGCCACGGCCGGGACGGTCAACCTGGAGAAATCGGATTCGGTCGCACTCATTACCAGAATAATCGGCAAACTCTGGGCCAATGCAAACCGCGTCCCGGCAGTTTCGGCATCGGTTTTGCTAATCATTCCAAAAGAGTTGCTAAGCCCTATTGGGCCCGGCCTTTGCGAGGAGCCCACTTTGACCGCCCTGACCGTGATGAATCAACGAACCATCGATGATCGGCGACGCAAGGACTTACGCACGCTGGCCCGGTTTATCGAAATCTACTGCCACGGCCGGCACGGCGATGAGCAGAAGGAACGGGTGCAAATCCAGCACCTGCCGGGGTTTGCGGACATTGCCGGGGTTGAGCAGATCGTGGGTAAAGACCTGCATTTGTGCCCCCATTGCCGAAAATTGCTGCTGCATGCCTTTGTCAAGCGGCTAGCATGTTCCATGGTGCCTAAACCCATGTGCAAGCACTGCCCCAATCATTGTTATGCCCCCGCCTATCGCCAGCAGATCCGCGAAGTGATGAAATATGCCGGCCGCAAGCTGGTGCTGGGGGGGCGTGTGGACTATTTATTCCACCTGCTTTTCTGAGGGTGGGTTGACCGGGGCTGATTTGTTCCCAAGCATGAGAAACCCCCGCAAACCCCGCCAGCCTGAGATAGCCATGATTCAACCCAACCCGCACCCCCGGAATGCCGCAGCACCGCATGCGAATGCGGCCCCCTCATCCCCCAACGCGATGCCGCCCCTGCGTCTGCTGTTCTGGGAGACGACCGCTGCCTGCAACCTTCAATGCGTGCACTGCCGCCGGCTGGATGTTTCGGTGCAACTGAGCAAGGACGATTTGACCAGCGAGCAGGCGATGTCCATGGTGCGCTCGCTGCCCAAGACCGGCAAACCCATCGTGGTGTTCTCCGGCGGCGAACCGCTGATGAGGGCGGACCTGTTCGATCTCGCTGCCGAAGCCAACGGCCTGGGACTGCCCATCGCCCTGGCGACCAACGGCACCATCATGAACGAAGACGTCGCCCGCCGCGTGGTGGACACCGGCTTCCGTCGCGTGTCCATGAGCTTCGACGGCCCCGACCCCGCCACCCACGACAACTTCCGCGGCATCGACGGCGCTTTCGAGTCCTCCGTGCGCGGCTTCAAGATGCTCCGCCAAGTCGGCATGTCCATGCAGATCAACACCACCGTCAGCCGCCACAATTACGCCAAGCTCGACGACATGTACAAGCTGGCGTTGGACCTCGGCGCTGATGCGTTGCACATCTTCATGCTGGTGCCCGTTGGCTGCGGCATGGAGTTGAGCGAAGCGATCATGCTCGACGATCAGGAATATGAAAAAGCGCTCAACTGGATATACGATCGCAGCCAGGAAGGCCGCCTGCACATGAAAGCGACCTGCGCCCCGCACTACTTCCGGGTGGCGCGTGAACGTGCCAAGGCTGAAGGCAAAGCGATGCCCCAGCGCGGCGGCGGTCACCCAGGCGGTCATCCCGGCGGACACCCGGTCGGTCATCCCACTTCCGGGGGTGATGGTAACGGCGACATGAGCGCCATGACCAAGGGTTGTCTGGCCGGTCAGGCGATCTGTTTCGTCTCGCACACCGGCGAAGTGTTCCCCTGCGGTTACCTGCCGGTCAGCAGCGGCAACGTCAAGGAGATTCCACTGCCCGACATCTGGCGCGGCAGCCCGATCTTCGCTGACCTGCGTGACGACAACAATCTCGACGGCAAGTGCGGCGTATGCGAATACAAGAAAGTCTGCATGGGCTGCCGCGCCCGCGCTTACGCTGAAACGCACGATTATCTGGCGGAAGAGCCCAACTGCACCTACGTCCCCGTCCGCATCCGCGGGCAGATGTAATCACTCACTGTGACTTGATGGCGTGCCGATTTCAGTCGGCATGCATGCCGGTTTAAGCCGGCACGCCGCACGCTGTTCACGGGCTCACATCCATCGCGCTAAAAACCGTAGGTGGCGTCCTGGTGGTCTTTGCCGTGGCAACTGAGGGTGCAGGAGCCGCGGAAGGTGCCCTGGTCGGTGAAGCTGGGGCCCTGGCCGCTGTTGGCGGGGAGCACGATGTCGGTGTCGAAGTTGATGAGGTTTGTATTGCGCTCGACGCCGTGCGGGTCGTGGCAGACGGAGCAGGGGGTGCGCTTGTCCACGATGTGCTTGGCGTGCATCGGGAAGCTGCGATCGCTGATGATCGATGAACGGTTGTGGCATTTGTAGCAGAGGGCGTAGGCCTGGCTGCTTTCGGTGGTGTTGTCCAGCGTGGTGTAGTTTGCGACCAGCAGCGGGGCGTAGCGTGAGCCGTGCGGGCCCTGGGCGGCGTTGGGATCGTCCGAGCCGTGGCAGTCGCTGCAATAGATGTAGGTGGCGGACTGATACTCGGGCAGCAGGCTGGGCACGTTGCTGTTGAGGCCGGGGCTTTCCACGGGGTGATAGCTGGCGTTGGTGGGGCTGAACTCCTGGGCGATGTTGTTGGCGCCTTCGTAGCGATCGACCACGGGCCGGGCGAAGTTGCGGGTGGAGTGGCACTTGAAGCAGACTTCATATTCAAAGCGGGCTTCGGCGACCACCGCGCCGCTGGCGTCGAGGCCGGAGGCGCCGGCCATGGCGGGCTGAATGAAGGGCGCCTGGTTCACGCCGGCGGCGGTGGCGCGGTGCGGGTTGTGGCAATCGGCGCACTCGACGTGCTCGGTCATGGTGGTGGGATTTTCGGTCGGGTCGTGCACGCCGGTAGTCATGGCGATCGGGTGCGTGGAGAGCTGGTTCATGGCGTTGACGAGATTGGTCTGCGCCACGGAGCCGTCGTGGCAGTTGAAGCAGTTGGCTTCTTCCGCTTCATAGCGCAGCAGGCGCTGCCGTCCGCCGGCTGAGTGCGGGCGATGGCAGCTTTCGCAGCCGGCTTCAGCGACGGTGGTGGCGCTGAGGTTGTCCCAACTGTCCACCACCGAGGCGCTGAGGCCCGCCCCGGAGGTTGCATGCGCCGACTGCGACCAGCCGTCGTACTGGTGGCAACTGATGCACAGGGCTGAATCGCGATTGTCCATGCGCAAAAACCGGCCGAAGCTGTCGTCGTGCGGATCGTGACAGGTGGTGCACTGCAGGCGGCCTTCGTGATCCAGCGGCAACTGCGGCGGAATCGCGGCCGGCTGCGCCAGCGAGCCCTTGGTGGTGGCCAGGCCCGAGTCGTAGGTGAAGGAGATGGGGTGATCGTCGGAAAGATCGGTGCCCAGGTACCCGCGATCCTGCGGGGAAAGATAGACGGTGTAACCGCCGGGCGCGTTGCGGCTGTTGTAGGTCTGGGCCAGGGCGATGGTGCCGTCGTGGCAGGAGAGGCACAGGCGTGATGAGCCGGAGGGCTGGGGCACGTGGGCGACGAGGGTGGAGGATTCGTAAGTCTGGTAGTAGGTGCCGGGATCTTCGCGATTCCACAGCGGCGCGATGGGATTGGCTGCGTGCGGCGTGTGGCAGAACCGGCAGGACTCACCGCCGCCGCCGACCTTGACGGTGCCGGGGCCGGAGGCGGTGAGGTTGTGCTTGGTGTTTTCGACGCTGGAGGACTGTGCCAGGGTGATGGCGGTGAAGCAGGCGAGGATGAGCGCCGTGAAAAGCCAGCGCCATGTTTTGTTTAGCGGGCGAGCTTTGCTCGACCATGGCGGAGCAAGCTCCGCCGCTAAACGGGGAAATGCCGCTAAACGTAAGGTATTGAAACGCAGGTTTGTTCTATTGAGGTTCATGTTCGGAACCCCTTATGTATTGGAAAATCTGGATGCGATGATTCTGACTGTCGCAGACGTAGAGGCGGTCCTGGTCATCGACCGCCAGGCCGGTGGGTGTGCGGAACTGGCCGCGTTCGGTGCCGGGTTGGCCGAAGTAGAGCAGCAGGCGGGCGTCGTGGTCGAACACCTGCACGTTGGTCAGATAGGAATCGACGACATACACGTGTCCTTCGGGATCGACGGCCACGCCCTTGGGGATGGCCATGTAGCCGGAGGCATCGCCGAGTTGGCCGATGGAGCCGCGGTATTGCCCGTTGCGATCGAGCACCTGCACGCGGAAGTTCATGGAGTCGCTGACATAGACGTGGCCGTCGCTTTCCACGCAGATGTGCGTGGGGAAGTGGAACTGGCCGGCTTCGATGCCGGGTGAACCGAAGCGGCGGATCAGTCGGCCGTCGAGGCCGAACACGCACACTTCATTGGCGAGGGTGTCCACGACGTAGAGTTCATGGTTGGCGGCATCCCACGCCAGGCCGGTGGGGCGCAGGAAGCCTTCGGGCTTGTTGATCGCACCCATCGGCTTGCCTTCGCGCGAGAGCAGATACACGCGCTTCAAGGCGCTGTCCGCCACGGCCAGCAGATCGCCGCAGATCGCCACGCCCACCGGTGAGACGAAGTGCACATCGGGCGTCGCCTTGTCGATGAAGCGTGATTTACCCTTTTCCATGTCGAACAGGTGCACGCCCTGCAGATCCTGATCGCTGACGCACAACAGCGAACCATCGACGGCGCAACTGTTGGGCAGAGCCAGGTACTGCTGGTGACCACCGAAGATGAGTCGGCCGAACCCGCTCAGGGCGTTGTCGCGGCGGATGTCGTCAGCCGAGGTGATGTCACGTACGTGCACGATGCGCGGCTGAGCCGGCGGCGGGGGCCAGGCGGGGTGCGGCCCGGTGTCACGCGGGGCGGCGGCGCAGCCGGTGAGCAGGAGGATCAGCAGAAAAGCGGCAGAAAGTCGGGTATCGGGTGTCAGGTATCGGGTATCGTAAGTCAGGCATCGGGTGTCGGGTTTGAGACGGGGACCGATAGCCGATACCCGAAACCCGAATCCCGAAACCCGATACCCGATCCTGCTATTCATCTTAAAACCTTCGCTTCACGTTGAGGCTGAGGAACAGGGAGTTGCCGTGGTCGATCTCCTGTTCCCAGATGTCATAGTGTCCGCCCAGTTCCACTTCCAGCAGGCCGCGGGCCCAGAGGATGGACGTGCCGAAGCGGGTCAGCAGGGCGCGGTCGCGGCCCTTGGTGTGGTAGCTGCTGGCTTCGGCCTGCCAGAGCAGGCTCTTGTTGAGGCGGGTGGTCAGGTTCACGTAACCGCCGTAGGTTTCCAGGTACTGCCGCCCGGGGCCCAGATCCTGATCCAGTCCGCTGAGATAGTGGAGAAACTCGTACTCCAGGCCGGCGCTGAAGGAGGTGGTGTTTTCGTAGATCTGCATCACGCTGGCCCGGCCGCGATAGGCCCACCACGAGGGATACAACGTGTGATCGCGCGTTTCATACTCGGCGGTGAAGCGGAACGGCCCGGGCGTCAACTCCGTGCCGTAGAGAACCGCCCGCTCGATGTCGAGGTTGCCCGGATCCTCGCCGCCGGTGAGCACCTGGCTGCGCCAGCGGGGGTTGACGTACAAGGCCAGGGGCACCGCATCGAAATCGAAACGGTGGCGCATGCTGAGCACGCGCTCCTGATACTCAGCATGGGGACTGGTCTGGGCGAAGTAATCGACCAGCACCGATTCACCGTCGGCGATGTTGCCGCCGACCAGGCGCTGGATCTGCGTTTCCGTGCCGAACTGTTTGACCAGGTAGTCGATGCCTTCGACGTAGGTGATGGCCTGCGAGATGTCGGTGACGCGGATGGTGCCGGGCATGACATTGGGCCGATTGAGCGAGACGCTGATGGCGTCGTTGAGCGGAACGCTTTCATCGAAGACCGTCTGCACGCCCTGATCGTAGGCCTCGTCGTGGTATTCGAGGATGCCCACCAGGTTGGCCTGGTAGGTGCCGATGGGGGTGAGCTTCTGGTAATCGACGTCGAGCTCGGTGCCGAAGTATTTCTCGTAGCCGTAGCTGAGCTGGCGATCGCTGGCGTAACCGCTGGCGGTGATGATCATGCTCTGATAGATGCGCTGGCTGAAGCCGACCTCGCCGCGGAGCAGGTGATCGGTTTCCTCCTCGGTGTCATCGAAGTTGAGCGTGCCGCGGTAGAAGGTGGAGAAGCTGTCGGTGTGGGAGAGGGTCAGCAACTGGTCGATGAAGTAAACGTCGTTCTGGAAGAAGCCGGTGCGGTGCAGCAGTCGCGCCACGCCGTCGAGATGATGATAGCGGCCGTCGCCGGCATCGAACTGCCAGTGGTTGGTCAGGTCCAGCTCATCGGAATGATCGGGCGAATCCAGCGTGATCCGGCTGCCGTCGAGGTTGAGGAACTGGGTCGTCTGATCCGTGTCCTCATGATCGAAGACCAGGCGGGTCAGGTTGTCGCGCTTGCGGCGGTCCTCGATGGTGAAGCGGGCGTGGTAGGTTTCCTCCTCGTTGATGCGGGTGTCGCTGCTTTCGTTCAGGACGCGCCGCTCCAGCAGCAGGTCGGCGGGGGTGTTGCTGTGCCAGAAGGTCTGGATGCCTTCGGTTTCGGTCTGGATGTCGAGATTGCGGGCGAAGCTGCGGTCCTCGAAGCGCTCATCGCGCGTGGCAAAGGCGCGAAAGGAGACCGGCTTCTGCTTGAAGAGCTGGGCCTGGATGTCGTAGCCGGTCAGAAATCCTTCACTGCGGCGGTCTTCACCCAGCAGCGAGGTCTGCTGGTGCATCAGTCCGAAGCGCAGGTCCGCGTACCAGTCGATCAGGTTGGGGTGATAGAAGTAGCCGTCAGCCAGCAGGCGGATGCCTTCGCGCAGCAGCAGGTCGGTTTCGTCGTTTTGGGTCTGGAATTGTCCGCGCGTT
>CAYYGM010000177.1:0-7527 GCA_964471555.1 uncultured Phycisphaeraceae bacterium
CGACGGCTCGGTCAACCTGGCTGACCTGCAGATCCTCGGCGACAACTGGCAGGCTACCGGCCTCTTCTGGGCTGACGCTGACTTCACCGCGGACGATGTGGTCAACCTGGCTGACCTGCAAATCCTCGGCGACAACTGGCAGGCCGGCGCTGACGTGTCGTTCGATGAAGCGCTGGCCGCTCTGGGACTGGCGAACGTGCCCGAGCCGACGTCGCTGCTGCTGCTGGGTGCGGGCGCCGCGTGGTTGATTCGCCGCCAGCGCTGAGATCATTGAATATGACGCATCACAAACGGGCATTCACACTCATCGAACTGTTGGTCGTCATCGCCATCTCAGCGTTGCTGATCGGCATCCTGCTGCCGGCCCTGGGCAAGGCCCGGGCGGTGGCACGCGACAGCAAGTGTCTGTCCAACATGCGCCAGTGGGGACTCGGCTTTGCCGGGTTCGCCATGGACCACGACGGGCGCGTGGCGGACGATGGCTCCGACAGTCCCGGCACCGATCAGCCTTACACCGTCGGCGGCACGACCCGGGCGGACTTTCTCGACCGCGACATCTGGTGGGCCAACGTGGTGCCGCCCTACACCAACAGTCGCGCTTACCTGGATATCAGCAACGCGGCTGTCGCCAATGGCGATCCCACCAAGGTGCCGCTGCCGGGGGGTGAGGACAACTTCTTTCTCTGTCCCAGTGCCCAGTTGCCTGCTTCGCCGCCGGACAGTTACACGGCGCCTTTCCAGGTCACGGGCCTGAGCAACTATTTCTATTTCAACTACGTGCCCAACTCCAAGCTGGAGAAAAACTCGCCCGCCAACTGGCCCGGTTACACCGATGAGAGCGGCAAGCCCGTGTTGACCGTGGTGGTCGAGCATCTGCCGCGCACCAGTTCCACCGTGCTGATGGTGGAGCTGCGCTCGACGGAGATGGAGTTTCCCGCCAACGGCGCGGGCAGGTACGTCTATCCCGACGGGGCCGTGGTCCACAACAGCAACAACCGCACCCGCGGCGACTGGCAGCGCATCGCCCGCCGTCATGCCGAGGGCGGCAACTACGCCTTCGCCGACGGCCATGCCGCTTACATCACGGTGGCATACGCCGACCTGCGCGAAACGGATTACGTCGTGCCCCAGCGCCAGGGCCGCAACAAGGCGGACTTCATCTGGTGCCCTTACAGCTTCGCTGACTGAATCCTCTTGATCATCAAGACGCCGCCATGTCACACGAAAATCAAACCACCGTCCGTCTGGCCGCCCTGCTGCTGGCTGTCATGCTTGCGGCGCTGATGGCTCAGCAGAACATCCAGCCCGCGCCGCCGCGCGCTGCCCACCTCAAGCCGATCGAGATCGTTGACGTGCCCGGCTACTCCGAGGAGATCCTGGCCTACTGCGCCTCGCAGCAACTGCTGCTGGCCACCAATCCGCACTGGAAGACGCTGGACATGTTCGAGGTCGAATCGCTCGATCCGCCCAGGCTGAACGCGATCGACTTCGATGATGACATGCCGGGGGCGCAGGGGCAGTCCACGTTGTACGAGCCGACATCCGTAGCGGTGCATCCGGATCTGCCGGTGGCGCTGGTGGTGGTGCTGGGGCACGGCTGGAACGATCCGGGTCGGGTGGTGGGACGTGACCTGCGTAAGAAAACGCGCGGCATGCAACTGTTCAGCATCCAGGTCGGCATCCACCCCGACTCGATCGCCATCTCACCCGACGGGCGCTGGGCGATCATCGCCTGCGAAGCGGAAGCCGACGACAGCACGCCGGGCTCCATCTGGGCTATCGATCTGTCCGCGCTTTCACTGGACGACAGCACATCCAATTTCAATCTGCCGGCCCGACAGGTCGGCGACCTGGGTGCGTTGCTGTATGAGCCGGTGGGCGAGATCGAGCCGGAGTTCGTGGGCATGGATCCACAGTCACGCTTCGCCCTGGTCAGTTGCCAGGAAAACGACGCGCTGGTGCTGGTCGATCTGCGCGGCGACGCAGGTCCGAAGCTGGCCGGCTTCACCCGACTCGGTCCCTCCAGTCAGCCCGACGGCTGCACCGTGCTCGACAACGTGCCCCACCCCGACGATCCGGCCCGCCTCGGTTGCCTGCTGGCAGCCGTCGAGGAAGGCACGCTGGACAAGTTCGGCGACCGCATGGGTCAGAACCTCACCTTGCTGTGGGTCGATCCGGCGCACCTCGAGCAGCGGCCGGTGATCTGCTCGATCACGAACATTCCCACCATCCTGGGTGACACCCATATCGGCCGGCGGCGCGATCCGGAGAACGTGCTGCTGCTGCGCCGCGATTCGCGCCTGATCAGCCTGGTCAGCGTCGAGCGCGGCGACTACCTGCTGGCCCTGGATATCACCGATGTGCGCAAGCCCATGCTGTGCGACCGCGTCAAGGTCGGCAACCGCCCCGAAGGCCTGATCGCCATCGCTGACGGCCGCGACATCATGGCGGTCACCGGCGACGAAGGCGACGACAACCAGGGGGCCGGCACGCTCAGCTTCACCCGGCTGAGCATGGAAGAAAAATGACCAATGCCCAATGACCAATGCCCAATGGCCGAGGTATTGTTTGGTCATTGGGCATTGGGAATTGGGCATTTGAATTTCCCTTCCTATACTGGCCGAATGATTCAGAACCTTCCGCCGTTTGATCCTTCCGACTGGTCCACGCTTGAGCCGCGCTTCGCAGCCCTGCTGCAGCGTGAGATTCCCGACGCCGAGGCCGCCCGGCAATGGCTGGCCGATTTTTCCAGCCTGTCAGCCCGAGTCGATGAGTTCGGCAGCCGGCGCTACATCGAATATGCCTGCCACACCGATGACCCCGCCCTCGAACAGGCTTACATGCACTTCGTCGAGAACGTGCAGCCCAAACTGGCGCCGGTCTATTCCAACTTGCAAAAGATGCTGCTGACCACGCCGGGTGCGGCGGCCCTGGAAACGCAAGAGCCCAAGTTCCACGTGCTGTTTCGCCAGTGGCGCACGGATGTGGCCATCTTCCGCGAAGCCAACGTGCCGCTGTTCACCGAGCTGGCCCGCCAGAGCAAGGACTACGACAAGCTGTGCGGCGCGATGCAGGTGGAATACGAAGGCAAGACCTACACGCTGCAGCAGATGGCCAAGTTCCTGGAGCGCCCACAGCGCGAGGTGCGCGAGGCGACCTGGCGTCTGGCCAACACCCGCCGGTTGCAGGACCGCGAAGCGATCGATGCCATCTTCGACAAGATGCTCGACCTGCGGACCCAGGTGGCTGCCAACGCGGACGAGCGGGACTTTCGCGCGTATGTCTGGAAGAGCATGGGCCGCTTCGATTACACGCCGGACGACTGCGATCGTTTTGCGGAGGCGGTGGAAAAGCTGGTGGTGCCGGTGGTCGAACAGTTGGACCAGCGCCGCCGCACTGCGCTGGGAGTTGAGAAGCTTCGGCCGTGGGACTTGAGCGTGGACGAACAGAACAGGCCCCCGCTGTCGCCGTTCGAGACGTCGCAGCAATTGCTCGACAGCACGCGGCAGGTGTTCAATCGCATTGCTCCCGCTCTGGGTGAGAGCTTCGGGCGGTTGACGTTCGGGCGCAACCTCGATCTGGATTCGCGCAAGGGCAAGCGGGCGGGTGGATTTCAAAGTTCGCTGTATGAATCGGGTGAGCCGTTCATCTTCATGAATGCGGCCGGCCTGCAGCGCGACGTGGATACGCTGCTGCACGAAGCGGGCCATGCGTTCCACTTTGTCTGGGCCCGCGAGGTTGAGCCGTTGATCTTCTTCCAGCAGGCGCCGATCGAGTTCTGCGAGGTGGCCAGCATGTCGATGGAGCTGATCGGGGCTGATTTCATGGACGTTTTTTACGAAGATGAAGATAGTCGGGCCCGGGCGGCTCATCAGCAGTTCGAGTCGGTCGTGCGCACTTTGCCTTGGATCGCCACCATCGACCAGTTCCAGCACCAGCTCTACACCAACCGCCCCGCCGATGCCGCCCAGCGCAGTGAACTGTGGCTGAACACGTTTGCTCGCTTCAGCAGCAAGGTGGTCGATTGGACCGGCCTGGAAGCCGAGCGGGCCGCCATGTGGCAGAAGCAGCTTCACCTGTTCAATTGGCCTTTCTACTACATCGAGTACGGCATCGCCCAACTCGGCGCCCTGGAATTGTGGCTGGCCTATCGCCGCGATCCGCAGCAAGCCCTGCAGCGATATCGTGCCGCGTTGAGTCTGGGCAACACGCGCCCGCTGCCGCAACTTTTCGCCGCGGCCGGTCTGTCTTTCGACTTCAGCGCTCAGCGCATCGCCCCGCTGATGGACGCGGTGGCCAGAGAACTGGAGCAGTTGGAAGCGGCTGTCTGAAAAACAGTTTCTCGCGGAGGCCGCAGAGAGCGCGGAGCAGGAACAAAGCGGTAGTGTGAAAGGCAACTGCCGGCTCAACTGCAAGCTCGCAACAAGGTACTCTCCGCCACCACCTTTAACCAATACTGCGACTTCGCCCCGCTGCAACGACCACAACCTGCGCAGGCACTATTATTAGTTTTCTAAAAAAGCGCTTTTTTAGAAAACTAATAATGGCAGGGAGGAGTGGGCCGTGCGTTGTGGGCTTGCGTGTGTGCGGTAGCTGGAGGATGCGGGGGGGAGCATCGGGGGGTGACATGGTGCTGTAACAGGCATGCGACGTAACAGGGGTTGGTAACGCGGCAACGATCGCGCAGGGGGACATGGGCGCTATCGTTGGGTGAATACAGTTGTAACGTTGCTCTTGCCAGATGCGGCTGCGGGGTGGTGGTTTGTTTTGACGGGCGTCACGGCTGCGCGCCGGCTGTGAGTAACGCCAGGCACATCCGCACGCGGGTGTGGCACCCTACTACCGGCCGCGGCGGCGGCTCGGCGGATAACCAAGTTTGCGATATCATGGCGGGCTACGACATCGAGGCCCCTGCATGACTCACTTCTCCTGGCCCATCGACGGCAGCATCATCGGCGTTTATCTGCTGGTCACCATGATTGCCGGCATCATGGTCCGCAAGTTCATCGGGCGCGTTGATGACTTCCTGGTGGCCGGGCGCGAGATGAACCTGTTCCTGGGCATCGCTTCGTTGGCAGCCACGGAGTTCGGCATCGTCACCTGCATGTACACCGCCCAGGCGGGCTATACGCGCGGGTTCGCCGGCGCCATCCCCGGCATCTGCAACGCCATCGCCATGTTCGTCATCGGATACACCGGCTTCTGCATCAAGCCGCTGCGCGATTCGGGCGTCATCACTATCCCAGAGCTTTTCCAGCAGCGCTACGGCAGCTTCGTGCGCTGGCTGTCGGGTGTGGTCATCGTGCTGGGCGGGTTGCTGAACATGGGCGTGTTCCTGCGCGTGGGCGGACAGTTCCTGGTCGTCTGCTGCGGTATGAACGTGCGTTACCTCGAACTGGCCATGACCGTGCTGCTGTTGATGGTGGCGATCTACACCATCCTCGGCGGCATGCTCAGTGTGCTGGTGACCGATTACCTGCAGTTCGTGGTGATGAGCATCGGCCTGCTGGCGGTGACGGTGCTGGTGCTGGCCAAGGTGGGGTTCAGCGGGCTGGTCGACATCGTGGACAGCAACATCGGCGCAGGCGGCTTCAACCCTTTCATCAATCCCGACCTCGGGTGGGATTTCGTGCTGGCCAACCTGCTGACCAACACCGCGGCGGTGCTCACCTGGCAGACCTGCATCTCCCGCCTGCTGTCTGCCAAGGACTCCAGGACCGGCCGCCAGGTGTACACCGGCACCGCGTTCTTCTTCGTCTGCCGCTGGATCATTCCCGGCATCTGGGGCATTGCTGCGCTGGGTGCGGTCAGCGCCCCGGCCCTCAAGGGGATCGCATCCGGCATGGGTGAAGCGGACGGTTCGCTGTTCGCCATGCCCTACTACCTCAGCCAGGTCGTGCCCATGGGCATGATGGGCATTCTGGTGGCGGCCATGCTGGCGGCTGACATGTCCACCGACTCTTCCTACATGCTCACCTGGGGCAGCGTGATCTACAACGACATTCTCGCCCCCTTCCGCCGCAGCAAGTGGTCCGAGCGCAAGGGCATTCTGTGGAACCGCTTCATCGTGGCGGGCATCGGGTTGTTCCTGCTGTTCTGGGGCCTGTGGTACAAGCTGGAGGGCAACCTGTGGGAATACCTGCAGACCACGGGCACGATTTACCTTTCGAGCATGTCCATCCTGTTGATCGCCTGCTGCTATTGGAAGCGGGCCAACAACTGGGGCGCGGTGGCAGCCATCATCACCGGCGCGGCGCTGCCCGTGATCGCGTTGACGTTGAACATGTTCGTTAAGGTGCAGGTGCCGGTGATGGAAAATGGCCAGCAGGTGGTGATCGACGGCGTGGCCCAGTTCGTCGAGAAGGGCTGGAAAACCGCGTACATCGGTGACAACTGGGTCAACATCGGCACCTATGCCGTGGTGGCGGTGGCCATGGTCGTCGGCTCACTGCTCAAGCCGCACCCCCGGAACGAACAGACGCCCACGGAGGTGATGCCATGATCGAGCACTGGTTCTGGTTCCTGATCGTGGTGGCGGTGATCGGCTGGTACTCCTCGGTG
This sequence comes from uncultured Phycisphaeraceae bacterium, assembly GCA_964471555.1. Taxonomy (GTDB): domain Bacteria; phylum Planctomycetota; class Phycisphaerae; order Phycisphaerales; family Phycisphaeraceae; genus JADLFV01. The sequence continues at coordinate 6,562 of CAYYGM010000177.1, forward strand.
ACCGTGTACGTGGCCATCCGCGGGGCCAGGGACATCCGCACCATGCTGCGCGATCTGGGCGAACGACAGAAGCGGGACTCCGAAGCCTGACAAAGTGTGTGAGAAGCCATGAGCCATGAGCCATGAGCCACGAGCCATGAGCCACGAGGGTTGAGTTCTTTGCTTATCCCTGATGGCTCGTGGCTAGTCGCTGGTGGCTTCTCACCCCCTTCCTGAGATATCCAGCAATTTTTCACCTGCCCCGATCACGGATACAATCCTCGTCGATGGAGGCCCTACCCCGCCGATGCGGGGGCATCGGTGAGGAAATCAGTAGTTGAGCAAGCATCCGATCGAACAATCCCCCGCCCTGAGCTCCTCGCCATGCACCATGATGCCGTTGACGCAAGGCTGGACGCTCCGCGCCGTGGCCGGTGACGATGTGCCGCGCGAGATCGTCGCCGAGAAAGCCGTCGCTGCCACCGTGCCCGGCTGTGTGCATACCGATCTGCTGGCTGCGGGCCTGATCCCCGAGCCCTACTACGACATCAACGAAAGAAAGCTCGATTGGATCGGCTGCACCGACTGGGAATATCGCTGCACGTTCGACACCGATGCCGCCCTGCTGCAATCCGAACAGTTGGACCTGGTCTGCGAAGGTCTGGACACGCTGGCCACCGTCACGCTCAACGGCCAAAAGATTCTCAGCAGTGACGACATGTTCATCGCGCATCGCCTGCCGGTGCGCGACCTGTTGCGCGAGAGCGGCAACGAGCTGGTCATCGCCTTCGCCGCCCCGGTGCCGTACGTGCACAAGATCGCCGATGAAAACCCCGACTTCGAGCGGCCGAGCACCAATCTCATCAGCCGCGGGCCTTTCAACTTTATTCGCAAGATGGCCTGCAACTTCGGCTGGGACTGGGGGCCCGGGTTGACTACCTGCGGCATCTGGAAGCCGATCTACCTGCACGCCTGGTCCACCGCCCG
>CAYYGM010000178.1:0-7512 GCA_964471555.1 uncultured Phycisphaeraceae bacterium
TATTAGTTTTCTAGAAAACTAATAACAGCCTACAGGGGCGAAATCTGCTGCGAGGTTCGCGTTTGTGAACCATGCGAAGGGGGAGAGAGCGGCGTGGGCGATACTGCGCGGAGGCAGGTAGAATGGCCGCCTGACGGTTGCAGCAACGGGTTGAACCAGACATGCAAGACGCCATCGCCTGCCAACGCTACAAGCTGACCATCGCCTACGACGGCGCAGCTTTTCATGGCTGGCAGCGGCAGACGCAGCCGGACGGCAATGATCTGCGCACCGTGCAGCAGGTGATCGAGCAGGCGTTGATGCGCCTGTGTGGGCAGCCGATCCACCTGGTGGGCGCGTCGCGCACCGATGCCGGGGTGCACGCCAAGGGGCAGGTGGCGCACTTCGATGCGATCTGCCGGGTGCCGATCGAGAACCTGGCTCACGCCCTGCGCAGTCGCGTGCCCAAGGATGTGGACATCATCGACGCAGCGATTGTCCCCGAAACTTTTCACGCCATCCGCGATGCAAAACGCAAGCAATATCGTTACACGATTCACAACACGCGGCATCGGCCGCTGTGGCTGCGCCATCGCGTGATGCACTTCTGGGAGCCGTTGGATGCGGCGTTGATGAGCGAGGCCGGGGCGCGGCTGGTGGGCACGCACGATTTCGAGGGCTTCGCCGCTGCCGGGCACGGCCGCGATAACACAGTGCGCACGATCTTCGACTGCCACGCCGAGCGCGAAGGCGATGCGGTGACCATCGTGGTCGAAGGCGACGGCTTTCTCTGGAACATGGTGCGCATCATCGGCGGCACCCTGGTGGAGGTCGGACGCGGCCATCTGCCCCCGCAAGTGATCGACAAGGTGCTCGAATCGTGCAACCGCGCCGATGCGGGGCCGACGTTGCCGGCCGAGGGGTTGTGTCTTGAATGGATACGATATGAATGAAACCGCAGATTTCGCAAATGACAGCAGAGGTTTTGCCACGGATGAACACGGATGCGCACAGATGAATAATTGTGTCTCAGAACTCTTATCCGTGAACATCCGTGTTCATCCGTGGCTAATTCTGAATCTGCGCTAATCTGCGAGACCTGCGGTTACAGACATGAAGATTCTCCAGATCATCACGCGGTTGATTCAGGGCGGGGCACAGCGCGTCGTGGTGGATACCTGTGCGCACCTGGTCAGGCAGGGACACGAAGTGCATCTGGCGTATGGGCCGATCTATGGGCCGGAGGGCTCGCTGCTGGATGATGCGCGGGCAAGCGGTGCAGTGCTGCACGAGATTCCCAGCATGGTGCGGCAGGTGGCGCCGCTGCGTGATTGGCTGTGTTACCGATCACTGAAGAAATTGATTCGGCAATTGAAGCCGGACGTGGTGCACACGCATTCGAGCAAGGCGGGCATCCTGGGGCGGGCGGCCGCGTGGAAGGAGCATGTGCCGCTGATCGTACACACCGTGCATGGGCTGCCGTTTTACGAACATCAGTCGAAGATCGTGCATCATCTCTACGTTTCACTGGAACGCGAGGCAGCCAAACACTGCCACGCAATCGTCGCGGTCAGCGAGGCGATGGTGGATGCGTTCGTGCAGGAGAAGATCGCACCGCGCGAGAAGTTCACGGTGATTCACTCCGGCATCGACGTGGCGCGGTTCAGTGCGGATCGTTCGCAGGGTGCCGGCGTCAAGCAGCAACTCGGCATTGCCGCGGATAAGCCGGTGCTGGGCATCGTGGCGCGGCTGGACAAGCTGAAAGGCCACGCGGACCTGTTTGCGATGATGGCGGACATGGATCGTCATCTGCTGTGCATCGGTGACGGCTGGAGTCGCAACGAACTGGAGCAGCAGGTGCGCGAGCTGGGAATCGAATCGTCGGTGACGTTCACGGGGCTGGTTTCACCGGACGAAGTGGCGAGATTGTTGACGTGCGTTGACGTGTGCGTGCTGCCGTCGTACCAAGAGGGGCAAGGTCTGGTGTTGGCTGAAGCGTTGCTGGCCGGGTGCGCGATTGCGGGCTACGACACCGGCGGCATCGGCGCAGTCTGCATCGACGGCCAGACCGGTAAACTCGTGCCGACCGGTGATAAAAACGCCCTGCGTGACGCGATGTGCTGGCTGCTCGACCACCCGGATCAAGCAGCCGAGTTGACCCGACGCGGCCAGCAACTGGTGCGTGAGAAGTTCAGCAGCGCTACGATGGTGCAGCAGATTGAAGTGTTGTATAAAAGACTGTTGAAACAGAAGAACCGCAGAGACGCAGAGGACACAGAGGATACAACATAAGTTGTTTGGATTGCCTTTCTCTGCGTTCTCCGCGTCTCTGCGGTTCAAATCAGGAGTACCCATGGCGAACATTCTTGTGGTCGGGCCGCACCCGGATGATCAGGAACTGGGGATGGGGGGCACGATCATTCGCCTGATCGAGCAGGGGCATGATGTGCAACTGCTGGACATGACCAACGGCGAACCGACACCGCACGGTTCGCCTGCGCAGCGCGAGAAAGAGTGGACCGCCGCGGCCAAGGTGTTGGGACTGAAGCGCCCCCGGAAGTTGTTGGGTTTGAAGAATCGCGAGGTGCAGCACACGCTCGAAGCGCGGCATGCGGTCGCTGCGGTGATCCGTCAGCATCAGGCCCAGATTGTTTTTCTGCCCTATCCCGAAGATGCCCATCCCGATCACATCGCCACCACCCGCATCGTGGAAGATGCGCGGTTTGACGCCAAGCTGAGCAAGACCGACATCCCCGGCGATCCGATTTATCCCAAGTGGCTGATCTACTACTACTGCACCCACCTGCGGCACGTGGCCAATCCGTCGTTCTGCATTGACGTCAGCGAACAGATGCCGCGCAAGATCGAAGCGGTGAAGGCGTATGAGACGCAATTCGTGATCCCCGAGAAGAACCGCCGCGTGGTGCAATGGCTGGAGCAGATGAACGGCTACATGGGCTCGCGCATCGGCTGCACGTTCGCCGAACCGTTCTTCATGAAAGAGCCGTTGGGGTTGATGGGGCTTGGTGAGCTGGTGATGTAATCTGTTTTGACAGGATAACAGGATGAACAGGATGGTTGAAACAGCAGAGTGATGTGCGAGCAAGCTCGCACGCTAAACGCATGTGCAATCCTGTCAATCCTGTAAATCCTGTCATCCAGTCTGAACCGAATCACCTCTCGCTATCGAAATTCGATATCGGAGATCAGTTCGCCGTCCTCGCTGCGGGACCAGACGAGCGTGGGCTCGGGGGTCAGGCCCTCGGCACTGATGCGCGGGGGCAGATCGGTGCGGGCTGGTTCGTAGAGACGGAAGCGGCCGTAGCCGCCGGTGTTGCGTTTGAAGCGGAACAGATCATCGTCCGTGGCTTTGTAAACGATGCTGACGCCGGGGCTGCTGCGGGTGAGGGTGAATTGGCGCGACTGGAGATAGTTGCGCAGATCGCCGAAGGAGCGCGGCATGCTCTCACCTTGCTGGGCCATGTAGTTGAGGGCGGCTGCGAAAAACTCCAGGCGGGTCAGCACCGCGTTGATCGCATCCGGCTGCTGGGCAAGGGCGTACTGCCGCCAGCTTTTGTCCATCGGCGACAGATCGCTGACACCAAAAGCGCGGCGGAAGGCCTCGCTGCTGGGATAATCCCTGGAGACCAGCTTCAAGTATTCGTTCATCTTCCCCTGGTATGAGCCGTTGTTCACACTCAGCAGGAAGTAAGTCATGGACCAGGCCTGGGCGTAGAGCAGGGCAGCCTTGTCGGGCTGGGTGTTGAGCGTGTTGGCCCAGTCTTTTTCCGAGATGTTCAGCACATCGCTGATCGGCAGCGCGGTGTTGTTCTGGATGGCAACGCGCACGCGCTCGATGCGATCGGCATCGGCGACGCCGAGGGTCATGGAGCCGCCGATGAGAATGCCGTCCTGGAAGAACTGGGCCAGTCCCTCGTTGAGCCAGATGGGCAGGTTGGGGCCGATGTAGTTGAAAGCGAACTGGTGAAAGCCCTCGTGCTGGAGGACGGAGAATGTTTCAGAGCGGCTGCGGCCGCGGGTGTACGTAGCCAGGCCCTGGATGCGATTGTTGAGGAAGAACATGCCGCCGGAACCCTGGGCCGGGATGTCGTAACCTGCGAGAAAAGAGACGTAACGATCCTGGTCGCCGAACAGGTACAGGTCCATCGGCTTGTCATTGCGCGGGTGAAAATCCTTGAAGCGCTGTGCGTAGTTGGCATAGACCCGCTCCATGTGCAGGGCGAACAGCTCGGCCTGATCGCGCGGCAGATCGGTGTGGACGGCGTAGTGCGGCGCGTTGTAGGTCTTGAGGGCGAAAGGTTGGGCGGCGCGTGCTGATGCAGGCGAAACGCCGAGCAGAATGACCAATGACCAATGACCAATGACCAATTTCAGAAGCCGACGCGGATCAAACATTGGGAATTGGTCATTGGGCATTTAAGGAATTTACTTGCCTGCGTAGTCGATGACGCGGCTGATTTCGCTGCGCAGGTCTTTGCGATGGACCACGCGATCGACAAAGCCCTTCTCCAGCAGGAACTCCGAGCGCTGGAAACCTTCGGGCAACTGCTCGCGCACGGTGTTGGCGATGACGCGCGGGCCGGCGAAGCAGATCAACGCTTTGGGTTCAGCCAGGATCACATCGCCCAGCATGGCGAAGCTGGCGGTGACGCCGCCGGTGGTGGGATCGGTCAGCACGCTGATGAACAGGCCGCCGGCGTCATCGAGCCGACCGATGGCGGCACTGGTCTTGGCCATCTGCGCCAGCGACAGGCCCGACTCCTGCATGCGGGCGCCGCCGGAGGCTGCGATCATCACGAAGGGCTGATCGGTCTCGGCCGCCAGTTCGGCGCAGCGTGCGATCTTCTCGCCCACCACGCTGCCCATCGACGCCATCATGAAACGGTTGTCCATCACCGCCAGCACCACGCCGCGGCCCTTGATGAAGGCCTTGCCGCAGAGCAGGGCATCGCGGTGGCCGGTCTTGGCCTGCTCCTGTTCGAGGCGCTGGGCGTAGGGAATGCGATCGACGAAGTTGAGCGAGTCAACCGGCGCCAGGTTCTCCCACAACGGCTCAAAGCTGTCGGGGTCCACCAGTTGGCTGATGCGCTGATCAGCGCCGATGCGGTTGTGGTAGTCGCACTCGGGACAGACGTCGAGGTTCTGCTCAACCTGCTTGCGATAGCTCATCGCTTCGCAGTTGACGCAGCGCATCCACAGGCCCTCGGGCACGTCGGACCGCCGGTCAACGGGGGCCACGTCCTGCCAGGTGCGCCCGGCGCCGCTGGCGTGTTTGGCCACGTCGGTGTTCAACGTGGAAGTTTTGTTTTCTGCCAAGGTTTTGCCTTTACCCAAAGATCGGTTACAAGGTTGCGGGGATTATATCCGTTTGCGTCCCCAGTCAGCGACCAACCCGATCAGGAGTACCCTTATTCATGCGCCTGACAAGGTTTATCGATCAACAAGGCCAACTGCACTACGGGCTGGATCTCGGCGACGGCCGGGCGGAACTGCTGTCCGACTCGCCCCTGCTGCGGCCGCCGCGAGCCACCGGGGCGGTGGTGACCATGGCACGCCGCCTGGCGCCGGTGGATCCGACCAACATCTTATGTATCGCCGGAAACTATTGGAACCACTGTAAAGAATCCGGCCTGAAAAATGCGGACCCTTACCCGGTGCCCTTCATGAAGCCCACCGGCAGCCTGCAGAGCCCGGGAGAGCCCATCCGCATCCCCCGCTGCACGCTGGACGGCCCGGAAGTGGATTTCGAGGGCGAATTGGCTGTGATTATCGGACGCGACTGCCGCAATGCCTCCGAAAGCGACGCCCTCGACCACGTCCTGGGCTACACCATCGCCAACGACGTCAGCGCCCGACACTGGCAGCAGGCCTGCCGCGGCCAGTACATCCGGGGCAAGGGCTTCGACACCTTCTGCCCCCTGGGCCCCGTCCTGGTCACCACCGAGCAAATTCCCGACCCCCAGGCCCTGCACCTGGTCACCCGCGTCAACGGCCAGATCATGCAGGAAGCGGACACCAGCGACATGATGTACACCGTCGCCCAACTGATCGCCTTCCTCAGCCAGGACACCACGCTCCCGGCCGGCACCGTCCTGCTGACCGGCACGCCCGAAGGCGTCGGCAACTTCCGCAATCCCCCGGTCTATCTCAAGCCCGGCGACGTGGTCGAGATCACCATCGAGCCGATCGGTACACTGAGCAACCCCGTGACGGAGGAGTAGTTTGCGATGGCAGATGGGAGATGGCAGATGGATAGAAACAAGAAGCGCACATCAGCCATGTTGAAGTTGAATCATTAACCAGGAAACCTTTTTATGACCAGCAAGGCACTCACCGCTGCGCAACTCGCGGAGCTGCGCAAGTACGACACGCCCACCGTCTGCAACGCCATTGAGCTGTTCGATGTGCGGCCGCGGCACAGCGGTTTCATGGACGCCCGCATTCGCGCCAATTCGCCCAAGCTGCCCCCCATGGTTGGTTATGCTGCCACCGCCACCTTCCGCAGCGCCGACAAGCCGCGCGGCAACGACGCCTACGGCAGTTGCATGACCCAGGTCGAACGCTTCGGCGAATTGCCCGGCCCGGCCGTGGTCGTGTTCCAGGATCTCGATAACCCCGTCAAAGCTGCGACCTTCGGCGAAATCATGTGCAGCACCTACAAAGCCGGCGGAGCCGTGGGCCTGATCACCAGCGGGGCCGGCCGCGACCTTGACCAGGTCGATGCCATCGAGTTCCCCACCTTCACCGACGGCACCATCTGCGCTCACGCATACTGCCACATCCCCTCCATCCACGTGCCCGTGCACGTCGGCGGCCTGACGCTCTACCCCGGCGACCTGCTGCACGGCGACCGCAACGGCGTCACCACCATCCCCCACGAAATCGCCGACCAGGTCGCGGAAGGTTGCGCCATCGTGATGAAAGCTGAGCAGATCGTGCTCGACCACGTGCGCAGCGGCTCGCTGTCCGCCAAGGGTTTCGCCGAAGCCGCCAAGGCCTGCGCCGCAATGATGGACGAGTTCTCCAACAAAGTTCGCCCGAAAAAATAGCTCGTGCTTTCCAACCGGTGTTCCCCCCGAGGCCGCCCCACTTTGAGTGGGGCGTGCTCTTTCATGCCCCAGTTCATCAGCGAACCGATCACCCCCGCACCCGGCAGCTTCGACGCTACCGCCATGGCCCGCGGCGAGCCCGGCCTGCCCGCTTGCTTCACCTGGCGCGGCGATGAATATCACGTCACCGACGTCCTGGAAACCTGGACCACCAGCACCCCCGAAGGCGGCAGCGGCAACCTCTACCTCCGCCGCCACTGGTGGCTCCTGCGCACCGATCGCGGCCAAACGATGAAGATCTATTGCGAACGCCACCCCCGGAATCCGCAAAACAAACAGCGATGGTTTTTGTACACGTTGGAAGACTAAAGTAACCGGCATTATTGCTCTCCAACAGCCGGGCCGCTACGCGGCCCTGGCGACCGGGATCGCGTAGCGATCCGGCTACAGATCACATACAGAA
>CAYYGM010000179.1:0-7146 GCA_964471555.1 uncultured Phycisphaeraceae bacterium
GGTCAGCTTGACGCCCAGCTTGTCCAGGTGCAGCCGGGCCACCTTCTCGTCCAGCAGCTTGGGCAGCACGTACACCTGGTTCTTGTACTGATCGCCCTTGGTGGCCAGTTCGATCTGGGCCAGCACCTGATTGGTGAAGCTGTTGCTCATCACGAAGCTGGGGTGCCCCGTAGCGCAGCCGAGGTTGAGCAGTCGGCCTTCCGCCAGCACCAGGATCGAACGATCGGTGTCCTTGAAGGTCCACATGTCGTACTGCGGCTTGATATTGGTCTTGACGACCTTGCCCTGCTTCTGCAGCTTGTAGAGCGAGGCCATGTCGATCTCGTTATCGAAGTGGCCGATGTTGCCGATGATCGCTTTGTCCTTCATCTGCCGCATGTGCTCGAACTGGATCACGTGGTAGTTGCCGGTGGTGGTGATGAACACATCCGCTTCGGCGACCACGTCTTCCAGCCGGGCGACCTGGTAGCCTTCCATCACCGCCTGCAAAGCACAAATCGGATCGACCTCGGTGACGATCACGCGAGCACCCTGGCCGCGCAGCGACTGGCAGCAACCCTTGCCCACGTCGCCGTAGCCGAGCACCACGGCGATCTTGCCGGACATCATCACGTCAGTGGCGCGGTTCAAACCGTCCAGCAACGAGTGGCGGCAGCCGTAGAGATTGTCGAACTTGCTCTTGGTGACGCTGTCGTTGACGTTGATGGCGGGGAAGGGCAGCTTGCCTTCGCGGGCCAGTTGGTAAAGCCGATGCACACCGGTGGTGGTTTCCTCGCTGATGCCGTTGCACGCCGCGGCGATGGGCGTCCAGCGCTTGGGATTGGCCTGATAGAGCTTGCCCAGGCAGCGCAGCAGTTCCGCCCAGTCGTCCTGGGCATCATCCTCGGGCTTGGGCACGGAGCCGGCCTTTTCAAACTCGGCGCCCTTGAGCACCATCATCGTGGCATCACCGCCGTCATCGACGATCTGCTGCGGGCCTTTGCCGTCGCCGAAATCCAGCGCCCGCTCGGTGCAGGCCCAGTACTCAGCCAGCGTTTCGCCCTTCCACGCGAACACCGGCACGCCGGCCGGGTTATCAACACTACCTTCGGGACCAACGACCACGGCCGCGGCCGCGTGATCCTGTGTGCTGAAGATGTTGCACGACGCCCAGCGCACGTCCGCGCCCAGGGCGGTCAGCGTTTCGATCAGCACCGCGGTCTGAATCGTCATGTGCAGACTGCCGGTGATGCGCACGCTGGCCAGCGGTTGAGCCGCGGCGAATTCCTCGCGCACAGCCATCAGGCCCGGCATCTCCTGCTCGGCCAGCATGATCTCCTTGCGACCCCACTCAGCCAGGGCGAGGTCTTTGACTTGGTACTCCAGTTTCGTTGCGGTGGCGGGCATGGTGGACTCCAGTTTCCTGTGACAAGTGACAAGTTACGAATCAAACGTTTAGCGGTGGAGCTTGCTCCACCGTTGGGCGAGCAAGCTCGCCCGCTAAACGGGATCTCCGGTTTTACGTAAAACAAACGTGCTCGACGTGCGGCGGATGCCCAGGCCGAGCTTCTTGGGATCGTTGATCTGCTTCTCGATCAGTTCGACGCCGATGGCGTTGAACATCTCCAGCAGTTGTTCGTTGGTGAAGTAGCTGACCACGGGCAAGCCGAAGTTGAGCCACTGCTTGCCCACTTCCAACCGCCGTGGGGCGATGGCCGAGCCGCAGCGCTTGAGCCAGAACACGCCCCACATGGCGGCCGCCGGATAGTGGGCCGGCTCGTAGATCAGCAGGTGTCCCCCGCTCTTGAGCATGGCCGTCGCGTTGACCAGGGCGCGTCGTGCGTTGGCAAAACTTGATCGCCGCGTGGCGCTGACCAGATGGTGCAGCACTGCTCCCATCACCGCAAAGTCATAACGCGGCCCGATCTTTCGGCAAAGCTCATCATCCAGCACGCTGCCCAGGTGCGTGGTGCACCCGACATTGGCGGCCGCCTGATCCAGATACCGTTGCGTGATGTCGATGCCCGCCAGTTCGTGCAGCGGCGTGTTCTGCTTGATGAAGGCCAGGATGTTGCCCGTGCCGCAGCCGATGTCGATCAGCGATTGATCGTCCCGGGCATGCGTCTTGAGCCACTCGATCATGGGCAGATAGCGATCGCTGCGCCACTGCGGCGTGTGCGCGTCGAAATAGGCTTGCGTATGTAAATCACACGCCTCGGTCATGGCGCAACTCCCGTAGCCAGCAGCAGGGCCGGCCCCTTGGCCTGCTCCTCCGGCGGCAATGGATCGCAGGTCACCTCGGTCAGTCCCGACTCTTCCAGCATCGTCATCAACTGCTGCGGCTCGAAGCCCAGACAGCGCTGGCTCATCTGCCGGCGAAAATCATCGCGATCGTGGCGCATCAGATCGACCACCACCGCCCGGCCGCCCGACCGCAGGATTCGCCGCATCTGCTCCAGCACCCGCCGCGGCTGCGCCACGTAGGACAGCACGATCACCATCACCGCCGCATCGCAGCAGCCGTCGTCCAGATCCAGCGACTCAAGCGAACCGTGGTGCAGTTCCACGTTGCTCAAACCTTCCGTGCGCTTGCGGGCTGCTTCGAGCATGGCCTGCGAGACGTCCACCGCGATCACCTGTTTGACCCGCCGGGCCAGTTCCGCGGTGACCAGCCCAGTGCCGCAGCCCAGGTCCGCCACCGTCCAGTCGGCCGGCAGCAGGCCCAGCATCACGTGATTGGTCAGGCCCTCGCCGTACATCTGCTTGCGGGTCTGGTCCCACTGCCCAGCCGCCCCGGCGAAGAAGTCACGGTTGCCACGCTGCTGACTGCGAAGCTGGCGGGCCAGCCGCAGTTGATCCTGGTTGAACGTGGCCCAACTGCGCGTCTGCTCGCGCACCAGTCGCCACAGGCGGGCCTGAGAGCGGCTCAGTTCGCCCAGGGCCATGCGGTACAGGTTCGTCGTGCCCTGCCGCCTGCTGGTCAGCCAGGCCTCATCTCCCAGCAGCTTCAGGTGCCTGCTGACCGTGGACTGCGGCAGTTGCAGGATGTGGCACAGATCGCTGACCCCCAGCTCGTGCCGCTCCAGCACGCCCAGCAGGCGCAGGCGGGTGGCGTCGGCGAGGCTGCCCATCCAGTGCAGGAGGGCGTCGGGCTGGTGGTCGACTTTAATCATCCGGGTATCCGGATATAATAATGCAACAGCCTCGCCGGCGTCAATCGTCACAGCCATGAATTGTGCCCGATGCCTGCATGCTGTAATGTTGTAGTTCTTAGATAATATCAGTTTGAAAGTGTTGGTATGAAAGACGGAGCCATCGGGGTCGGTGTCTGCGGGATCGGGGGCTTTGCCGGCACAGTTGCCAAATATCTGCTTCAGCACGGTCCCACCGCCCAGCCGCCCCTGCGCCTGCTGGCTGCCTGCGACCCCAACTGGAGCAAGCTGCCCGAGCAGGTGGCCAAGCTGCGCGAAGCTGAAGTCGAGGTGTACGAGGATTTCGACAAGCTGCTGGCCCGCCCGGACATCAAGGGCGTCTGGCTGCCGCTGCCGATCAACCTGCACCGCCCCTTCACCGAAAAGGCCCTGGCGGCCGGCAAGTTCGTGATGTGCGAAAAGCCCGTGGCCGGGTGCATCGACGACGCCGACGCTATGGTCGCCGCCCGCGATCGCGCCAAGCTGCCCGTGCTGATCGGCTATCAGGATGTCTATGATCCGACCACCGCCCAGGTCAAGCTGATGATGCTGGACGGCGTGATCGGCAAGCTCAAACGCACCAGTCTGCAAGCCTGCTGGCCGCGCGGCGAGTGGTACTTCTCCCGCAACGCCTGGGCCGGTCGCATTCGCCATTCCGACGCCTGGGTGCTCGACAGTCCCGCCAACAACGCCCTGTCGCACTACATCAACATCACCCTGCTGATGATGGGCAGCACGTTGCACCAGGCCGCTGCGCCCGTGTCGGTGGAGGCGGAGCTTTACCGGGCCGCGCCCATCGAAAACTACGACACCATCTGCGCCCGCATCCACACCGACGTCGATGTGCCGTTCATGGTGCTGTTGACGCACGCCTGTGCCGAGGAGACCGGACCGCTGTTTCGTTTCTACGGCGAAAAAGGCCTCATCGAGCGCGACAATCAGCGCTATCGCATCATCACCGACCAGGGCGAGCAGATCATCGAGCGCGATCACGCCAACATGCCCAAGTACCTCGTGCACGCCTGGGCCCGCAACCTGGCCGGCACGGCCGGCCCGCAGGACACGGTGGCCACCCTGGAGATCGCCCGGCAGCAGACACTGGCCGTCTGCGGCTTCTCCGAAGCGACACCGGTGCACGAAGTCGGCGAGGATCAGATCTCCGTCACGCCCGATCGCTTCGAGACGCTGACCCGCGCCATCCCCGGCATCCACGAGGCGTTCGTACAATGCGAGGCCGAAGATATCATGCTGCACGAGACCGGCCGCTTTTCGTTCACACGACCGGCCGGATATTTTGATTTGCGCGGCTATCATCATTTCAGCGGCGGACGCACCCCCGCGACTTTCGCCGCCGCTGGAAAGTAACCCCCCTGCCCTGCCGGCTGAGCTGGATGATCCGTCAAGGCCTGATCACGCTGCTTTCGTTGCTGTTACTCATCGCCGTCGCCGGCTGCGAAGTGCGTGTCGTCCGTCCCAGCTTCGCCGGCCTGCGCGCGGTCAGCGACAAGCCCCGCGACACGGCATCCGCCAACGCCGACGACGAACCAGTCACCGGCCAGGGCTGGTCCATTCCCCTGGCCAGCTTTGAAGGCCCCGACCGCTTCAAGCAGATCGAAAAGACCCGCAGCGAGTTGATCGAACAGAACCTGCCCTCGCTGTGGTTCGAGGACTATCAGAACAAGGCCACCATCTATTGCGGCCGCTTCGCTTCAGCCAATGATCCGCAGACCCAGCAGATCCTCGACCGCATCCGCGCCATCGAAATCAACGGCGAGAAGCCCTACGCCAAGGCCAAGATCATCCCCCTGGTCGGCGGCCATCGCGTGCAACTGGACCCCTTTGACCTGCAACAGTTCGTCGGCTTCTTCTCACTCCAGGTGGCGGTCTATACCGAGAACTATCCCGGCGATCGTCGGGCCCAGGCGGAAAAGGTGACGCGCGACCTGCGTCAGAAGGGTGAAGATGCCTACTACTACCACGGCCCGCGCAACAGTTCCGTCTGCATCGGGTTGTTCACCTACGACGACTTCGTCACCATCAACCACGTCTCGCACTACGGCCCGCGCATCAAGGCGCTGCAGGCCAAATATCCCTACAACCTCATCGACGCTCCGCCCGGCACCGAACCCGAGCCGGTGGAAACCAGCGAGCAGTCCACGGTCAACATCCCCATGCCCGAGCCTGTCGTCCAGCCGAGCGAAGGCGAACCCGCCACACAGCCGTCACCCGAGACCGCCCCGCAGCCCGACGGCTCACCCACCCGCCAGCCCAGCATCCTCTTCCGCGTGATCTGAATGCTTTGAACCGCAGAGACGCGGAGGACGTTTAGGAAGGCAGGAACCGCGGATAAACGCAGATCAGACGCAGATGAACGCAGATGGATTCAACTCTTGTTTCTATCTGCGTTCATCTGCGTTCATCCGCGGTTGCTGTTCAATGTCTTTCTCTGCGATCTCCGCGTCTCTGCGATTCAATTGACTTCGAAACTGTGCGATCAACTCTGCTTTGACCCGCTCCATGCTCGGAGCCTGCTCACCCAGCAGTTGGGCCATGCTCGTAACGGACCGGTTGCTCAACCCGCAGGGCACGATCGTCTCGAAGTGCGACAGGTCGGTGCTCACATTCAGCGCCAGCCCGTGCATGCTCACCCCCCGCCGCACGCGCACGCCCAGGGCACACAGCTTGGCGGGTCGGGTATCGGGTATCGGGCTTCGGGGTTCGGGTAAAGACACGTTGTGATGATTCGCCAACGAACTCTCCGACCCGATACCCGACACCCGATACCCGATACCCGACCTCGCCCACACCCCCGTGCAGCGATCCACCCGCATCGCTTCGATGCCGAAGGCCGCCGCCGTGTCGATCACGATCTGCTCCAGCAGGCGCATGTAGCGCCCCAGGTTCAACCTCAGACGGTTGAGGTTCAGGATCGGATACGCCACCAGTTGCCCCGGGCCGTGATAGGTGATGTCGCCGCCGCGATCGGTCTGGCAGACCTCGATGCCCAGCTTTTCGAGCCTTTCCGGGGCGGCCAGCAGATGCTCGCTCACGCCCGGACGGTGCGTCACGGTGATCACCGGATCGTGCTCGACCAGCAGCAACTGCGGCAGCGCCTGGCCGTCAATCACCTGCTGGTTGACCGTGCGCTGAAGCTCCAAAGCCTCGGCATAACCCATCCGCCCCAGGTCGCGCACCGGCAAAACCTGCCCTTCAGTTGAGTATTCGGTCACCACTGATTTATGATAGCGGTCTTGGCCAACATTCACCCTACCGCTACTGTCGATCCCAAAGCCCAACTGGCAGACGACGTCACCGTCGGCCCCGGCTGCGCCATCGTCGGCCCGGTCACGCTCGGACCCGGTTGCCGCCTCGTCGCCAACGCCATCATCCGCGGACCGGCCACCTTCGGCCGCAACAACCTCATCTATCCGTTCACCTGCCTCGGCTACGCCCCGCAGGACCGCAAGTTCGATGCCGGCAGCGACGGCGCGGGCATCCTCGTCGGCGACGACAACATCTTCCGCGAATCGGTCACCATCCACCGCGCCACCGGCGATCGCCCCACCACCGTCGGCAATCGCAACTACTGGATGGTCAACTCCCACGCCGGCCACGACTGCGTCATCGGCGACGATTGCACCTTCGCCAACGGCACACTCATGGCCGGGCACGTGCACATCGCCGACCGCGTGGTCACCGGCGGCGGTGCCACCGTGCACCAGTTCTGCCGCGTCGGTCGCATGAGCATGATCAGCGGCCTGGCGGGCATCGGGCAGGATCTGCCGCCCTTCTGCATCTGCTACGAAAGCCGCAGCGTCGGCTCTCTCAACATCGTCGGCCTGCGCCGAGCCGGCTACCGCGATCACATCCCCAACCTCAAAAAAGCCTTCGAAATCATCTGGGAACAGGGCCACCGCAACAGCACCATCGTCGAACTGCTCGAACAGCAACTGGGCGACGACCCGCTGTGCATGGA
>CAYYGM010000180.1:0-7095 GCA_964471555.1 uncultured Phycisphaeraceae bacterium
TGGTCGATGACAACCTGGCATTGCTGGTGTCCTACACCACCTCCGAGGTGGTGCTCACTGCGGTGATTCCTGGCGATGCGAACCTGGACGGAAAGGTGAACCTCGCCGATCTGCAAATCCTAGGCGATAACTGGCACTTGTATGGCCGAACCTGGATTACCGCTGATTTCAGCGGCGATGGCTACGTGGACCTCGCTGACTCTCAAATATTGGGCGACCACTGGAACTGGCAACAAACCGATCTTGCATTCGATGTGGCCCTGCAAATGATCGGACTTGTTCCAGAGCCGGCCACCGCTTTACTGTTTGGTGCGAGCCTGCTGCTCCTGGCTCAGCGTCGCCGCTGGAGGTAGGACAATGGTTTATTCGATGCAAACAATCATGACGTGAAGTTCGCAATCACATGCAGATTCCCTCGGCACCCGCTGTTACAAAGTCAGCGGGCCGAGGGTTTTTATGCGCTGGGATGGGGCCACATGGCCTCACGCGCTGCCGGCGATGGCTTGCAGGTACTGTTCGTGAATGCTGTCGAGTTGGATCGGCTGCGGTTCGCCGGTTGATTTGATCGCCTGGCGGCAGAAGTTGCTGCGCAGGCGGCCGTGCTCGACGTGGTACTGCTTGACGTTGGCTGGGTACTGGTTGTGGGTGATTTGGTGGACCACCTGCAGGTATTCCTGCACGCGCTCGGCCTGCTTGGGATGGTCGGCGAAGTTGCGGCAGAGCCAGACGTAGGCCTGCGGCATCAGGTTGGCGCCCACGCCGCAGAAGCCGTGGCCTCCGGCCCGCAGGCAGTCCAGGATGATCGGCGAGTGCGCCTCGTAGAGCTTCAGCGGCAGATCCCGGATGGCGTCCATTTTCTCAGCGAACAGATCGCTGCGGCAGCAGGTGTCCTTGCTCATCACGAAGCGTCCCGTCTCCGCCAGGCGACGCAGACCCTCGGCTGACAGCACGCGGTGATAAGGCTTGGGACATTCGTAGATCCCCAGGCGCACCCCCGGAAGCTGTTCAGCGAACGCCAGCAGGCCATGCACGGCAACTTCCTCGGGATCCTTCTCGTCGGCGAACTCCGCCACGTCCAGGATCACCGCGACGGCGCCTTGCTCGTTGAACCAGTGGCTGGCCGCCAGGCGATCTTCGAGGGTCTTCTGCCCGATGGCGCCGGCCACCACCGGCACGCGGCCGGCCGTGTGCTGGATCACGCACCGGGCGATGTCGCGCTTCTCCTGCTCGCTGAGGTGGAAGATCTCGCTGGAGAGGCAGCAGGTGAACAGCCCCGCGGAGCCGGCCTCGATGTACCAGTCGGTCAGGCGCTGCAGCGATTCGAAGTCCACTTCGCCTTCCTGCGTGAAGGGCGTCAACATCACCGGCCACACCCCGTTGGGAAGTGAGCCGTCGTTACTGCTTGATTTGGAAATCATGGTTGCTCCTGCATGATTCATTGAATCAGGAAGACATGAAGAATGAACCGCAGAGACGCAGAGGACACAGAG
Source organism: uncultured Phycisphaeraceae bacterium (assembly GCA_964471555.1). Classification (GTDB taxonomy): domain Bacteria; phylum Planctomycetota; class Phycisphaerae; order Phycisphaerales; family Phycisphaeraceae; genus JADLFV01. The sequence continues at coordinate 1,491 of CAYYGM010000180.1, forward strand.
AAGAATCCCGGGAACATTGGCCACAAAAGGCACAAGCGTCTAAAAGCAATTTCGTTGAGTCAAAACGACTCTAACACCAAATTGCTTCTTGTGGCCATTCCATGGTGTCTTCCTCCGCGTCCTCTGCGTCTCCGCGGTTCAATGCCTTTCTCTTCGCGCCTTCGTGGTGAATATTCATGTCATTCCTGCACCGGCTGAAGCCAGACTTCGCTGATACACGTGCAGCGGGCCTTGCCTGGAACCTTGCGCAGCGCCAGGTTCAGCCTTCCATCCATCGTCAACTGGCGGGGGATGCTGTAGGTAAAGGTATCAAAACCCTGACCGGAAGGTACGGCATGGCCCACCTCAACCCCGTCAGCCAGCACGAGAAACTCGTTGGGGCTGTTGGTGGCGAAGCTGACGCCGCCGGGGTTGGGGAAGGTCAGCTTGACCTGATAACTGCGGTTGCGGTTCAAGCCGCTGTAGTTGAACTCCAGGCCGTCCTGTTTTTCGAAGCTGTAGTTGTAGGACCGCTGCGAAGGGCGGGAATCCTTTGGCCAGCTACCGGTGCCGTAGTACAGTTCGCCGGATGCGAAGTTGTAGTGCGGCTGCTGATCGACGGTGCCGCAGTTGTCATAGAAGCCGCCGTCGCCGGGCTGGTCGTAGTTGACGATGGCCTTGGTCGCGGCAAGGCGTGCATTGGTGTCGGCAATGTCCAGGGCCAGGTCGATCTGGCCGGCCAGCCAGGTGGTGCCCACGCTGTCAACCTTCTGCATCTTCTGCACGGAGATGGAGCGGATGCCGCCGCCCTGGTCGCTCAGGTCGTCCCATTTTTTGGCAAGCTCGATCAGTTGCTGCATCTGCGGCGTGTCCTTGAGGCCGGCCAGGGTGGACTTGACCGACGTCAGCGCCGCCGTCAACTGCGAAGGATTGCGCACGGCCGCCGCCAGGTCGGTCAGTGCCTGGTCATACACTTTGCGGTGCAGTTGATACTTGCTGAGGATGTACTGGTCGATCGCCGCTCGCTGGGCCAGCATGGCGAAGCGCCAGTTGCCAGCCATGTAAGCGGGGGGAATCAGCTTCTGGGCCTGCTGGATCAGTTCGTTGTAACGGGCGATGTCGTCGGCGCTGTCGGCCAGGGCCTGCTCCTGGATGCGCTCGGCGAGGAAGGCAGCTTCAGCCAGCAGCGGGGCAGCCTGCGGGCCGCAGTAGTAGGTGTAATACTCCGTGGTGATCTGCTGCGCGGTCAGGTCCGGGTTCCACAGCAGGCGCAGCAGCATGTACTTGTTGAAGTCGTCGAAGTTGCCTTCGGAGTAACCCACCATGCCATCGACGTAGGGCATGGCGGATTTGATGATGCGTTCGTAAGCAGCCGGGCGGACGTTGAAGGTTCGCCGCTCATAGACTTCGCTGAAGGCCGGGTCGATGACCTTCAGGCCGTTCTGTGCCCGCTTCCAGTGTGAGATGTCGGTGAAGGCGATCATCTTCATGCCGGGGGGCAGGTAGTGCAGGCGCGATTTGAGGAAGGTGCGTTCGGGATAGATGCCGGGGTAGCGGTTCCACCTGGTATTGATGGGGATGTAGCCGTAGGTGGAGTTTTCGCTGCCGCCGGGGGCCGAGGCATAGCCGGTGAGCCAGTCGGGCTTCTGCTGCTCGATCTGCGAGAACATCCACTCGTTGTCATCGGGCAGGAAGTCCTGGTTGGTGACATAAACCTCAGCATCCGGCTTGTACTTGTGCAGCTCGGCGGCCAGGTCGCGGCAGAGGTCGTAGTAGGTGTGCGACCAGGGGGCGCACTTTTCGCACTCGCAGCCGGCCACATCGGAGGCGGAGAACATGATGCCGTCGATACGCGGATCGAACTTGAAGATGGCTCCCTTCAACTCGATCAGCTTGGCCCGGGCCTCGGGCACGCTGATGCAGACGTTGCGATCGTGGCGAGCGCCGTGGTCGAGGGCTCGCCAGGCATCGGGCACTTTGAACGAGCCGCCCAGCCCGTTGATCGAGTTGGAGATCATGTATTTGACGCCGTAGTCAACCATCATCTGCGAGCGCCAGGTGCTGACGCCTTCGCCGGTGTCCGGGTTGTACTTGTCGACGTCGACGGCCGTGGTGCTGCCCCAGCCGTCGGTGTACTGGTTAGCGCCGAGTAACAATAACTCTTCGAAATACTGCCAACCCTCGCGGCTGTCCCACTTGCGGGCGTTGGTCAACTGAGCCAGCTTGGGGTCCATGGGCGTTTTTTCTGAGCCGTTGGCCGCGCGCGTGGCGTAGCGCGGCGCGGTGCGGATGTTGACGTTCGGCAATGCCAAAGTGTCGTCCTGATGCTGGGTCAGCAGCAGCAGGCGGCCCAGGCCATAGAGCACGCCGCGATTGTCCACGCCGGCCACCAGCGCGGTGCGCTGTGACATGTCCACCGTCATCACGAAACCCTCGGGGCCGGGATCGGTCTCAGTGGGCAGTGAATCCAAACGCGCCGCCAGTTGCTCATCGCCGGCGCAAGTGCCGGCCCAGACGACCAGTTGACCTTCCTTGGGCGGTGGGGCAACGACCTGCTCGCCGCGCAGCACCATGGCCTGGATCGCAGGAAATCGCCTGGACAGGTGGGCGACGAACATGTCGGCATAGCGGCCGTACTGCGCTTCAGAGGCTTCGTTGATCACCACCATCACGCTCTTGATGCCGCCTGTGACCGGCTGATCATCCGCCAGCGCATCGCGGTTGAACAGGATCACCACCGTCATCGCGGCGCAGAGAGTCATCAGCCATTTTTGCAAGGTCATGGTTTACCTTTCGTCTTAAACGGCATCATGCGGCCGGCTCAATCATCCATCGCGCACCGCGGCGCAGGATAAACGGCAGGCTCAAAGCGAGCCACATCAGCCCGGCCGGTTCGGGCACCCCCGCCCCCGCAAGCTGAGCCAGAGCTTCAGCAAAAGCAAGGTCCGTCGCGGCGCCGAAGCCCCAGTTGTCGCCGATGATCTGCAGGTCCGCCAGATTCACCATGCCATCACCGGTGAAGTCCGCCCGATACCAGGAGGCGAATTGGGATTGCCAGTTGTCGCCGAGGATTTGCAGGTCGGCCAGGTTGACGATGCCATCGCCGTTGGCATCACCGGGGTGCAGGTCGGGCAGAACCATCAGCGAACTGAGCGGGATGCGCGTGACTTCGACGTCTTCCTTGTTGGTGGCGTAACTGATCCACAGGTAGCCGTCGTGGATGACTGAGCCGGGATAGCTGTAGCCGAGGGTTTTGGATTCGCCGTCGTAGCGCTGCTCGGGCGGCACGCCGCGGACCAGGTAGGCCCGATCGAACAGCACGCCGTCGTCGCTGAGCGAGATGGTCATCGGAATGCGATCGAGCGACAGGTTGGGCGTGTTGACGATGTAAGCGGTGCCGTCGGGCAGGTTGCCGGCTAACTGCATGTTGGAAGAGTCGGGGAAGTTGGTGATGTACGGCTCGGTCCAGGTTTCGCCGTTGTCATGGCTGACCGAAACCCAGATGCGATAAGTCCGGTCCTCGGGGCCTTCCGCGTGACGCATGGCCATCACCAGCGTGCCGTCGGGCCGTTCATAAATGCTCGGCTCCGTGCCGTAACCTTCGTAGTACGTGCCCACGTCGCGGCGGCCTGGATAGAGGGGCAGGTCAGCTTCAATCCACGGGCCCAGAATGTTGTTGGGCGAATCGGTGTACCAGATGCGGGTGGCCATCGTGTCCTTGTTGCCGTCGCCCAGGAAATCCACGAAGCCGTGCCCTTCAAAGACCATGCGCCCGTTGGACAGAAGTTGCGGGCCGGCACTGGCGATGGTGTCTGGGAAGAGCGTCAGCGGTTGCGACCAGTTCTGACCGTCCGTGGTGATGCTGGCAATCGTGCCTTTGGGTGAACCGGGCTGCAGGGGATTCTGGTACAGCATCATGCAGGCGAGGGAGTCGCCGTTGGTCCACCAGCCACCGCCGGAGTAAGGGCCCGGCAGATTGGGCAAGGGTTCGACCGGCGCCGACCAGTTGATCCCGTCCGCACTGCGGCTGATCCAGGTGACCGACTCGCCGGAGTTTTCATCGCGCGGCGTGGATTTCCAGTTGACGTAGTAATAGCCCTTGAACCAGGTGATCTGCGGGTGATTGGCGTACTTGTTGGTGTTGTCCTCGGCATGAAAGATGGTAAACGTCTCGGTGCCCGCCGCTTGCTCGACCCCGCGCGTCGGTGACCAGTCGAACAGACCCTCTGCCATCACCAGTTCGGGCGAATACCCCGCCAGCGCTGACGAAGCGAAGCTCAGCAGCAGACCCGCCCATGCTGAAACCCAACTCAGTTGGCGCATGAGCGGGCCCTTTCGCGCCGAGGTCGGCCAGGCAGCATTGTGGGCGCCGCGATCACCAGCAGCGCGAGCGCAGCCGGTTCGGGCAGGACGGTAACCTGCGACGTGGCGTGCCACACGTTGTACAGCCCGCCCCCGGTGACGATATCGCCGCTGAGCAGCAGGCTCAGGGCATGGTCATAGATGCGCACGTCGTCAATCAGGCCGCCGAACCCGTCACCGAGACGAAGGATCGTGCCGCCGTCGGTCGGCGTGAGTGTGCGAATGCCTAACTCGCTGGCGCCGCGGTCGTAGTAGCGGCCGTCGAGATAGATTTTGGTGGTGTCGGGATCAGGCGTGGTGTTGTGAATGATCGCGACGAAGTGCCATTGGCCGTCATCGATGCGAGCCTCCGGCTTGAGCAGCTTGGTCGCACCCGTTTCATCGCGCATGTCAACGTACACCTTGCCGCCGTTGCCCGCGTCAATGCCCTTGCGGATGTGGCCGAGGAATCCGCCGTTGCTGCCGGGGGTTCCGCCGTTGGTCGAGGTGTCCCACCAGGTGGCGTTGTTGCCGCCTTCGGGGAAGCCGGTGGGCATGGGATCGTGTTTGAGCCAGAGGGTGAGCGTGAAGCTGCCGGTGTTGATGCCCAGCGTGTCCAGGTCACCGATCCGCAGGTAATCGAAGCCCGGGATGATCAGCGTGCCGGTGGACAGGGCCAGGCCCATGTCATTGCCCAGCAGGTTGTTGCCGGCCGCTACGATGGTCGCATCGCCGTGCGGTGAGCCGTTGAGCGCGCCGACCTGATCGTTGAAAGTGCCGTCGTCAAAGTTCCACTGGGCCCGCAAGGCGGCCTCGGCGGGGAGGACGATGCACAAGCCGGCCGCAAGGCAGACGGCGGTCAGGATGCGTTTTCCATTCACGAACATCATGCGTTTCCTTGGCATGTTTAGCGGGCGAGCTTGCTCGCCCCTTGCCGAGCAAGCTCGGCAGCTAAACGAAGAGGAACCTCGGCAGGAAAAACACGAAGGCCGCGGTCAGGCAGCCTCCGTGGAAGGAGAAAAGCATTGGCGCCTCAGTTGCCACGACGGCGCAGGGCCAGCGGCAGGGCCAGGCACAGCAGGGCCAGGCTTGCCGGTTCCGGGATGGCCACGCCGGCCAGGGCTTCATCGAAGGACACATCGGAGCTGACGCCGAAGCCCCAGTTGTCGCCGAGGATCTGCAGATCAGCCAGGTTGACGTTGCCGTCGCCGGTGAAGTCAGCCTCCGCCCACGAGGCCGTGGAGGACTGCCAGTTATCACCGAGGATCTGCAGGTCGGCCAGGTT
>CAYYGM010000181.1:0-7020 GCA_964471555.1 uncultured Phycisphaeraceae bacterium
CAGAGCCATCGACTCGTGGCACGGTGAAACCATCACCGCCCCCGCGATGTTCCGCTGAGCTACCTGAACATCCTGGAAAGTGACGATCCCCGGCTTGTCGGCGCCCATCTTGGCCATGGCACTCGTTGATGCCCCGCATGCAGGGGACACGTTGGATTTCCGCAGAAAACGGAGAGGGCGGGATTCGAACCCGCGGTAGGGAGGAATACCCCCTACGACGATTTAGCAAACCGTTGCCTTCAGCCGCTCGGCCACCTCTCCGGCAAGACCCTTATCGTCACCGCCAACATACATCATGTCAAATGAAACCGCCGCCCCCGCCCGAACCCTATAATGCCAACCCCACGAAAGGCTCCGCGTGACTGAACCGTTCCACTCCCATGCCCGTTACATCAACGCCTACGACACGGGGGAAAAGGCGTCCGAATACGCGCAATCCCAACTGGGTACGCGCACCCATCAGCGCGAAAGCCGCTGCATCAGCAGGCTCTTGGCCGGCGTGCCGCGCGGCGCCGATGTGCTGGACCTGCCCTGCGGGGCGTCGCGGTTTCTGCCCCTGCTTGCCGATCTGGGCTACCAGGTCACCGAATCCGACGCTTCACCTGCCATGCTGCGGCAGGGCATGCGGGCGGCCGAGAAGCTGGGGATGCCGATCGATCCGCAGCGCTTCGTGGCCGCGGACATCCTGCACACGCCGTTTTCCGACGGCCAGTTCGATGCGGTGCTGTGCAATCGCATGTTCCATCACTTCAACGAATCCACCACTCGCCGGGCAGCGCTGCACGAGCTGTCGCGCATCAGCCGTGGTCCGATCGTGCTGTCGTTCTTCTGTGCCGCTTCATGGGATGGGGTGAGCTTTCACCTGCGTCATCTGCTGCACGACAAGCGCACGCTGGACCGCGTGCCGATTCGATTAAGCACCTTCCGCCGCGACTGGGAAGCGGAAGGTTTGCGCATGACCGATTCCGCCGCCACTCGTCCGGGCATCTCCAAGCAGCGTTACCTGCGCCTGGAACGGGTTGCTTGAAGCCACCTTTGATCGCTGTCTGCATCAATCTGCACGGTCGAGACAACCCAAACATTGTCATTGCGACCGCGCAGGTATAATGGTTGATCCGCCAACGGGCACGGGTGCCACGGCCGCGCGTCGGCCGTGAGTAGCCAGGCACACCCGCACGCGGGTGTGGCATCCAGGCACCCAGCATCAATCTGCACGGTCGAGACATCCCAAACGTTGTCCTTGCGACCGCGCAGGTATAATGGTTGACCTGCCAAGGGGCCACGACCGCCCCAACCGAGAGTTTGCGATGAACATTCTGCTGGTCTATCCGGCGTTTCCAGATACGTTCTGGAGCTTCCGTCACGCGCTGAAGTTCGTACACAAGCGCGCAGCTTTCCCTCCCCTCGGACTGCTCACCATCGCGGCCATGCTCCCGGACCACTGGGACAAAAAGCTCATCGACGTCAACATCGAAAAGCTCACCGACCGTGACCTGGCCTGGGCGGATGCGGTGATGATCAGCGGCATGACCGTGCAGCGCGATTCAGCGCGGCAGATCGTGGACCGTTGCAAGGCGGCCGGCAAATGCGTGATCGCCGGCGGGCCGCTGTTTACCAGCGAGTACGAGGACTTCACCAACGTGGACCACTTCCTGCTGGGCGAGGCGGAAGGTCTGCTGCCGCGATTGACCGCTGACCTCGAAGCCGGCTGCGCCCAGCGCTTCTATCAGTCGGATCAGCATCCCAATATCCAGGACTCGCCCACGCCGCTGTGGAAGCTGGCCAAGCTCAAGCGTTATGCCTCGATGAGCGTGCAGTTCAGCCGGGGTTGCCCGTTTGATTGCGACTTCTGCAACATCACCGCCTTGTTTGGGCGCAAGCCGCGGGTGAAGTCGGCCGCCCAGGTGGTGCGCGAGTTCGACTCGCTGTATGCCGCCGGGTGGCGCGGGCCGATCTTCGTGGTCGATGACAACCTGATCGGCAACAAGAAGCTGCTAAAAACCGAACTGCTGCCCGCGCTGATCGAATGGCGCAAAGGCAAGCGTGCGCTGCCGCTGCAGACGCAGGTATCGATCAACCTGGCCAATGATGAGCCCATGATGCAGCAGATGGTGGAAGCAGGCTTCGACACCGTGTTCATCGGCATCGAAACGCCCGATGAACTGGGCCTGGCTGCCTGCGACAAGCGGCAAAACCTGCATCGCGACCTCGTGGCTGACGTCAAGAAAATCCATCGCTCGGGCTTGCAGGTCCAAGCCGGCTTCATCGTCGGCCTCGACACCGATACCCCATCCATCTTCCAGCGCCAGATCGACTTCATCCAGAACAGCGGCATCGTCACTGCCATGGTGGGTCTGCTCCAGGCACCCATCGGCACCCGCCTCTACGAACGCCTGCGCGTCGAGGGCCGGCTGATCGGCAAGACCACCGGCGACAACGTCGATGGCACCACCAACGTGCGCACCAAGATGGACCTCGAACCCTTGCGGGCCGGCTACCGACGGGTGATGAACCACCTCTACTCCCCCGAGCAGTACTACCAGCGCATCAAAACCTTCCTGCGCGAGTACCGCCCCACGCAGAAAACCGACCGCGTGCGCTGGCCGCAGTTGCTGGCGTTCGGGCATTCGATCGTGCGCCTGGGCGTGCTCAGTCGCGGCCGACTGCACTATTGGAAGCTGCTGCTGTGGACCCTTTTCACCCGCCGCCGCCAGTTGCCGCTGGCCGTGACGCTGTGGATCTACGGCCACCACTTCCGCAAGGTTTGTCGGTTGCACTTGGCGTGAAATGCAGCGATTGATTTGCATAAGTGGGGGTCTTGCGCTTCTCGCCCGCTGCGCTGCCTGCGATGCTCATACCCCCACACCCCCCAAAGGCCAAGGAGGCAGATGACGTTGCGGCAGGGGCTCTGCCCCTGCACCCCGGCCTCCGGCGGCCCCCAGAAGGGCTCTTTGGGCCGCATCAGCACGAGGAACGTCCAAGATGCTGATGAGCGCATAACCTGCGGAACTTTTGATCTGCCATCAGGCCGCGGTCAACATCGCTCGCGCAGGACGCGGGCCCCCGAGCCCTTCCGCGGGGGAGCCAGGGTGCAGGGGCTGGCGGCAAAGCCCCTGCATCAACATAGTGTTCCTCCTTGGCTTTCTTCCTTGCTTTCCGGGGGTGAGGGTGTTCGAGCAGCGCAGGCTGCGAAGCCTTGGCGTAGCAGCCGAGCAGCGCAGAACCCCCACTATGCAACATGTCTTGAACTTCATACATGTTTGGCCAACCACTGCACGAACTTTTCGACAGGGCATGTCCGGCCCTCCCCATGACTGGGAAGGTGGCATTCGCCTCCGGAACCGGGGCTAACTCCCGCCGGGGCAGGAGGTTGACCTGATAACGGTTCTCAGCTACCTTGTTGGATTCGATCCCAGCCCGATCGGCGACCGGATTGCAGCAGGAAGGCGGCTTTTTATGCTCCCCGTACAACGTAAAACTCACTCGCAGACCCGCATGGGTCGATCCCATGACGCGCTGACTCCGCCGCAATTGACGCGGTGCCCCAACTGCGGCTCACCCAAGCGGTCACACACCGCCTGCCGCGAGTGCGGGTATGTGCGCCCGGGCCTGAAGCTGAACCTCGACAAGGAAGAGTAAATCCCTTGCGCATTGCCGTGGACGTGATGGGGGGCGATCATGCCCCCGACGCCATCCTTGCAGGCTGCCTGGCGGCGATACCGCTGCTGGGTGCGGATGATCAATTGGTGTTGATCGGCGATCGACAGGTGATCGAAGCCGGCATTGCCGCAGCCGGGGTCAGCGATCCGCGCCTGGTGATCGACCCGACCACGGAAGTGATCGGCATGGCCGAGTCGCCGGTGCACGCGCTGCGTAACAAGCCGAACAGCTCCATCGTGCGCATGGGCTACCTGGGCGGGCGCAAGAGCAAGCCGCAGGAGCACTGCGACATCGTGATCAGTGCCGGCAACACGGGCGCGTGTGTTGCTGCGTGTCAGATGGCCATGCGTCGCCTTCCCGGGGTGCATCGGCCGGGCGTGGCGGTGACCATTCCCACCACCAGCGGCACGCTCGTAGTCTGCGATGTCGGCGCCAACCCCGAACCCAAGCCCGTCCACCTGCACCAGTACGGGCACATGGCTGCGGTGTACGCCAGGCGGGTGATCGGCGTGCAGAACCCGCGGGTGGCGCTGATGAGCATCGGCGGCGAAGAGGGTAAAGGCAATACCCTGGTCCGCGAAACGCACTACCTGATGAAAGCGGACTCGACGCTCAACTACTGCGGCTACGTGGAAGGCCGTGAGCTTTTTGCCGGCAAAACCGACGTGGTGATCACCGAAGGATTCACCGGCAACGTGGTGCTCAAGCTGGCCGAGGGCATGGCGGCCGGGCTGTTCAAGATGATCGCCAGGGAGATCATGGCCATCGACCCGCAGTTGGCGGCCAAGTTCGAACCGGTGGTCAAGAGCATCTACAAGAAGCACGACTACCACGAGTACGGCGGAGCCCCCCTGCTGGGCGCCAACGGCATCGGCATCATCGCCCACGGCTCGTCCGAGGCCCGCACCATCACCAACGCCATCCGCAATGCCATGGCCTACGCCGCCCAAGGGGTGAATGAGGGGATTGTCGAGGCCTTGGCCCGCTTTGAGAATGCTGATGTGTGATGGATGATTGCTGATGTAAAAACCGGCAGGCGCACGCCTCTGACATCAGCAATCCGCAATCAAACATCAGACATCAGCTATCATCCCCCACCATGCCCAACCCACCGACCAACCAACAAACTTCTCCCCGCGGTGTCGCCATTGTGGGCACCGGCATCGGGATTCCGCCGCGCAAGGTGAGCAACGACGATCTGTCGAAGTTCGTGGACACCAACGACGAATGGATCGTGCAGCGCACCGGCATCCGCACCCGCTATCTGGCTGACAAAGGCACCAAGACCAGCGACCTGGCCGCCGAGGCCACGCGCAACGCACTGAACGCCGCGGGGTTGAAGCCGACGGATCTGGATCTGCTGATCTGCGCCACCATGACCCCGGACGTCATCTGCCCGGCCACCGCCTGCAAGGTGGTCGAGAAGATCGGGGCCATTCCCTGCGGGGCCTTTGACATCAACATCGCCTGCACCGGGTTTGTCGCGGGGTTGAACATGGCCTGCGGCCTGATCAAGACCGGGGCCTACAAAACCGTTGCCGTGCTGGGCGCTGACACGCTCAGCCGCATCGTCAACTGGGAGGATCGCCGCACCTGCGTGCTCTTCGGTGATGCGGCCAGTTGCGCCATTCTCCAGGCCTGCGACGACCCGGATCGCGGCAGCTTCTACCAGTTCATGGGCTCCGACGCCGACCAGGGCCGCGCCCTCTACGTGCCGCGCGATGAGAGCGACATTCCCGACATCGTCGATACCTCCAGCACCGAAAACGCCGGGTGGAACGGCAAGTTCGACACGCTGCAGATGGATGGCCGCACCGTGTACAAGTTTGCGGTGAAGGTGCTGGCCGAGTCCGTGGAGCGAGCCATGTCCGCCCACAACCTGACGGCCGACGACATCAAGATGGTCATCCCCCATCAGTCCAACATCCGCATGCTGCAATCGTCGTGGAAGCGCTTGGGTTTCCCCGAAGACAAGATCCGCATCAACATCGACCGTTACGGCAACACCTCCGCGGCCTCAGCCGGCATCTGCCTGCACGAGTGTTTCAGTGAAGGCCTGATCCAGCAGGGCGACTACGTGATCTTCGTGGCCCAGGGCGGCGGGTTGAGCTGGGGCACGAATCTGTGGAGACTATGAAATCACTAACCGCAGAGACGCAGAGGACACAGAGAAAGGCAAAGAACGCGGATGAACACAGATAAAACCGCAGATAAACGCGGATGGGATTGGAAACACTAAATTCTTATCCACGTTCATCTGCGTTCATCCGCGGTTGCATTTTCTGCCTCTCTGTGTCCTCTGCGTCTCTGCGGTTCAACTTCCTGAAGAATCATGACTGACAGCAACATCACCATCCTGTGTCCGGGCCAAGGCGCTCAGCACGTCGGCATGGGCAAAGCCTGGGCGGACAAGTTTCCTGTGGCACGTCAAACGTTCGAGCAGGCTAACGAACTGCTCGGGTTCGATCTGGCTGCACTTTGCTTTGAGGGTCCGGAAGACAAGCTCAATCGCACGGACTTCGCGCAGGCGGCGATCTACACCACGTCGATCGCATGCTGCCGGGCCCTGGGGATGGCGGAGGCACCCGGCCTGCTGAAGCAGGCATCGCCCCGGGAGATTGAGCAAGGGCAGGTTACGGCTACGGCGGGGCTTTCTCTGGGCGAGTTCACCGCGCTGCATCTGGCGGGGGCGTTCAGCTTTGAGGATGGCCTGAAACTCGTGCGCCTGCGCGGCCAGGCCATGCAGGAAGCGGCTGAACAGGCTGGGCCGTCCACCATGCTCGCTCTGACCGGCGACGCCAGCGAGGAGAAGATCAACGAACTGTGCACGCGCACGCTGGCCGACCTCCCGGGTGAATTCCTCGTGCCGGCCAACTTCAACTCGCCCATGCAGGTGGTCGTCAGCGGCAGTGTGAAAGCCTGCGAACTGGCCGCGAAACTGGCTGAAGATGCGAGCCTCAAGCCGACGCCGCTGAGTGTGGCCGGGGCTTTTCATTCAAGAATCATGCAGCCGGCTGCCGACAAACTGGCCGCGGCCCTGGACGGTGTGAACTGGTCCGTGCCCCGCTGCACGGTGCTGTCGAATGTCACAGGCCTGCCGCATGAGATGGACGTCAGCGCGATCAAGCAGCGGCTGGTCGAACAGCTCACCTCGCCGGTGCGTTGGAGCCAGTCGATGCAGTGGGCGGCCGCGAACCTGCCCGGCCGCTACGTGGAGCCGGCCCCCGGCAAGGTGCTGACGGGCCTGATGCGAAGGATCGATCGCTCGGTCAAGGTGGAAAACCACGCGGAGCCGGGTGGGGAATGACAAATGACGAAATTCGAATGACGAAACAATGACGAATGCTCGAATGTTCAAAC
>CAYYGM010000182.1:0-6663 GCA_964471555.1 uncultured Phycisphaeraceae bacterium
CCGTCGCCCTCGACGGCAACTCGCTCATCGGCGGCGACCTGTTCAACGTCTGGCAGAATCTCACCATCAATCCGCTTCACCCCGGCGACGCCAACGGCGACGGCCTGGTCAACCTCAGCGATCTGCAAATCCTCGGCGATAACTGGCAATCTGCCAGCGCCGACTGGAGCGAAGGCGACTTCACCGGCGACGGTCAGGTGACGCTGGCCGACCTGCAGGTCCTCGGCGACAACTGGGGTTACGGCTCACTGGACATCACCCTGGAACAAGCTCTGCAAGCGGCCGGCATCAGCGTGCCGGAGCCGGGAACACTCATGGCATTGGGCTGCGCCGCCGCGCCACTGTTGGCTCGTCGGCGCGGCAGGAATGTTTGACGGGAAGTTTGTCCGACTGGACACTTTCACTGACGGAGACGTAAATATGAAACGTGGTAAGGGATTCACGCTGATCGAACTGCCCTTCGACAGGCTCAGGGTAGTGAGGCGGAGGAAACCCGAAGGGTTTACTCTGATCGAACTGCTGGTAGTGATTTCGATCATCGCGTTGCTGATTTCGATCCTGCTACCGGCCTTGCGTAAAGCCAGGACAGCGGGACGTGTCGTGAGTTGCCTGAGCAATCAGCGCCAGTTCACGGCCGGCATCCTGGCCTACGCGGTGGATGACAAAAACGGCGAAGCCCCACAGCGCTGCGGCCCACTTGAGAGCACGCAGCAGTACCTGCCTTTCCGTGTCTATCCCGGAACCTTCGTTCGGCCCATCCATCACTATCTGCCGGACCTGGTGGATCTACGCCGCTGCCCGCTGTTCACCGATGAAGGCGACGTAGTCAAGTACAACGGATATTACGGCGATGGAAGCTGGTTCCTCTGGCAACTCTACATGGTCGGTCTCGATGAAAAAGACCCCGCCACTGGCCAGACGCTGCACGGCTCCTGGTACGACGATCCGCCCTCGGCAGCGCCTTGGCGCGTGCTGGACAGCACCGCTGAAATCTCCCTCGCCGACAAGGTGGTGATCGTGGATGCCAACGCTGTCATTGGTTCTAACAAAGGCATGCTCAACCATTCGGCCGGCATCATCGAGGGCACTGTACCCAGCGTGGTGGTGCAACTGATCGTCAGCGGCAACCGCACCTTCGCTGACGGCCATGGTGAAACCGCCACCCGCGGTGACATGGGCCGCAACAACACCGATCTGTCCGCAGGCGTGGATAGCGCCCGTTACAGTCATGGCAACGGCCAGGAAAACTCCACGCCCTCTCGTCCCTATTGGTGGTAATGCACGATGATCCGACAATTAGCCTGCGCTCTGCTGATCCTGCCGGCCCTGACCTGCGTGGTCCATGCCGCTGACGGGCCGGTCGCTTACTGGTCTTTCAACGAATCGTCCGGCAGCAGTCAACTGCACGATGCCATCAACGCGGCCAACGGCCTTGTCCTGCACGACGGCCTGCAGGGCAGTCTCGGTGACGGCTCCGATGGTCCGCAACTGGTCAAAAGCGCAGCCGGTCCCGACGGGGCGGACTATGGCAATGCGGTAGCTTTCAGTTTAGTCGACAGCATCGCTCTGCCGCACGTCAATCAGTTGGACTTCGGCCAGAGTGATTTCACACTCGCCGGCTGGTTCGCCATCGCCCCGGTCGATGGCAACGAGCATCGCGTCATCTTCAACCATGCCCAGCATCGCCAGGGCGGCTTCGCAGTGCTCATCTGTCGCAGCGGCAACAGTCAACGTGGCAAACTGGTCTTCGATGTCAAAGGCACGGGTACTGACGGCAATCTCTCAGTCACCGGCGACAACCGCATCGACGACGGCCGCTGGCATCATTTCGCAGCCATCGTCGCCGATCACACCATGATGCTCTACATCGACGGCCAAAAACAGGCGATGACCAAACCCTTCGCCCCCGGCACCACCGCCACTGCGCCTGCCAGCTTGCAGGGATCGTTCGCTTCGCGCTTCGGCGGCAAGCTCGATGACATCGCAGCCTTCAACTTTGCCTTGAGCGCCGAACAGGTGCAGCAACTCTATGCCAACGGTTTGGCTGACTATGGATTTCCGCCCGATCGTCCCGCCAATGCGGAACAGGACGATAGCCCTGCATCGCAGATCACCGTGACCGAGCACATGGTCTTCGATGGTCACGCCGGCTGGCAGCATGATGGCATCACCTATCGCCTGGCCGTCGGCGTCATCACAGCCCAGGCGCCCAACGGCGATCTGGTCCTGGCCTGGACCACCGGCAGCGACAAGGAGCCGGCCGACGACAACTGCGGCGTCGTCTCCCGCTCCAGTGACGGCGGCAGGACCTGGACCGAGCCGGCCGTGCTGGTGCCCGCCAAAGACGGCATGCAGGGCGTGATCACCAATCTCTATCGCACCAAGGACGGCAAAATGGTGCTCTACGGCGCCCACCTGCCACCGCAGGATCGCTACACCACCTGGTACTACTGCCGCATGATCAGCGAGGACAACGGCCAGACTTGGTCCGCCCCCGACGAGTTCGTATTGCGCGACAGTCACGGTGCGCTCGGTCAAGGCGAAATCCCCATCGACCTGCCCGACGGGCGCAGTCTCTACGTCGGGCACTGGTACAAGAAGCGTCCCCAACCGCTGATCGCACCGGCTGCTCAACTCGCTCACGCCAAAACGCTCGCCGAAGCGCAAGCGATGCCCGCTGGCGAAGGCCGCACCGCCGGCGCGTTTGCTGACTTTTTCCAGGGTCTTCAGGCTTATGCCGCGTCCGACGATCACAGCACCACGTTCGAGCCGCTGGGCAGCATCTTCGATCGCCCGCTGGGCCTGATCGAACCGACCACGATCCGCCTCAACGACGGCACGCTGGTCGTGCTGATGCGTGCTGACTGGGGCGGCTACCTCTGGCGCAGTGAAAGCAGCGACAACGGCCAGACCTGGAGCAAGGCATACCAAACCGACATCCCCAATCCATCCTCCATGGTGGACCTCGTGCGCCTGGCTGACGGACGCATCGGCCTGATCATGAATCCCAGCGGTGGCGTGGTGGGCGAACGGGCCAAGCGCGATCCGCTTGCCATCTGGATCAGCGACGACGAAATGAAAACCTGGTCCGTCAAACAGGACCTGATCCGCGGCGGACAACTGGCTTACCCCGATTCCATCGTGCTCGACGACGGCCGACTGGTCTTCGGTTACGACCGCGATCGCCGCCAGGTGCGCTTCGTCGAAGTCCATCTCAACGCTGAGTGACCCAGCGCTAAACAGCTTTGTGCATCATTTCCGCCGCTCGCGGCTTCGTGCAACCCATCAGCCATCACCGGCATCCCCTCCCAACCGCAAAACAGGTATTCAATCTCCCCGATCAATCTGCTACATTGACGTCCATCTAAGCCCCCTGTGTGCGATCCTGTCCACCTTCACCGGGAGTCACGATGAATCGATTCCTTCCCGCATTGCTCACCGTCGCCTTGCTGGCCGGCTCCTGCTTCGCTCAACCTCACACCTGGAGCAGCGACAAAGTTCCGTCCGTCACCGGCCTTGTGCGCACGCTGGCTGAAGAGGTGCTCAAGGAAGCCCGCATCGACCGCGACGACCCGACCGCACTGCTCACCCGCCGCGGCACGCGCAGCACCGCCTACCTGTCCGCACTCCTGCTGATGCGTAACGAGCCGGGCGATGCGGAGTTTGCCGCGGCCGCCCTCGATGAACTGCTCAAGTGGCAGATCACCGATCCCACGCACGACTATTCCTTCGGCAACTGGCCCAAGTACAAGATCGATGAGCCGACCGACGACCCCAAAATCGACCAGAACTGGCGGGAGTTCGTCGCCTGCGGCCTGATCCTGATCCGCGAGCACTTCTCCGATCGTCTGCCTGCTGAGCTTCTGCCCCGCATCGATCACGCCCTGCTGCTGGCTGCCCAGGGTGCTGCCCTGCGCGATGTGCGCCATACCTACACCAACATCGCCATCATGAGCAGCTTCCTGATGCAGTACGTCGGCGTCACGCAGAACATGCCGGAGCTTGCGGCCCAGGGTGCGCAAAAGGCCGAGGCGTTCAATGATCTGTATCTGCAGTGTCACACCTTCACCGAGTACAACGCACCGACCTACGACGGCGTCAGCCTGCGTGCGTTGGCCATGTGGCGGGCGATGGGGCCGACGCCGCGCATGCGTGAGCTTGGGGCCGAGTTGGAAGAAGCCCTCTGGCGCGACATTGCTGAGCACTACCACGTCGGCCTGCGCAACTTGGTGGGCCCCTACTTCCGCGCTTACGCCATCGACAGCACCACCAAGCACACCCCCACCAGCCTGTGGATCGCCCTGCTGCTGGACAACCTCGATCAATCGCCCTTGCCGCTGGAAAGCCCGACCAAGTCCTCCGAGATGCACGAGATCGCTTTCCCCGCATTGCTCGGCGTGCAGGCTTCGCAGCAGGTGATCGATCGCCTGCGCACCGTGCCGCATGATTTGACGTTGCAGCGCGAGGTGCCCGTAGCCCGGCCGGAGATTTTCCTGCGCATCGACCCCGACAGCGGCGGCCCGGATCGCTACCTCATCACCGCCACGCTGCAGCCCAACTGGATGATGGGCGCCGCCCTGGGCTACGACGGAAACTTCAACCAGTTCGTCGCCGCCACGCTGCACTGGATGGACGATCAAGGACGAGTCAACTGGATCATGCTCCCCGGCGTGGTCAATGCCGCCCCCATGGTGGAAGGCTCAACCCTCACCATCCGTCGCGGCCACTGCGGCTCGAAACTGGTGCTGCTGGCGTACATCCCTGATTGGCACCCGCCGCAGGTCGTGATGGACACGCAGTGGAACCTTCCGGGGGCGGGCATGGTGTTGAACGTCACCCCGTCCGCCGGCCAAATGCACGTGCAACCGCTGCCGGATGAAGATCGCGACACCTACACCCGCGACACCACGCCGAACCTGCTGGAGTTGTCACTGGCCGTCCCCGACGACGCGCAGCCGGACGATGTGCTGCTGACGATTGAGGTGCCGTGAGGATGCTATGCCGGATGATGGATGTTGGCAGAGTGCAGAGGGCAGAAGGCGGAGGGATGATAGATGACGGATAGCGGGTCTGTTGACCTCTACGCTCAGCGCTTCGCCCCACGTCCGATCACATCCCGAAACACGTCCCTCAGTGACTTACGCACGGGCTTTCCACGCTCTCACGGATGTTTTTATAGCATTTACATCAGTTTCTTTCGCATTCACGTCAGTTTTAAACTCATTGACGCGCGTGAATGCAGCATTTACGACAGTTTTTATTTCTCTCACGCGCGTGAACGTGGCGTTTACATCAGTTTCCGTGGCATTCACGCGCGTAAATGTGACGTTCACGTCAGTTTATGCCGCATCCACGCGCGTGGACGCGGCGTTCACGTCTGTTTGCAGGACATTCACCACAGTTTCCGCAGCGTTCCCGGACGTTTTCGCGGCGTCCACTCAGGAATATGGGACCTTTACGGCGTCGGCGATAACACCCACCTCACGCCCTGATCTGCGAGCAGCGCGTGAGGTTGCCATCCCATCCAGAGTCTGTTTCATCGTTCCCCAGGCGAAAACTAAAGATGCGGGACTCCGCCCCGCAACCCGGTCTCCGACGGCCCCCGGAAGGGTATGTCAGTCAATGATTGGCAACCGACAGAGTAAATCGGATCAGGGCCTCCACGTCCGGCCCCGAACCCCGCCACCCCCTGGAAGGGCTGGGACCTTATGAAATTGATCTATCCGTGATTACCGGAGACAATGGGTTTACTTCTACATGTTGCTGCGTGATGTTCCTACTCACTGCACGCAACCGAATATCGCTTCGTCTGATGTTTCCAAGTAGTGTTGGAGCAAGCAGTCAATGCGCACATACCTCTTTATCACCAAATCAGAGTACACCCCTGAGCGAGTGGAATCGGGCGAGGTGACATGGTGGAGTTGTAGCAGCACTACACGGCGGGGTGATCGCGCATTGGTCTATGTCGCGGGATCAGGGGTTCAGTATGAATGGCGAGCGATCTCCAATGCCCAACCCGACGACGAATGGAAGTACGTTTGTGATGTTACGCATGTTCGAACCTATCACCCCCCAATCTCACTCAATGAAATCCGCAACGTGGTGTCGAGGCAAGAGTGGGCACCACCTCACCAAAATTTCCGAGGTTTCCGATCAGTCATTGTTCCAGAGAATGCGGCAATTCTGATTCGACAGTTACGGCAAACCAATGCCAGTTTATTGCCGGAGGAAGTCAGTGATGTCTCTGGATTAGCTGAGGGAACGGTTCGGCGGATAGCTGTTAATGCTTATGAACGTAATCCCGAGGCTCGACGAAGGTGCATCGAGCATTACGGTGACAAATGTTGCATCTGTAATATCAGCTTTGGTGATACATATGGGCACGATGCAGATGGGTATATACACGTTCACCATCTACGTCCGTTGTCCGAAGTAGGCGGCGAGTACCAAGTTGATCCCGTGCAGGATTTGCGTCCGGTCTGTCCGAACTGCCATGCGGTCTTGCATATGGGTGGGCAGTGTCGCAGCATAGACGGGGTTCGGGAAATGCGGCGGCTGGCCAAACTGAAACGGAGACGGAAACAATAAAGAGGAACAGCATGGATACTTTTGGAAGCGTTGTTAGATGACTCCAGCCCGGTGAGCCCTTCCGCGGGGGAGCCG
>CAYYGM010000182.1:6673-6904 GCA_964471555.1 uncultured Phycisphaeraceae bacterium
GAGGGGTGTGGGGGCTGGCGGCGAAGCCCCCACTTCATCCATGTCCGTGCATTGCCAGTCGGTTGCGCGTCACGGCTCGACCAATTGCAATCGCAATATGCCGTCGGCTGAAAGACTCAACGGTAAGTCTGCTTCGATGCGGCCGTCGGCGGCGGTGGCGATGGTCTGAGGTTCGCTGCCATCTTGCAGCAACTGCAGTTGTGTGCCGTCGGGGGCGGGCATGGTTAGTTG
>CAYYGM010000183.1:0-6863 GCA_964471555.1 uncultured Phycisphaeraceae bacterium
ATAATCCTGTCGATCCGTGCGATCCTGTCATCCTGTCAAAAATGAATTACTGCGACTGAATCTGCTCGTCCAGCCAACGGGCCGCGTTCTGCGGTGTGCGGCCGTCCACGTCCACACGCTGATTGGCTTTGCGCATCAACTCGACATCGATCGAGCCCAGCAGCGGACGCAAGGCGTCGAGCAGTTGTTGATCCTTCGCTGCTCGCCTCGATAGCAGCACGATGGCATCGTACGGCGGAAATGCCCCGCGCGGATCGCTCAACGTCACCAGGTCGAACGCAGCGATGCGGCCGTCACTGGAAAAGGCGCTGATCACGTCAACTTCACCATCCGCCACGGCCGGGTACATCAGGGTCGGGTTCATCGACACCTGCCTGACGAAATGCAGATCGTAGGTCTGCGTGAGCTTGATCCATTCAGGTCGCTCGAAAAACTCCACGCTGCCGCCGATGGCCAGTTGCGGGGCGTGGGCTGTCAGGTCCGCGATGCTGCGGAGGCCCAGCGATTCGGCGCGATCACGGCGCAAGGCCAGCGCATAGGTGTTCTCGAAACCCAGTGTGCCCAGGCAGACAATGCCGCGATTTTTCATCAGCCAGTCGGTGACTTGAGCCAGCACTTGCTGCCGCGGCGGCCCCGGCTGGCGATTCATGACGTTGGTCCAGATGGTGCCTGAATAATCGACATAAACATCGATCTCGCCGGCAGCCAGCGCGTTGAACACGTTGAGCGAACCGAGGCTTTCGATGCGCCTGGCGTTGATGCCTGCCGCGTTGAGGCGCTGCTCGATGAGGGAGGCGAGAATGAACTGCTCGTTGAAGTTCTTGGCCCCGATCACCACGGTCCGGCCGGAATCTTCACTGTGACGAAAAGCCTCGGCGTTC
Source organism: uncultured Phycisphaeraceae bacterium (assembly GCA_964471555.1). Classification (GTDB taxonomy): domain Bacteria; phylum Planctomycetota; class Phycisphaerae; order Phycisphaerales; family Phycisphaeraceae; genus JADLFV01. The sequence continues at coordinate 882 of CAYYGM010000183.1, forward strand.
ACCCCGGCGATGCCCGATGCCAGCACGAGCAACAGCGCAACCGCTGCGGCGATGATGCCCGTCTTCGATCGTCGTGTCACTGCTTTCTCCAGCCCGGCGATCAACAGGTCGAGCACGATGGCCAGCAGCGCCGAGGCTGCACAACCGAACAGCACCGCCACCACGTCGAATCGCTGCAGGCCGCCGAAGATGTAGTTGCCCAGGCTGATTTGTCCGATGGGCGTGGAAAGCGTGGCGATGCCGACGGTCCACACGGTGGAAGTGCGCACACCGGCGATGATCACGGGCATGGCCAACGGTAGCTCCACGCGCATCAGGCGCTGGCGCGACGTCATGCCCAGTCCACGGGCGGCTTCGATCAAAGCCGGGTCCAGCCCGCGCAGGCCGGTGACCGTGTTGCGCAGCATGGGTAGGATCGAATAAAGCGTCAGGGCGATGATGGTGGGCCAGAACCCCAGGGCGGTGAATTGCACTTCCTCCGGCAGCAGTTGTTTGACGCCCACGAGCACGGCATAAACCAGGGCCAGCAGCGCGATGCTGGGAATCGTCTGGATCACCGACGCTACCGCCAGCACCGCCGAACCCAGCTTCTGCCGCCGCGCCGACCACACGCCCAATGGCAGACTGATCGTCAACCCGATGCCCAGGGCGATGGCGCAGATCACCACGTGCCAGCCGAAATACAGCGGCAGCAGTTCGAACTGTCGAGCCAGGTTTTCGCTCACGCCCCGCTCTCCGCAGCCAGTGCTTCCAATCGATCCGCCTGCTTCCTGGGCGAGTGCATCATGGCTCGCACGCGCTCGTCGGTCGGATTCGTCAACAGTTCGTGCGGGCTGCCCAGTTGCAAAATGCGCCCCTCGTGCATCACCGCGATGCAGTCAGCCATCAGCAGGGCCTCGGTCATATCGTGCGTGACCATCACCGTGGTCAACTCCAGCCGCCGGTGCAGGGCGGCATATTCCTCCTGTAACGTGTCGCGTGTCAGCGGATCGAGCGCCCCGAACGGCTCATCCATCAGCATGATGCGCGGTCGGGCCGCCAGTGCCCGCGCCACGCCCACGCGCTGACGCTGTCCGCCGGACAATTCGCGCGGATAGCGCTCCGCATAATCCTGCGCGGGCAACCCCATCAGTTCCAGCAATTCGTCGCTGCGCTGCGCGATCTTCTCTCGCGGCCAATTCAACAGGGCCGGAACCACCCCGACGTTCTGGCCGATGGTCATGTGCGGGAAAAGTCCCACGCCCTGGAAGACGTAGCCGATGCCGCGGCGAAGCTGCACCGGGTCCATCTCGCGCACATCATGGCCTTCGATCTCAATCACGCCGCTGCTGGGCTCGATCAGGCGGTTGATCATCTTCAGCGTGGTGGTCTTGCCGCAACCGGACTCCCCCAGCAGCGCCAGCAGTTGTCCCGGCTGCACGTGCAGATCCAGCGCATCGACCGCCGCAGGTACATCGGGACTGTAACGCTTGGTCAACCCGCGCAGTTGAATCATCGGTGATTATTCCACGTCCGGCCGAGGTCAATCCAGATACTCATCCGGCACGTCGATCAGCTTACGGGCCACCATGGCCACGTAATGCAAAGGCTTGCCCAGCGTGCTGATGCGATGGCGGTAGCGGCGGAAGGCTTCGACCCGCAGCACACCCTGGCAGCGAAGCTTGTGAATCAGGCCCGCAAAGCCGGTGTGGTCCGCCCCCTCCTCCAGGAAGTTTTCCTTGATGTTGAACACCACCCAGCCCGGCGTCTCGATGATGTCCAGCGCGGTGATAAAAGCCCGGGTGGGAATATCGCCGAAGCCCAGGGCCGCCACCGTGGTCAGACAGTCGGGATGGTAATCGCGAATGCGCATCTCCGTCTTCTCCGACAGGTCGCACAGGTTGGCCACGAAGTATTCGTCATAGACCCATGGCCGATCGCGCTCGGCAGCCTCGCGGGCCTGCGAGATCAGATCGATGCCGATCACTTTTTCAACCGGGGTCTGCTCGAGAATCTGCTCGCCCACCATGCCGCCGCCGGCCCCCACGTCGAACACGCAACGCGGTTGAGCATCCTCCGGCCAATCCTCCAACACACGCGAGAACAGGCTCGCCACCCGTCGCGGACTGGTGCAGCGCAGCGTGCGGTGAAACAACTTCTCGTACAAACCAGGCACGTCGTAGATTTCGTGATAGTCGTGCAGGCGCACCCGCTTCCACTGGCCGTTCACTTTCAGCTCGCACCACTCTTCATCCTGATCCAGATTTCTGCACTCGTTGGCATCCGGCAGGCGCAGTTCGAAGCGTTCCGCGTTGTCCCTGAGACGTTCGAGCAGCATCTGGTCTGTTTTCATTCGAAAGCTCCTGGCAAAAAAAAGCAAACCCTCGCGGCGCCGCGCCGCGTTTTGGAATCATCGTGAGTGAGGTTGGATGACAGCATTCATAAGGATTGAAGCGAGTCTGTCAAGTCTGAATGTGAAAAACAGGCAAAATCCCCGCAAAACAAGGGCCATTTTTCCCGCCGCCGCTGCGCAGGACACCGCGTTGCTTTCCCGTATGGTTTTTGAGACAATGCCGTGCTAAACGATTTTGGCAGGAGCCTGGCACGTGAAATCCACCGACCTCAAGACCGGCATGGCCGTGAAGTTCGACGGCAACCTCTTCATCGTCACCCAATTTACGCACGTGACGCCCGGAAACCTCCGCGCCTTCGTGCAGATCAAGATCAAGAATATCGTCACCGGCCAGACCATCGAAAAACGTCTGCGCAGCGGTGAGGAAGTCGAACGCGTCGATCTCGATCGCCGCCAGGCGGAGTATCTCTACTCCGACAACACCGGGGCGGTCTTCATGGACAGCGAAACCTTCGACCAGTTCACCATCCCCGAAGATGTGCTCGGCGACGCCCTGCTCTATATCAAGCCCAACAACACCATCGTCGGCCTGATGCACGAGGGCAAGCCCATCACCATCGAACTGCCCGCTTCCGTCGAGTTGCAGGTCACCGACACCCCACCCGGCATCAAGCACGCCACCGCCACCAACGTGCTCAAGGAAGCCACGCTGGAAACCGGCCTCAAGACCCGGGTGCCCCCCTTCATCAACGTCGGCGAAGTCGTGCGCGTCTCCACCGCCACCGGCGAGTACCAGGCCCGCGCCAACGGCTGAGGACGTTCGCCCCGTTCGACTCCGTCATGCGGCGATGATGAAAAAACGCCCGCAAGCGCGCCTTGTTATGTCGTTGACTGACGACGCATCACAACCAGTGCCAGACCCATCACGTACAGCGCCAGGCCAGCCGGCTCGGGAATATTGCACGTCGAGTCGTAGCGGGTCACCACAATCAACTCAGAGCTATCGCTTGTGTTGGTGAGCTTGATCCATTCCCAGTCCGGCTGCGGATCGATGGTGCCGACAAAATTGAGACTGCTACCCGCTCCGGGATCCAAATGTAATGGCCACGTATCGATAGCATGACCATCCGAGAAACCTGCTCGCATACCAACGATCGCAAATGAGTCGCCGACATAATTAAAGTTGACCGTCTTGACTGCTTCGAGATTCTCCTCGTTCTCCAGGGCAAACCAGATGGCCTGGTGAGACCCGACGGAATAGGATTGGACCTCCGGATCACCTGTTCCGGTGCGCGGCAGCGGGAACCATCCAAACGGCCAAATCGGACCGCCCGCTCCCGGGCTGTAATACGGATCATCCGGCGTTGAAGATCCCGTCCAGACATAGATGTCCTGGCTCGCCGCCTGCGCAGTCACCGCACCGACCAGTATGACCGCCACAACAACCAAAAGCACAGATTGTGTTCGCAACATGATCTTTCTCCTGCCTGAGGTGTTGGCGGAATTGTACAGACATCTTCTTTCGGCTTGTTGTACGACGTTGGTCTGACAGCCGAGGACATGACATTGCGCGTGCGGATCTGATGAACAACTGACCCATGCCAGCCGTGGTTCAGCCGGATGACGTGGGGCAGGTCTCGCTGGCGCGCCAGATCACGCCGCGACCAGTGCAGCGCGCCAGTAATGCGCTGAGCTGGCCGGCGTGATGCTGCACGTGACGCAGGTTGTAGGCGTAAAGCTCCGCTCGACTCAACTTCAACCACGGAAAACCGCACGGCTTTGCCAATGTTGCTGCAGTTTCCTCACGTAAAGCCGCAGCCAGCTTGGCGGCAACCCGATCGACATATTCCAGCAGTGGCGCGCGGTCGTAGGGCTGATCCGCCACCACGGCTTCATGCGGAGGCCAGGGCAGACGGCCGAAGAATTGGTAGCCGTCACGGTGAAACGGCGGCGCGACGAAGTCATCCTCGCTCTGAGAAAGATACAGATCGGTGTAGAAGAGCGTGTGATACGCCACGTGCCAGAAGGGGAACCGCCCCACCGTTTCAGTCCAAAGCTCATCCGGGCACTGCCGCAGCGCCGAGGCAAGCATCTGCAGGGCAGCGCTGAACTGACCTGCGATCGTCTGCCGATAGATTTCCAGCATGTTCGGGCTCCCGGGTAATAGACCTCACTCACGCTTCAATCCCCAACACCTCTCATCACTTCGCCTCATATTCAAGCACCTGTCCGTCTGCTAACAATCGCTGACGCAGTTTGTCGTAGCTGACCGTCTGCACTGCAACGACGTCGTCCTCGGCGATCGCAGCCGCGGTGGCGGCGCTCTGGCCCAGGATCATAAACACCGGCTCCATGCGAATCGAGCCGTGGTATCCGGGGCTCAGACCTGCGCTGAAGAAAAGCTTTCGATCCATCGTAACAGGATCATCAGGTGGTGAATAATGGCCATCAGGTTCATTTCGCGCCGTCGGGTCGCCGCAGTGCGGGCGCACAGCGATGAGCCCTGACGCACCTTGAGCATGAACATCACTGTTTCGGCCTGCCTGTGCTGGATGTAAACCACTCGCTCGAACGCGGTTGCCGTGGTGTAACGTCACTTGCCAACCAACTGCGTCCGGGAGATGCGGCTACCAGTAGAACGGCCGATTGCCGCTGGGGGTAGCCGAATAATGCGCCATGGTGGGGACATTGGGCTCGGGCAGCGTGTCGTCGACGCCCATCCGCTCTGTGCCGACCCATTCGCCGTGGCCGTCGGCATACCCGCGATTGCTGCCCACCAGCTGCTCGACCAGTCCCTGCATGGTCAGGCCGGTGACGTAGCCGAACGTGCCGTGGTTGCTGCCGGCCCCGCTGGAAAGGGCGAAGTTGTACTCAGCGATCATCAGCGAATTGCTGTTGTTGTCTTTCATCTGCAGCGAAGCACAGCGCGGCGGATCGTCGTACCACTTGCCGAACTGGGCAAGGCCCGAACTCGGCTCAACCACCATGCCCGGCAGGTAAAGCTGTTTGGTCAGGTAATCGCCTGCGTGATAACCGCTGGTGAAAAGATCGGAAGGGTTGAACCCGTCCGACGTATCTGACCAACTGGGGCAGTGGACCACGGAGTGCAACTTGGCCATCGAGCCCAGGTAAGGCGCCACCAGATCGACGAAGTCCTTCTTGGGCCAGGCGTACGGATACCTCATCTTGTCGTAGTTGACCGTGTCGGACGGGTCGTAGCGGTTGGGAAGCTTGTCGTCCATGTCAACTGCCAGCGCGGTGAAAGCCGTGGTGATGCTGCGCTGGTTGGCCAGACACTGCGTCCGTCGGCCCTGCTCGCGCGCTTGGCGCAAGGCGGGCAGCAGAATAGAGATCAACAGCGCGATAATGCTGATGACCACCAGCAGTTCGATGAGCGTGAAACCGTGGCGCGGCGAAAGGCGCCGGACGCCTGAGCGCCCAGCACCTCTCGTCGATTGGTAAACCTCACACACACACGCGGGGAATTTCACCAGTTGCGTCTCCTGTAACCCAACACCAGCAGGCCGCAGCCGAGCACCGACATCGCAGCCGGCTCGGGAACAGCCAGACCCACTTGTTGCAGCGCTTGGTCGAAAGCGACGTCGGGGCCGACACCGAAGCCCCAGTTGTCGCCGAGGATCTGCAGGTCG
>CAYYGM010000184.1:0-6852 GCA_964471555.1 uncultured Phycisphaeraceae bacterium
GGTTGACCATGCCGTCACCATTGGCGTCACCGGGGTGCAGGGTCTGCTGGTTCAGGTCGATCTCCCAGCCGATGTCGACCAGGCCGGCGGCATCCAGAAGCGTCAGATACTGGCGTGCACTGCTGGACAGCGTGGGACTCATCAGCGCTTCCTGAGCAACGCGGCCGGAGTAGGTGGTGCTCATGGTGGCATCAGCCCAGTGGCCCAGGACGAACGGCTCGATGGGGACGTTGCCGCCGTAGACGGAAGTGGCATTGGCGCCGGTGAAGTAAGGGCTGGTGGGATTGGAATTGTTGATCAGGGCATCCCATTCGTCAGCGCCGCCGATGCCGAGAGTGTGAACCAGTTCATGCACCGCCACGGTGTATAAATCGACGGTGCCGGGGGTGATCGGCCCGGTGTGGTCGTACGTCCAGGTGGTGGAGCCGTCGTTGTCGAAGGTGATGGCGCCGCCCCAGTTGGCGAAGCCGGAGGTTTCGCCGCGGGTCGTGACATCGCTGATGAAGTCATCGGTGATGGCATTGATCTCGTCGATCTCGTCATAGGTGAAGTAGCCGGTGGGATCGACGGAATAGCCCCGGCCGCCGGCGGAGCCCTGGCCCAGGGTCATGCCGCTGAGCGATTTGGCGCCGGCGAAAATCAGGTATGTATCAGCCTCAATGGTGTCGTTGTAGCGGGTGATGATGCCGGAGCCGGAGGGATTGTAGAACTGGCTGCTCCAGGACCAGATCACCTGGCCGTCGAAGTACTGGCTGTTGTAAATGTTGGGGGTCTGAATCTGCGTGAAGGTGTCGTTGAGGATGCTGGACAGATCCGCAGCCGCCGCCTCGAGCGCGTTGCGGGCCGTGGTATTGCCGAAGAAGTTGCTGGTGTCGTAACGGTAGTCGAAGACGATGTTGATCGCCGAAGCGCTGGAGGCAAGCCAACCGCTCAGGGCCGCGGCCAGGAACCACAACGACAGCGAACGCCGGATGTGACAGGTGCTGGTCATGTGACTCACTCTCCCTCGATAGAAGTATGACGGGTCCGGAATGGAACACAGGATATCGATGCGACAGGCAAGGCAATCATGGCCCGGTCTCCGGAAGCTATTGCTTGCATGATAACAACGGCAACCGACCGCAACCAGCTATTTTCAGGGTTGCGCCCGGTGTGTCAGAACTGCAACACGCCCTTCACCCACAGCGGCTGAAGCCCGTTGATGTCAAATCTGCAACGCACACTGCCGGCACAAGCGTGTCAACAGCGTGTCAAAAATGTGTAAGCACGGAAGGCTGTTACTGCGTGACCGCATCGGGCGTTGCCGCGGAGACGGTGGGCCCGACCAGCTCGTTGAGCCGCTTGATGATCTCCCGTTCGTTCTGCAGGCGCAGGCGTTCATCGCTGTCGCGGTCCTGCTCCATGGATCGGGAGAGAATCTGCGGCTGGCCCGGCTGGATGTAGAGCATGCGCGTGGTGCCGCCGATGCCGCTGCGTGTGGTCTGGGGCACCAGGTCGACCAGCACGGCGCCGACGTTCATGTCGATGTTCAGGCCGTCGATCTGACTGGGCCGACCGATCGGATCACCGGGCTGGATGGTGAACTCCGCCTTGCGTGGCATGCCGTCGAAGTAGCGCCAGACCTCGACCGTAGCCACCTGCTGCTGGGCGGCGCTGACCAGGAAGAAGTTGAACTCCGGCTCGATGACCACCGGGTCGGTCCAGGGGACCGCGGCCAGTTCCTGCGGATCGGGGCCGAGCGAGATCTTGTTGTAGTTCTCCGCCTTCTGGCTGGCTTCGACACGGTTTTCACGGAACAGGGGGTTGACCACGGAAACCATCAGGCGATAGCGATAGGTGTGGCCGCGCTTGATGGTCAGATCGTGAGCCCAGACGCGGACGACCTGCGACACTTCTTCCTGTCCCGGCTGGACACCGGGCTGCAGCACTTGACCGCGGCCGTAGGGCATCGCGCCGCGGCCGTAGGGTGTGCGGCCGTAGGGAGAGAAACGGCCCGGTGGAGGCATGAAGCCATCTTCCTCGTACATCATCTCCATATCGTCGAACTCGCCCATTCCGCCGGCCATGTATTGCTGAGTCGCGGAGGTGGCGGCGTCCAGTTCGACGCCCTGCAACTCATCGCGTTGCTGCATGGCAGTCTGGAGGTCGGCGACGATCTTGGTCCGGCGCTGCTGCAGATCCTGAAGGCGGTTGGCCGCCGCGGCGCCGGGGGCGGCACGCTGAGCGCCGGCACCAGCTCGGAAACCGCCGCCAGCGTCTCCCATGCCCATATCCTCGAACTCTTCGATGGAGGAGATGCTCGGCGGCGGTGTGTAGCCGGCCCGGGGATTGGGGCGCTGCGCCTGATCAGGACGTTGAGACTGTCGCTGCAACTGCTGGTCAATGGTGTTCAACTGTTTGTTGAGGCTGGCGATGCGGCGGTTGAGTGAATCGAGCTTGCGGTTGTCCTCAGGCGAGAGTTTCTCCGCCTTCTCGGGAGGCAGCCACTGTCGGGCGTGGACGGCCAGGGGAATAAAGTTGGGCCGGGCGATCGGCTCCTGGTTTTCCTTGATGTACTGAAGCGTATTGCGGGCGTCCTCATCGGAGAAGGACTGGCTGAAGTCGGGCAGATAAGCGATCTGCGTGGGCAGCGCGGGAACGATGACCGGGTCGGACCATTTATTGGTGACCGGGTCGAGTTCCTGTCGTTGCAGATACACAGCCGAGATAGCCTGCTTGCCGCGCCACATGACCTTGGGCAGCATGAGAGCGTTGGCGGTCTTGGGCGCTTCGAGGCGCTTGATCCAGGCATCCATGTCGAACTTGCCCTCCACGGAGACGAAGGGGAAGTCAGCCGGCTGATGGTTGCCGATCATCTGGAAAATGCTGGTGATCTGGCTCTCTTCGAGCACCTGGTCGGTGTTGGTCGGATCGAAGACGCTGTAACTGTCATAGACCATCACGTCGGTGGCCATGGGTGGATGAGGCAGCAGGTAAGGCTGCTGCGGGCCGGTGCCGATGGACACTTCATTGCCCAGGCCGGCCCGGGCCAGGGGGGGCAACTCGCCGTTGAGGGGGCCCTGGACGGGGGCGGAGGTTTCCTTGAGCCGGGTGTCGAATTCCTCGGCGTAGTGCGGCACGGGGATCTGCGGGAAATCGCTGTAGGTGCGCAGTTGGGATTCGACCCGTTCCGCGGTCTTTGCGATCTCGCCCTCCAGGGCCTTGGGATCGAGTTCGCGTCCCTGGGACTTACGGGCATAAGGCTGCCCCGTGACGTAGAGCATGACGATCAGCAGCGACAAAACAATGCCGCCGCCGAGAATCAGTTTTTCAACATGCCGAGTGAAGAAGCCAAGGTCTTTGCTTTTCATGGCGGCCCCTTTCCATTGAAGGCCAGGCGATACAAGTCAGGCGATCAATTCCGGATCAATACTCTTCAAAGTCTTCCATCCCGCCACCGAAGTCCATATATCCGCCACCGGGGCCGGTCTCCAGTTCCGGCTCATCGATGCCGACATAGCTGCGGACACGGTCGGGCATGAGCGGTTCGGTCCAATCGCGCAACCAGATGGTCTCGATGACCATGGTGGCCTTGACCACATCGTCGGGGCCGTAGAAGAACCCCTCGCGCAGGCCCTGGTATTCGTCGATGTCTTCGATCTGGACGTTGAGGACGGTCATGAAGTTGACGCTGTTGATCGCGGCGATCAACTGGTTGAGCCGTTGATAATCGACCGCCACGGTGAGCACCGCCTGCCGCACGTCGTAGAGGGCGTTGGACACGCGGCCGGTGGGTCCGACGTAGAAGTTGTTGGAGGTGGCCTGGGTCGGATCGTTGGTGCGCTGGCCGGCGATGGGCGGGCCGTAGGATCCGTCGGTGCGCTGGACGTTGGCGAACGTGCCGTTGGCCGCGGCGCCGAGCGTGTGCAGGCCGATGTATCCGGGGACAATCTGAATGCCCATCAGCCGCTTGACCGGGGCGGTGACCACGTTGACCTTGGGATCGTCAACCTGGTTGACCTTGGCGATGGCGCGGACGATGTCCTGCTGCATCCACAACTCAAGCTGGCCCTCCCACAACTGGTGCGGCAAGGGCGCGGTGTCCAGGAAGGCCCAGCTCTCAACCTGGAAGGGGAACTGATCGGCTTGCTGCATGGGGCTGTACGCCTGGCCCGGCACCAGTTCCTTGTTGGCGTAGATGTGGATGCCGTCGGCTTTCTGTCGCAGCATGTCGATCAGCTTGTCGCGCATCTCGTTTTCCAGATCCTTTTGATCAGACTCGGTCAACGTGGTGTTGGTCACGTTGGAGACGAAATCGCGTTGCACGATGGACAGCGTGATCTGGATGTCTTCGTTGGAAGGCGGCGAACCGGCGTTCAGACGCGGGGCATCAGGATTCTCCGGGTCGGCTCCCTCGAACATGTCGAAGAAGGACTTGACGTATTCGTAACGAGCCTGGAAGGGAATCTCGAAGTTGTTCTCGTCCCACTTGGGAAACAGGCCTTCCAGCAGCGGCTCGTGGTGGCGCTTGTTGTGCTTGACGGCCCGCTCATAGACACCGTCGTACTGCTTGGCCATGCCGTCGTACATGGTGCTCAGCTTGTCGATCACGTCCTGATTGATGGTGACGCCGGGGATCGAGTCGGGCGGGGCATCCGGCTGCGAGCTGGGCACCTGCACGCTGGCATTGGTGAAGTTGTTGAGCGTGCTGATGACCGCCTCGCGTTTGGTCAACTCTTCGCGGAACTTGCTGCCCTGAAGATGGACCCAGCCCAGGAAGCCCAGCGACAGCAGCACCACAATGATGGAGATCACGGAGACAACGTTGGACTTGATCCAGTCAATGGCGATTCTCATGAGTGGTCCTCCTGCCGCATGAGGGCGGCGGCGGGCTGCGGCGGCGCGGACTCGGGTTGCGGCGAATCAGGCGATGCCGGCTGCTCACCATTGGGCTGAGCCTTCTGGGGCTTGTCCAGGCCCTGCTCGCTGAGTCGGGCACGTTCCGGCCTCTTCAGTTCGATGGTGAAGTCAATGACGAACTGCCAATCTCTGGAGGTGGTCTCGTCGATCAGCGGACGCTGCGGGTAATAGGTTTCGAGGTTGGTCGCGCCCGTGGCGTAGGCGCCGTACCCCCCACCGCCACCATCGCCCATTTCCATGTCCTCTTCCATGAATGCGCCCGGCCCACCTCGGTAGCCGCTGCGGGGGTATGTGGGCCGCCGGGTTTGCGGAGAGGGATAAGGACTGCGAACGCCGCCACGTCCGACGGCTCCACCCAGGCCGGCCGGCATCCCGGCCATGTTCATGCGGGACGGATCTTCCGGCACCGGGCCCAGCGAGGTAATCGGCGTGCTGCTGAGGACAATCTTGTAGGGACGGTCCGGCCGATTGCTGTTCTCGATCAGATAGCGCAGGAAAGTCTGATTCAGGAACTTGGCCGGCGGCGTGCTGGCGCTCTTGGGCTCGTGATAGGGCGTGGTGCCGTAGATCGTCACCTTGATCCGCGGCACGGTGGATTCAACAGGTTGCGTCGAGGTGCTGGTTGTACCAGCAGGCATGTCGGACATGCCCTCACCCTCGACCATACCGGTGTCGGTTGATGCACCGGAGGTATCAGTCGTTGCCTGCGTCCAGAACTGCTCGGTGTCGAAGGTCTGGCTGAAAATCGCCTCTGCGCCGCTTCCCATCCCCCCGCCCATGGGCATCGGGCTCTGTTGGCCGCCGCCACCGGGCGTGCCGGCGTTGCGGTCAAAGCCGACCACGTAGCGCGTCTGGATTTGATTGATGCGCAGGACTTTGCGCTGCGGACGGGGAATGGCTTCCCATTGCTTGTAGTCGGCCTTCAGCAATTGCGGTTGGGGCTTGGCGGCCAGGGCGGCCTGGGAGATGTCTTCCAACAGCAGGGGCCAGATGTTGCGATAGTCGAGCATTCGTCGGACGTTGGCGATGCGTTGCATCTGCACGTCCTTTTGCAGGCCGTTGTAATCGGTTTGGAATCGCTGGGCCTGACTGGTGACACGATTGACGACGCGATCGGTTTCTTGCATGGCCCCCTTGTGGGCGCCGCTATCCATGTAGTACTTGCCGCCGGCCAAAGCGGAACCCAGCGCCACGCACGCGGCCGCGGCGGCGATCCACGGCTGCTTGGCCCGCCACACACGCTGACGAACCAGGTAGCTGGGCAGCACGTTGGCGCTGACCTGCTCCAGGCCCACGCCCTGCAGGGCAAGACCGTATGCCGTGGCCAGGTTGACCACGCGGGTGCTGAACTCCGCCTCCTGCTTGCCGGCCACGTTCAGCCGCTTGAAGCTGTCGGGGCGGACAACCTTCAACTGCAACTGCTGCTTGAGGAACTTGCTCAAACCCGGCAGCTTGAAGGTCGAGCCGACGCAGACCAGTTGCTTGAGCTGGGCATCGCGGTTGAGCGACTGGTAGTAGCCGATCGAGCGCTGAATCTCCTGCACCAGGTCGGCAAACACCGGCCGCATGGCGCTGAAGATCTGCCGCGAGTACTTGCTCTGTGCCGCTTCACGCTTGTAGCGCTCAGCCTTGGAGAAGCTGATCTTGAAGGCCTTGACCAGGGCTTCGGTGAAGTGGTTGCCGCCGATGGGCAGGGTGCGCAGCCAGATGCCGCCGGACTCGACGATGATCACGTCGGTGCTGATGGTGCCGATGTCCATGTACACCGTGCCGTCCATCTCGTCGGGCGTCTCAGCGTTGTCGTAGGCGAAGGCGTTGTAAACCGCCAGCGGCGAAAGGGTGAGGGCGTCGATGCGCATGCCCACGGTGCGGTAGTTGCTCAGGAAGCCGGCCACCCGCTCCTTGGTGATGGCGAAGATGCCCACCTCCACGTCGGGCGAGTCGGCCTGCTGG
>CAYYGM010000185.1:0-6785 GCA_964471555.1 uncultured Phycisphaeraceae bacterium
CCAGATGGTTCGACGCTTTCCCGCAGAGAATGCAGATCGCGTCCGGCTCATTGGCGAACCAAGCGGACAACTCGGCCTCTGTGGGCAGCCTCTTGCGATATCGCTTCCATTGGCCCACCGCCGGGCGCTTCTCGGCCCGAATCGCCGGCAGTGCGCACAGACCGGCGGCACGGTAGTCCATCGCGGCTTCATGAAGGGTGTCCTGCTCCGTGATCAAAACGGAATCTCCTCATCGGACGGGCCGGCGTAGACCGGCAGATCGCCATCGTCGTACTCGTCGCTGCCGTCCAGGAGCGGCGGGATCGGTCCAAGCTTGTGCTTGATGATGCGGTCGTATTTCTCGCCGGTCACCGACCGCACGGTAATCGCCAACGTCGGGGCAATGCCGCCTGCTTCGCAGATGTCTACCGCCTGCTGGGATGACTGCGGGAACGGCTCGTGTGAACGTGCTTTCCACCAGGACTCGGCCTTGGCACGGGCGTAGCCGGTGTGCTCGAAGCAAATCCATTCGCTGCGGTAGTCGTTGAGGCCGACGCGGTAGTCCACCCGCATGCTGCGCGGGTGGTCTTCCGGTGCATCACGCTTCACGTGGACGCTGTAGTGGACATCCTGCACCTCGTACTCGGTCTCAGTGACTTCGCCGGAGAGGATTCCCGCCGTTGATGCTTCGTGATCGTGCTGCTGGCGTTTAGGCGGTGGAAATTCGTATCCACATTCCGGGCAGAGGCTGTAGGCGGCATGGATCACCGCCTGACACTGCGGGCATTCCTTCGCGGGCGCTTCACCCGTGCCCGTGGCTCGTTCCTTGATCTCCAAGGCGTCGACCGGGCCGTGCCGCAAGATGTTGCCGCCAAAGTCCAGGACCAGGCAGTTCTCCTTGGACGGATGCAGCCGGAAACCCCGCCCGACCATCTGGTAGTACAGGCCCGGCGAGTTTGTCGGGCGCAGCAGGGCCACGCAGTCGATGTTGGGCGCATCGAAGCCCGTGGTCAGCACGTTGACGTTGACCAGGTACTTGAGCGTGCCGGCCTTGAACCGCCGGAGGGTTTCCGTGCGCTCAAACGGCAAGGTCTCGCCGCAGACGAAGCCGCACTCGTGGCCCATCTCGCCGAGCACCTTCTGGACGTGCAGTGCGTGCTGCACCCCGGCGGCAAAGATCAGCACCGAGTGCCGGTCTTGCGTCTGGTCGACGATCTCCCGGCAGGCCGAGCGCACCAGGGAGTCATCATCCATCAGCGCCTCGACCTCACCAGCGATGAACTCACCGCCGCGAAGATGCAGGCCCGACGTGTCCACCTTGCGCCGGCCCGCCTTGGTCTTGAGCGGACACAGGTAGCCCTGCACGATCAGCTCGCGCACGCCGACCTCGTAGCACACGTGATTCAGCAGGTTCTCAGGCCCGCAGATCATGCCCGTCGTCATCCGGTACGGCGTGGCGGTCAGGCCGATCAGCCGCACGTTGGGGTTCACGATGCGTGCTTCGGACAGGAACGTGCGGTACATCCCTTCGCCATCCGGCGGGAGCATGTGCGCTTCGTCAATCAGGATCAGGTCGAAGCGATCCAGTTCAGTCGCCCGGCGATAGACGCTCTGGATGCCCGCCACGATGATCGGGTGCTCGGTGTCCCGGCTCTTGAGGCCTGCCGAATAGATGCCGATCCGGTTCCACAGGTCCGGAGCCATCGCGTGGAGCTTGTCCGCCGCCTGCTCGAGAAGTTCCTTCACGTGCGCGAGGATCAGCACGCGACCGTCCCACTGCTGGACAGCATCGCGGCAGATCGTGGCCATCACCGGCGTCTTGCCCCCGGCCGTGGGGATGACCACACAAGGGTTGTCATCCCGCTTACGCAGGTGGTTATAGACGGCGGCGACCGCCTCGGTCTGGTAGGGCCGAAGCTGCATCACCATGTCACCACCGCCGTCAGGGTTGCCGCCGCCAACCAGTAGATGATCCTGCGCCCGTCGCCGGCGGGCACGTAGGCCGCTGCGGCGCAGACGTCAAGGATGATCAGCAGCGTGGGAAAGAGCTTCTGCATATTTAGTTCAGTTCCGGATTGAAGGGGTGCATTTCGCTCCCGCAGACCGGACAACGCCGCAGGGGCAGATCCACGACATCCACCAGCAGCCGGCCTTCGGGCACCACCTCGCGCCGGCGCGTGATCAGTAGGTCGATCTGGCTGTCGTCCTCGTAGACGCCCGCGTGCTGCAGCGCGTCGAGCACGGGTTTTTGCAGGTTGTCCAGGTCACGCCGTCGCCGATCGGGCGGGAAGGCGTCCATCGCCAGCGCGATGCGGCCGCCAGAGGGCGGCTTGCGGGGGCCGTTGCCGCCGCCCCGGGCCAGGAGGGCGCAGACGCTGGCGCGGAACGTCCGGCCCTCCCGGCTGATCACGGTGCGCCCCCGGAAGTGCCGCCAGTAGTGATTGACCGACGGGGGGTATGGCAGCGTGACTTTCACCACCGGGCCTCCCGCTTGGCCCACTCCGTCTTGCCGATCGCCATCCCGAGCTCGATGAGGAGCAGGATCAGCAACAGGAGCGTGCCGCCCAATAGGCACGCCGGAAGCCAGAACAGGCGATCGGCCCTGGTCCACTTGCCATTGCCTTTGCGCTGCTCGCGGCGCACCTGGAAATAGGCCAGAGCGCCGTTGAAGAACCAGAGAAACCAGAGAAATGCGTCCATGAGGATTCCTTTGAAGAAGTTATGGTTGGAGTACGGCTCGTCGGGGAGCCAATCAGCGTTTCCACGGCGGGGTGTTGCTGGTGACCGGGGACTGCTGCGGCTGGCCGGTGCTGGCGGTCTTGGCTTCGTACCCCTTGATCTCGTTGGTTAGCTCGCCGGTGTCCTCGCGCTTCTTGAGCTTGACGGTGATCAGCAGCGGGATGTTGTGTAGCTCGACGCTGTCGCGTGGCTGCATTACGCCCACCGCGTGGCAGATGGCCGAGAGTTCCGATCTGGCGATCTTCACTGCCGTGGCGTTGGGGTTGTTGAGGTTCAGCCGCGCCCAGAGGACGCGGTTTTTGAACTCGCCCTCGAGGATCGTAAACGCCAACTGCAGGTAACTCCCGCTGCCGTTCTTCGTGGGCTTCATCTCGCTCTCGGTGATGGCGGCGAGGTACTTGCCCGCCGGCAGCGGCTCGAAGTTGCTCGTCGGTTCGACTTCGTGGGCGTTGAATCCGTTCAGGTTTGCCATGTTCAGTGCTCCTTGCTGTTAGTGTTCTGCTCAGCGCCGACCAGACGCAGGTGCGGCTGGGCGACGGGTTGCGGTTGCTCGGTGAGGGCCTGCATCAGCGCGGGCCACGAGAGGGGAAGTTCGGCCGGAAGGCCGTAGCGGTTCTTGGCCACGCACGCGGGGCTGCCGACGGTGCGGAGGATGCGTTCGCCCCCACCCTTGCCCAGGCCGGCGGCGATAGTCCGTTCGCGGCCAAAGCCGCCATCCTCGGTCTTGGTGATGATCTTCCGCGTGGCAAACAGCACTGCATCGGACCACTCGGTCAGCAGCGCCGTCACGTGCTTGTGCAGACGCGGGGAATAGCGGTCGTAGGCGGCGTGCTCCGGGTCCTCGAACTTCTCGACCTTCGCGTGGGCCAGGAGGATCACACACATGCCGCGCTGGTTGCGAAGCGTGCTGAGGTCGGCCAGCAAACGACGCCAGTGAGTCAGGGCATGGATGTAACCCCGGGCATAGCCGCCATCGACCTTCTCGATGCTGCTTGCGCCATACTGCTCACATAGCGCATCCCACACCAGGCGCTCCAGCCAGTCGGCCGAGTCGATGACGACCGTCTCGAAGTCGTGCTGCTCAGTGATCAGCGCCCGCAGCGCCGCTTCCACATCGGTAAGACTCTTGGCCAGCGGGAAGCTGCAGCAATCGATCTGGTCCAGGCCGTCTTCGGTGGGAATGAAGATCGGGTTGGGTGCCTGGGCGGCAGTGGTCGATTTGCCGATGCCCTCGGTTCCGTAGATCAGCAGGCGTGGCGGGGAATGCCTGCGCCCACGATGAATCTGCTCGATCATGGTCATGCGTGTTTCTCCGTGGCTTAGTTGAGGTACTGGGGCGGAAGCCAGGTCATGGCTCGGCGGCCAGAGACGGTGCAGGCGCGAGACGGGCCGTTGCGGACCAGCTTGTCGGCCCGCAGTTCCGGCAGACGCTTATGGGCTTTGATACCGATTCGGGCCTCGATCTCGCGGGCCGTCAGGCCCGGCTGGCGTTTCACAACTGCTAGGCACAGATCGCGATGGCGCTTGGCGCAACCGCAGGACTGCACATGCCGACCGGCCAGCGCCGAGGTCGGCGGATCGCACTTGCGATAGTTGCGGATCATTTCATAGCTCCTGATTGAAGGTTCGTGGGTTACACATCTCGTCACGCTGGCCAGCGTGTGAAAACCAATGGCAGGTGCGGGAGTCGAACCCGCGTCCCGAGGCATATGAGGCCTCGGGCAAACCCGGTCCTGCCAGAAGCGCCCGAGGGGTGGCCGCCGCGTGATGGGACTCGCCACAAGCCGCTCGGGCGCGAAGACATGCTCATGCCACGTCCAGCACGCGAATCTCCTCGTAGCCCGTGGGCCACTCGTCATGCTGGCGGCAGGCCAGCAGCCGACGGATCGCGGCCTCGTTCTCGCGTTGCGCGATGGCCAGCGTGTCGTCGCTGACGCGCCAGACACCGCACCTGAAGGGTTCCTTCTTCTCGACGGCGACGAGATGGACGGGGACGATCTGGCCTTCGATCACCTCGGCCAGGACGGCGCGGTAGAACGCCATCTGCCGGTGGTAGCCGTAGCGCCGGGCGTCGGCCTCGAACCAGGTGAGGTCATCGCAGGTCTTGAAGTCGACGATGCCCCGGTGCGGATGCACCCAGTCGATGCGAATCTGACACGGCGTGCCGCAGTACTCGGCCCGCACCACACCCTCGGCCCGGCCATAGAGCAGCAGGTCCACCGCCTGGTTGTTCATGGCTACGCCGGTGGCCATCTGCTCCACGAGCTCGACTTGTTCGTGAAAAAGCACCGGCTTGCCTTGAGCTTCGGCCCACTCGGCAAACGCCTTCGTGCCAGCGCCGAACGGCTTGCCGGTCTTTGGATTGACCGGCCCGCCCAGGGCGAACGCCGCTTCGTAGGCCTCGCGCCCTTCGAGAATGCGGACGTGGGCAGCCCGGCCGATCAGGTAGCTAGCCGAGTCCGTCTCCTCGATCAGCCCGATGCACTTCTTGCGATGCAGCCAGGGGCACTTGATGAAATCCAGCAGTTGATGGCTGGTCAGGAAGCGGTCCGCCTTGGCGTGGTATTCCTGGGCGGGTTCGACTTCGAGGATGCTCAGGTCGATGTTCACGTCCATGTGTTCACTCACGTTGGTGTCTCCTGGGTTCTCCGGACCAGCTCGCCCCTGGCCGCCTTCTGTTACTTACCCGGCGCAGGGGCAAACTGGCGGAGAACGCGATTACCGCAGGTAGTCGTCCATGTCCTTGGCCGCGAAGACCTCACGCAGTTGCGTCAGGTATTTCTCGCGGAAGGTGCGGCGCGGGATTCCCAGTTCGCGGGCGACTTGGGAGACGGACTTGGTCTGCAACATCTCGGCGATCTGCCGCAATTCGGGCGTCAGACCATCGAGCACCGATTCCATGTCGAGCTGGAGATGGGCACGCTCCTCGGCGGGGCGCGCATACTTGCCCGTGCGGATGTCCTGATCGTCCTGGCTGATGGTGGTCAGACGCTGCACCGGCTCGACTTCGCCGGCGTCGATCTCCTCGTTGAGCGAGCAGACCTCACGTCGATGGTCACGCCTCTCCGCCTGGCGGTCGCGGAGCAGCTTGGAAATTTTCCGCTCAACCAGGCGGGCGACGAACGTGTTGTAGGTCGCCTTGGTTGGATCGAACTGGGGCAAGCGTTCCAGCAGGTCCACGATCAGGTCCTGCTTGATGTCATCCACGTCGTCCTGCGTGTAGCCCGCCTTGCCGACGAGTTGCCACGCCTTGTGATGGACGAGTTCGAGTGCGTAATCGGTCAGTTCGCAACGCTTCTGATTGGTGTCCACTTGGGACCTCCCTTGGCCGGGAGGCGTCGCGTGGGTGCCAGTCGAAGCGGCGACCACATGCAGTGGAGGCGTTGCAGGATTGCCGCTTCTGCGGCACCCACAACGCCTCCACTTCGTGGCCGGTTAGTTGTCAGGTACTTGAATTCGTTTCAGTCACACGTGCTGCTGGGGAGCCCAACCCCGTCGTCTCAGGCGCACACCTCCTCAACGGTCATCCGGAACGGCAGACCTCGCTGGATTTCGATGCAGGGGATCACGCCGTCGCCCAGCGCCTCCAGCTGGGCGAACAGCTCGCGGACCTGGGCCTTGAGCGCGAAGTCAGCCTTGGCGACTTCAGGTCGCGGCCCGTTCTCAGCGCCGAACTTGATCTCGCGGACGATGCGCGGCGGCGGGTCCATCACCGGCTCGCCACGGCGCACCGGCAGCCCCTCGATGCGGCCGAAGTTGATCCGCTGCATCAGCTCGATGAGCTGGACCCGGGCGCGGGACAGAGAGGACTTGGTTGGAACGGAACTGGCTTCCTGCATAATGAGTCTCCAACAAGGGTGTCACTCGTGAGCAGCGCCCGTTGCGTTGCTCGACACCCTGGGGAGAAGTTGCAGGAAACGATGGCGAGAAAAGATCGCCTAACCGTAACCGCCTGCCATCACGTCGGTTACATCATTGGATTTTCGAATTACAGTTGCAGCAAACGACGGCAACTGCAATTCCGCCGCCGTCAGCGATTGTACTTGCGGATCATGTCGATGCTCGCC
>CAYYGM010000186.1:0-6703 GCA_964471555.1 uncultured Phycisphaeraceae bacterium
GCACGATCGTCACCACGTTGGAGATGGGACCCAATGATCAGACGATGTCGGACCACTGCGGCACCTGCACCCGCTGCATCGACGCCTTCCCCACGCACTGCATCGCCACCGAAGGCTACCGCCTCGACGCCGCACGCTGCATCAGCTATCTGACCATCGAACATCGCGGCCTGATCCCCCCGCCATTACATGCGGGCATCGGCGACTGGGTTGCCGGGTGCGATGTGTGCCAGGAGGTCTGCCCGTTTAATCAGAAGGCTGAGAGCGGTGGGCAGAGAGCGGAGAAAATGGAAAAGAGCTTCGACCTGCTGACGGTGCTGGGCTGGAACGAAGGCGACCGACGCGCCGCATTCCAAGGGTCCGCCCTCAAACGCATCAAGCTGGACATGATGAAGCGTAACGCCCTGATCGCAGCGGGGAATCTGTTACGAGATCTTCCGCAGCACGAATCAGCCCATCAACTGCGCCAGCGCATCACCCAGATCCGCGACGACCCGCAGGAAAGCGAACTGGCGCGTCTCACGGCGAAGCAGGTGCTGACCCGGCTTTCTCGCTCAACGCCTGCAGACGAAGCTTGAGCTTCTGCATGCGATCCGCCTGCTGCTGTGCATCCAACGGCTCCTCTTCATCCGGATGGGCATAGGCCCGCTGGGCGGCGTCGATCGCCTTGCGGATCATCTCCACCGCTTTGTCCAAATCGCCGCGATGTTCGTAGGCGGTGGCCAGATTCACGTACGCCTCCGGCTGATCCGGATCCTGGGCGATGGACAGCTCCAGGTTGGCGATCGCCTCATCGAGCTTGCCCAGTTGGAGGCACACCAGCCCCAGGTTGTTGTGGGCCTTGGCGTAGTCCGGCTGCAACTCGATGGCCTTCGACAGTTCCTGGTACGACTGGTCCAACTGCCCCACCACCAGCAGCGCCCGGCCCAGGTCGTAGTGAAATGAAGCCCGCGACGACTCGATCTCGGCAGCTTTCTGGTAATGGGCGATCGCTTGGGCGGGGTCGCGCCGCCGCAGGTAGATGTCGCCGAGACCCGCGTGAGCGGCAGCGTAGTTGGGCAGAATGTCCAGCACGTGCTCGAAACAGAGCAGCGCGTTGTCCTCCTGGCCGTCCGCCAGCAGCAGCGCCCCGAGGTTCTGCCAGGCTCGCGGGTTGCCCGGCCGATCGATCACGATCTGGTCCCACAGATGCAGCGGCGACAGGTAATCGTAGTTGCGAATCACCGTGCGCGTACCGAGGGCCGCGGTGGCCAGGATCAGCAGCGCTGCACCGATCTTGGCCGACTTGGCCGGCGCTATCCAGCGAAGCAGCAGACCCACGGAGATCACCACCACCGCCACCACGCAGGTCAGCGGCAGATACATGCGATGCTCCACCGCCAGGTCCGCGATGGGCATCACGCTCGAGGTGGGGGCCAGGATGACAAAGAACGCCACGCCGCAGAACGCCCACCACTGTCGCCAGTACAGACCAACCAGGGATGCGATGCCCAGGCTGCCGATGATCAGCGACTGGACCAGCACGAAGTACCTCACCAGCGTCCACACATACTGCGGCGGCGTGTCGTTCGGGATGGCGGGCAGCCAGAAGTAATCCAGCACCAGCACGTCCGGCCAGAACGCCAGACGCAGGTAATGCAGGATCACCCGCGGCTCCGAAATCAGGTAACCGAACGGCCCCACCACCGGCATACCAAAGCCCGCCGACGAACCCGCCTCCGTGGCCATGCCCATGGAACGGATCGCCAGCAACCCACTGACCGCAAACAGTCCGACGTAAAGCAGCCCGCGCTGTCGCAGCCACTGTCCCAGCGGGCGTGGTTGCAGCATCACCCAGTCGAACGCAATCACCACCAGCGGCAGTCCCACGATCACCTGCTTGCACCAGGTTCCCGCCATCGCGGCCAGAATGCAGGCGATCCCCCAACCCCATTTTCCTGCGCTACCGGTCGCTGTCGCCTGCCGCACGGCCGCATACATGGAGGCCAGGAAGAACATCGCCATCATCGACTCGGCCCGCTGAATGGTGTACGTCACCGCCTGCGTGTTCAGCGGATGCGCCAGCCACACGGCCGCCACCGCCAGGGCCCACCAGTGCGCGGAAGTCTCGAACCTGCCCTGCCAGCGCGGCAGCAACATCGTCCGCCGCACCAGCCCGAACAGGGCCAGTCCCGCCAGGATGTGCACCACGATGTTGACCACGTGATACCCCTGCGGAGCAAAGCCTCCGACCGCGTAGTTCAGCGCCAGCGTGATGGTGACCAGCGGCCGCGGATCGGGCGGCTTGAGGCTGAAGATCATGGGCACGACCATATCCATGGCCTTACCCAGATCCTGCACCACTTCGCTTTTCTTGATGTTCGGCTCGTCGTCGAAGATGAACGGGGCATCGAGCGTGTTGGCGTACAACAACGCGCCCAGAACCACGAGCACCAGGGGCAACCAGCGAGCGGTGGCGTTGGAAAAAGCCATAGCGGGGATTGTAGCCGCAGCTTACGCCCGCCGCGCCAGATCGCGCACCGCGTCGGCGATCTCGGCCAGCGTCCAGGTCATGGCCACGATGGCAGCCCCGCTGATCAGCGTCACGATCGCCCCGCTGACGGTCACCGTTTGCAGCACGTGCCACAGCACCACCGGGATCAGAACGGCCGGCATGATCCGCAGCACGGACGCCAGGTTCTTCAGTGCGGTGTAGGGCTTGACGTGCCGGGATGGACGGGCGGCACGGGGCTGCTCTGTCATCTCCTCGGTCGATGCCACAGCGGCGGTTGTCGCGGCGGCTGTGACTACGGCAGGCTCGGGGGCCGGTTCGCTGACCTTGGTCACCACCTGCTGTGAAGCTGATCCGCTCAGGATGATCGGCTGCGGCGGCGCGGGCGTCGGGGCCGGCTTGGCGGCAGGCTCCGACTCAGGAGTCTGTTCGACCACCTGCTCGGTTACCGGTGGCTCGCTCGGCTCCGGCGTGTTGTCTTTCGCTTCCACTTCCCCTTCCGGGGGGGCGGCGATGTCACGCGATTCAACCTGCGGCATCTGCTGCTCGGGCTCCGGCTGGTCCTGCACGGGCAGCTCTTCCGCGGGCTGCTGCTCCAACAGGCTCATCTGCTGCGGCTCTCTGGCAGTCTGCTCGGCCTGCTGCTCACCCTCGTCGGCCGGTGTTTCATCCTGCTGCATCTGCGGCGGGGTCATGTCCTTCTCGAAGTCCTTGGCCAGGTCCGAGAGACTGTCGCCCAGCTCGATCCTCTTCTTCTGCGCGGCCTTCTCTGCTGCGGGCGTTTCGCTCTGCACCGCCTGGAAGCTGCCACTGTCCTGGCCCATGGCCGAATCGCCGGACGGATCGCCTGACCCGGCCCCGACGGTCAACAGTTGTTCGCTGTGGCGGGGCACGCGCTGCAGGTGGCCGCAACGGGGGCACTTGACCCGGCGTCCCTCGGAGCCGGCCGGCACTTTGACGCGAGCTTCACACGATTCACAGTGAAAGCGAATGGGCATGATGAACCTCTGAAAAAACAGGACGCGCAGCAAGCGCAGGGACCGCAGAACACGGCAACGTTGCCGCGATTCTGTATCGGGTTCCGCAACGGCTGCGCACCAAGAAAACACGGTTCACTCGTGAAGAAGTGAACCGTGTGCGGGTGTATTGGTATCGGGGATGTGGGCTTGCAGGAACCCGGCGAGGCATAGTTCGCCGGCTATTGAAACTTACATCTCAAAGCTCATGGCTCATGGCTCATGGCTTCCTAAATCCCCACAATGCTGAAGCCGCAGTCGACGTGGATGGTTTCGCCGGTCACGCCGCTGGAAAGGTTGCTCAGCAGGTACACGGCGGTATCGCCGACCTCTTCGCCGGTGTTGGCCCGCTTGAGGCTGCTCTTGCGCTCCTGGTGGGCGATCATCTCATCCATGCCGCCGACGCCCGCCCCGGCCAGGGTCTTGAAGGGGCCGGCACTGATGCAGTTGACGCGCACGTTGCGGCCCTGGTCGCCCAGCTCGTAAGCCAGGTAGCGGGTGGTTTGCTCGAGAGCCGCCTTGGCCACACCCATGACGTTATAGCCGGGCGTGACCTTTTCGCCGCCGTAGTAGCTGAGGCAGACGATCCCCCCGCCATTGGGCATCAGGGGCAGGGCCCGCTGGGCCATGGCCAGCAGGGTGTAGGCACTGGTGTCGATGGCGCTGGTGTAAACCTGCCGCGGGGTGGTGTGGAAGGTGTCCAGCTTCAGGTAATCCTTGTTGGCGAAGGCGATGGAGTGGACGACATAGTCGATGGTGCCGAAGTCGCTTTTGACTTTGTCGAACACCGCGTCCAGCGATTCGTCGCTGTTGGCATCGCACGGCTGCATCCAGGGGTTTTCGATGCCCATGCCCTGAATCGCCTTGCGCACGCGCATTTCCATCTTGCCCAGGGGCAGATAGGTGAACAGGTTCTCCGCTCCGTGCTGCATGAGCGACTGCGCGATGAAGTAGGCGTAGCTTCGCTCGTTGGCGATGCCGAAGATGATGCCGCGTTTGCCGTCCATTAAACCCATCGTGAATCGCTCCTGATTGGTCGATAAACTCGCAATCAAGTTAACAAGCCCGGCCCGCGCTCACAATGCGGAGCGCAAACCGGGCTTGTCGGCAGGCTTCTTTTGCCTGTGATTTACGCCTTCTGCACCGGGCCCAGCGGGCAAACGGTCCGGCCGTACACTTCATTGAGCACCTGGGCCAGCCCCGTGTAGATCGCCGAAGCGCCGCAGATGATGCCTTCCCATCCGGTCAGCTTGGCGAACATGGGGTGCTCCGCCCCGCCGATGATGTCGCGAATGGCCAGCATGAAGAACAGCACGGTCAGGCTCAAAAAGACAAATTGCAGGGCGCGGTTGAGGCGCAGAGTGCCGATGAACAGCACGCCGGTGAAGATACCCCACATGATGAAATACGCGATCATGGCGCCTTCTTCAGGTTTGTCCCACCAGCCGAACTTGGGCATCAGCAGCAAGGCCACCAGCGTCAGCCAGAACAGGCCGTAGCTGGTGAACGCGGTGGTGCCGAAGGTGTTGTTCTTTTTCCACTCCATGCAGCCGGCAATGATCTGGGCCACGCCGCCGTAGAAGATGCCCATGGCCAGGATCATCGTGCCCAGCGAGTACAGTCCCGCATTATGCAGGTTCAGCAGGACGGTGGTCATGCCGAAGCCCATCAAACCCAAAGGCGCGGGGTTCGCGGTGGTGTCTTTGATGGAGGTGACCGATGCTTGATCCGACATAAACATGACTCCTTGAAAGGGGGGGAAGTCGCACATGTTTAGCGAAGATGGCTGCGATTGCAATGGATGGAACGACTCCAATCATCAACTATCGGTTGAGGCTGTCCTTGGCCTGCAAACAGTGTCGCCTGGAAGCTCCCGCCCCCGTGCGGGGTTTCCCTGATGGCCCTATCCGGCAAGGCCGGCCTACTGTGAGCTTTCCGTTCGCCGTTGGAGTTTTTCCAATCTGCCTGCCGATAACAACCTCAGCATGAAATCCGTTACCGCACTGCTGTTGTTCGCAGCCCTGACCTCGCTCGTCGGCTGCGGCGGGTCTTCTTCTGCCCCCATGAGCCTGCGCCCGCAGACCGCCGACGAGCCGCGCGATCTGCGCATCGTCAGCCTCAACATGCGCCGCCCCGTCTTCACCGACGGCCCCAACTATTGGACCCATCGCCGCGCCAACATGGCGGCCACCCTGCGCCAGGTCAATCCTGACATCATCGCCACCCAGGAATGCCTCGCCTCCCCCGCACGCGACCTGATGCGCGGCCTGCCCGGTTACCGCTGCGTCGGCGCCGGACGCGATGACGGCAAGCTCGATGGTGAAATGTGCGCCATCTTCTTCGATTCCCGCCGCTTTGATCTGCTCGATGCCGGCAGCTTCTGGCTCAGTAACCATCCCGCCCAGCCCGGCTCAAGCTTCAACGGCGCCTGGTTCCCACGCATGACCACCTGGGTCAAGCTCCACGACCGCCTGCTCCGCCAGGACTTCTTCCTCTTCAACACGCACTTTTCCACCTTCAGCGACGAGGCTCGCATCGAATCGGCCCAACTGCTGCGCCAGCAGATCGAACGCATCGCCGGCCAGACGCCGGTCATCGTCACCGGCGACTTCAACGACGGCGAAGGTTCCACCACCTATCGCACACTCACCGCGACCGGCAGCGAACCCTTGTTCGACACCTACCGCATCAGCCATCCCCAACGCTCCGCCTATGAAGGCACCCGTCACGAATTTCACGGTAAAATCACCGGCGAGCGCATGGATTGGATCCTTACCTCCCGCGCCTTTGCCACCAAAGAGGCCGGCATTCTCCGCCAATCCGTCAGCGGCAAGCCCATCTCCGATCACTACCCCGTCATCGCCACGCTACGCCTGACCGCCACGCCGACCCTGGCCATGCAGCCCGCCCCGCGCCGCACGGTTTCGCCGTGAGGTTAGGCAGTAGGCAGTAGGCAGTAGGGAAAAGGCAATGGCAACGGGGAAGCAGCAACAGGCAGCAGGGTAAGGATCGCGCAGACGCACCGCGCCTCAACCCTACTGCCTACTGCCTACTCACTACTGCCTGCCTCAATACCGATAGTGCTCGCTCTTGTACGGGCCCTCGACCGGCACGCCGATGTAGTCAGCCTGTTCCTGCGAGAGCGTGGTCAGCTTGACGCCCAGCTTGTCCAGGTGCAGGCGGGCCACCTTCTCGT
>CAYYGM010000187.1:0-6677 GCA_964471555.1 uncultured Phycisphaeraceae bacterium
CCATCGCCACCAAGCAATTGAGTTTGGATGGCTGTTATTAGTTTTCTAGAAAACTAATAACAGCGACGGGGTGAAATTGCCTTTCTGGCGCTGGGGGTGCTGCGCAGGCGCAAGGAGAGAAGGCGCGTGGGCACAAAGGCGTGAACACGTGAAGACATGACCGTGCCAAGGAGATTGGAGACGCAAAGTGAATCGGTCCGGCGAGGCGCAGCTCGCCGGCTATGGGTTGTTGGGTCTTGATGCCCAACATGTTGCATCCCGCTCGTTTCATCGCTTCTTATATCAATCCCACGAAAAACTCGTGCTTGCGGGCGTACCGACTTCAGTCGGCATGCCGGCCGGTACGCATGCCGGCTCAAGCTGGCACGCCCAGGGTTTTTTCGCAAACCGTATTATCCGCGTTCATCCGCGTGCTCTTGCCCTCATCCATTTCCGCCTTCCTCTGCGTCTTCCGCGTCTCCGCGGTTCAACTCCTTCTGCTTCGTGTCCTTCGTGTCTTCGTGGCGCATCCCGTTTCCGGTTTTTGCCACGCTGCCACGTCCGAATAACTTCTCGCGGCCCGTCTCATAATCGCTCGTGCCAGAGGCTCATCGGCAACGGCCGACATAACCCACATGCGAACCTGCTGCGCGATGTCTGTGGCTGTCGCCGTCTGCTTGGCGGCCGGTTGTGCCGCCGCGCCCACGGGGCGCCGGGCGAGCGAGGCCGAATCACCTGTGGCGGCGCGGCCGTATCACCTCGGGATCGGCGATCGTGTGCAGATGATCGCCCCCACGATTCCGGAGTTGGCGGACCTGGAGGCTGCGGTGCGCGAGGATGGATACATCAAACTGCCGCTGCTGGGGGATATATTCGCTGCCGGGCGCACACCGGCCCAGCTTGGTTCGGAAATTGAAGAGAGGCTTCGCCGCTACTACGTGGCTCCCGCACTGCAGGTGCGGGTGTCGCTGCACGATTCGCAGTACTGGTTCGCCGAGTCGGGCGATGTGCGGGTAAAAATGCCTTACACCGGGGCTGATCAGCCGCGCGATGCGCTGAAGGTGCTCAACCGCGGCGGGCGCGTGGGGTTTGCCTTGTGGCGGGCGGATGAATCGGGGCGGCTGCAGCAGGCGGCGCTCGATGGCCGGCCGCTGGAAGCTGGGGATGTGGTGCGCCTGACCAGCGGCGGCCTGGCGCTGAGCGAAAGGAATTCGCGGTGATTCTCAGCATGATGCGCCATGTTTGGATTGATCGTCGCCGGCGTCTGTACCCGGGCGCGGCGGTGGCGCTGGTGGTGTTGCTGGCCGTGTGGCTCGTGCCGCGCAGTTACGAAGCCACAGCCAGCCTGCGCTGGTCGGGCAAACAGTCGCTGCCGCGCGTCGCCGGCCAGGCCAACCTGATGGGCGCCGCCCCGCAACAGGAGCTGACCAGTCGCAGCGTGCTGGAAGCGGTGATCGACGACGACGGCTTACCTTTCGCAGCCCAGTTCGATCGCACGCCGGAGGGCGAACTGACGCAGACCGGGCGCCAGCAGCGCGATCGCCTGCTCGACGACCTGGCCTCCAGCGTTGGCGCCCGCACGGTGGTTTCCACGGAGGCTGCCGACGTGATTGCTGTTTCGGTGCGCGATCGCAATGCCGCGATGGCCGCCCAACTGGCCAACAGCCTGATCGATCACTACCTGGTCATCGCCGCCCGCCAGCAGCTTCAGCAGTCCGCCGAGGCCGAAACATTTCTCAACCAGCAGATTCAAAAGCAACAGGACAATCTCGCCGCCCTGTCCGCCCGCAAAGCGCAACTCGAGCAGGACAATCCCGCGTTGCGCAGTGGTGAAGCAGCAGCCCTGCGCGATTCGATGATCGCCGCCCGGGCGGAACTGGGCGGCATCGAGCAGCAACTCACCCAGATTCGGCAGCAGCATGAAGCGCTGGGCAAGTGGATCGATGCCCAGCCCGAGCAGTTGGAGCAGCGCACGCGCGGGCGCAACCCGCAGGTGGCCCGGCTTCAGAATCAACTGAACCAACTCAATCAGCAGCTCAACGAGCACCGCTACAAGTGGGGCCGCACCGATGAGCATCCCCTGGTGCAGAAGACGCAGCAGGAGATCGACGCGGTGCAGAAGAAGCTCAAGGCCACGCCGCTGTACATCGACCTGGCCGCCCAGCGTCAGGCCAATCCCGCACGCCTGGATGCCCAGGCCAAGCTGGAGACGCTCGATGCCCAGCTCAAAGCGCTGACGGCGCGGCGCAACACGCTCAGCAAGCAAGTCGAGAAACTCGAAGCCCAGCAGTTAACCACGTTTGCCGGGCGCAACGAATACGATGACGTGACGCGACAACTGGACGACGCCCAGCGGCAACTGGACGACTGGCGGCAGAAGCAGCGCGAGTTGATGCTGGCCAAAGCTTCCGGCGGCGGCTCGGCCCTGAGCGTGATGGATCGCGCCCAGCCGCCACGCCGCCCCGTATTTCCTCCGCCCGGCGCGGGCACGTTGCTGGCGCTGCTGGCAGCGGCGATCACCGTGGTGGCAAGTTCGCTGTCGCGGCGGATGTCGGATGTAGGATTCCACGATCTCGACGACGCCGAGCGTGAACTGGCGATGCCGGTGCTGGGTGCGGTGGTGGACATCGGTGAAAGCGACGAACCAGGCTCGCAGCGGGCCTGGTGGCCGAAAGCTGCGTGAATTACCGGACGTGTGGCGATTTGCGGCAGGTAGCAGGTACAATGAAGGGTTCCCATCACCGATAGATCAGGGACGCCTGCGATGTATGAAAATTTCTATAACCTCTTGTTGCCGCCGTTCGCCAACACGCCGAACTCGCGTTTCTTCTTCGAAACCGAGCAACACCGCGAGGCGCTGGCCAAGCTGGAGTATGTCGTGCGCAACCGCCGCGGCTTCGCCCTGGTCACCGGCGAGGTCGGCTCCGGCAAGACCACGCTCACCCGCACGCTGCTGCGCCGCCTGGGCTCCGAAGTCCGCGCCTGCCTGATCAACAACACCCGCGTCAGCTCCACCGAGTTGGTCAAGATGATCTCCAGCGAGTTTCAACTCGACCTGCCCGAGAAACCGGACAAGGCGACCTATCTCACCGCCATGCGCCGCTTCGTCGAGCATCAGTACGCCATCGGCCGCAACGTGGTGATCATCATCGATGAGGGCCAGTGCCTGAGCATCGACGAATTGGAAGAGCTGCGGTTGCTGACCAATCTGGAGAACGAAACCGACAAGCTGGTGCAGCTTCTGATCCTGGGCCAGCCCGAACTGCGGGCCATGCTCAAGCACGAGCGTCTCAAGCCGCTGATCCAGCGCATTGCGATGTACACACACCTGGGGCCAATGAGCTTCGACGACATGACCAAGTACATCGCGTACCGCCTGGTGCGGGCCAGCAACGAGCGGCCGAACGTGGACTTCTCGCGCGAAGCGCTGCAGATGATCTACCAGCGCTCGGGCGGCATCCCGCGCGTGGTCAATCTGGTCTGCGACAACGCACTGCTGGTGGGCTACTCGCGCAACACGCGGCTGATTGATTCGTCGGTCGTCCGCCGCGCGGTCGATCAGATGATGCCCAACTTCAACAACGAGGCTTTCGGACCCGGCGACCTGGTCGACGACAACACGCTGGGCAACGCACCCGACGAAATCATTGAGCCGACGCAGGAGTATGAGGATGGGCGACGTCTATGACGCCATGAACCGCCGCCCGGAGCCGGCGACCCCGGAACAGCAGGATTCCTCGGATTTTTCTGACAATCCGGAGGCTGCCAAGTTCCTGGATGCTTCGCAAGACTGCGCCTTTCCGCGGGAGGGGGCCCGTGTGTGGGAGATGCCGGAGGTGGTGGAGACCGGCGGCCTGCCGCTGGAGGAAGTCATGCCCCTGGCCCAGGCCCGGCCCGGCAAGCCGCTGCACAACCAGCAGCCGGTGCACCTGCGCCTCTCCGATGCCCACGGCGCAGCAACCACCAATCACCCGGGACCGACGACCGTGCCCGGCGGCTGCGTGCCCAACGTCGCCTCGCATCGCGATCGCACCGGGCTGGTCTGCGAGCAATACCGTCAACTGCGGGCCCAGATCCTGGCCCACAGCAAGGATCGCAAACGGCAGACGCATCTGTTTACCAGCTCCGAGCCGCGCGAGGGCAAGAGCCTGACCGTGGTGAACCTGGGTGTCGTCTTCGCCGAGCTTGCCAACAATCGCACGCTGCTGATCGAAGCGGATCTGCGCCGCCCGTCGTTTCAGAAAATCTTCGGCCGGCCTTTCCTGATCGGCCTGGCGCATGTGTTGCGCGGCGATGTCGAGGACGAAACCGAAGCAATTCATCCCACGGTGTATCCCAACCTGCATGTGATGCCCGCCGGAGAACAGAAAAGCGACGAGGCGGGCGAACTGCTGGCTGGTTCGGCCATGGTGCGCCTGCTGGATCGGCTGAAGGATCGCTACGAGCACATTCTCGTCGATTCGCCGCCGGTGACGCATGCAGCCGATGCCTGCGTGCTGGGCGCGCTGTGCGATGAGACGGTGCTGGTGGTGCGCATGCATCACACGCCGCGCAAGGTGGCCCGCCGCTCCAAGCAACTGCTGGAGGCGGCCGGCTGCACGATGGCCGGGTCCATCATGGTTGGAGCGGAGCGTAAGAACAACTCGGAGCGGCATGAAGCATGAGCACGTTATGCCTGCATCCCGGTTTCCACGATGCACCTGCGCGGCGGGTGCTGATGCTCACGCATCGCATTCCTTATCCGCCCGACCGCGGCGATCGGATTCGCAGTTGGAACCTGCTGCAACAACTGGCGGAAAACTTCGACCTGTCGCTGGCCTGCACCAGCGATGAGCCGATCGTACCCGGAAGTGACAAGATACTGCGCAAACACGTGCAGCAATTGGCCATTCAGCGCATCGATCCGCTGACCACGCGCCTGCGCGGGGCGGCTGCATTGGCTTGCGGAGCGGCGCTGACGCCCACCATGCTTTATCGCCGTGAACTGGCAAAAACGATCCGCCGCTGGCACGCCGAGCAGCCTTTTGATGCGGTTTTGACTTTCTGCACCGGCATGATCGGCTACGCCCGGTTGCTCACACACTTTCGCCATCGCAAACCGGGAAGCAAACCCGTGCGGCACGTGCTGGACCTGGTGGATGTCGATTCAGCCAAGTGGCGACGCTTCGCACAAAACACGAAGTCGCCGCTGCGCTGGGTGTATGCGGCCGAGGCCCGTCGTCTGCGTCGCATTGAAGCGGGCGAGTATGACTGGTTCGACGCGGTCACCGTGGTCAGCGACGCCGAGGCTGAAACGTATCGCCGACATGTTGGTGATCACAGTCGTCTGTACGTGGTCAGCAACGGCGTGGATGGCTCGTACTTCTTTCCGCTGCCGGAGTCGAGCAAGCCGAAGGTCGCGTTCGTGGGCGTGCTGGATTACAAGCCGAATGTCGATGGCATCTGCTGGTTTACCGATGAAGTCTGGCCGCAGGTGCTTGAGCAGATTCCGGGGGCACAACTGCTGATCGTAGGCAAGCGTCCGACGACCGCGGTGCGTGCCCTGGAGCAGCGGGTGAACGTGAAGGTTTACCCCGACGTGCCCGATGTGCGCAAATACCTGGCCAAGGCCGCGGCGGTGATCGCGCCGCTGCAGATCGCCCCGGGCATCCAGAACAAGGTGCTGGAAGCGATGGCCAGTCGCCGCGCGGTGATCGCCACGCCACAAAGCGCCGCGGGCATCCAGGCAACGCCGGGCGAGCATCTGCTGATCGCTGACGGTCCGCGCCATTACGCGGGTCTCGTCAGTCGCGTGCTCAGCGACGAGGCATTCCGTCACCGCATCGCCGGCGCGGCCCGACAGTTGATCGAGCAGCGTTACGCCTGGGATCGCGTGCTTGAGCCGATGATCGACCTGCTGGCCGGGCGCGTCGAAGTCCGGGCGCGGCCGCTCTCACCGATTGATGACCAGTTCACGCCGCCCGCCATTGCAGCGTGAAGTTGCTGTTGCGGTCCGCGATGGCGCGACAGTAATCCAGTGACTGTTTGATCGTCTGCCACGGTCCGTTGCAAGCCAGGATGCGGCGCAGCTTGTCGTAGCTGGCGCGCAGGCCGGTGTAGGTGCGCAACCGGCCGGTCAGTGACAGCGGCAGGCGCGGCATACCGGGATCGAACTCCCAAGGATGAAAGTACAGGATGGCTGGACGATTCTGTTCTGCCGCCTGACGCAGACCGGCCAGCATCAATTGCAGCGGCAGTAGACGAAAGTATCCGCCGCCCGCCACCGGCACATGTCGCCCCAGCGCCTGCCAGATCAGCGGCGGCAACTCCAGCAGCATCGGCCCGCCCGGCGAGGACTTGACGTAAAACGGCTCACACGGCGCTTGCGGCACGCCATACTGTGGATGATGCACGGGAAAGATCGATGCGTCGTACACAAAGCCCAGATCACTAAGCACGTCCACTGCCCAGGCGGTCTGCGTGGTGACTGACCAGGTCGGCGCGCGGTAGCCGAGCACGGGGCGTCCGATGATGTCTTCAATGGTCTGGCGGGCGCGGGTGACATCTTCACGAAACGTGTGAGCGTCGAGTCGATGCAGACGCTGATGCCATGAGCCGTGGGTGGCGATCTCGTGGCCGGCCTCGGCGCAGCGGCGCAGAAGCTGCGGATGCGATTCGGCGATGTAGCCCAGGAAAAACAGCGTCGCCTTGCAGTCCGC
>CAYYGM010000188.1:0-6657 GCA_964471555.1 uncultured Phycisphaeraceae bacterium
TCGGCCAGGTTGACCACGCCGTCACCGTTGGCGTCGCCGGCATGCAGGGCAGACGCGGTGATCTGCACCCCGTTGCCGCTGGAGTCGAGCACGATGTAGGCATCGAGCGTACCGGTGTCGCCGCCGACCGCGCCGACGGTGCTGGAACCGAGTCCGGTCTTGTAGCTCCAGGTGTAACCGCCCGCATCAGCGGAGCCGCTGGCCGCGTTGAAGACATTCAGGACATCGTCGATGCTGGAGGACTCGAGCGTGACACCCCCGAATAAGCCAAGGCCATGGATCAACGCGATCTTCTCCGCCGACACGGCGCCATCCCAGATGCCGGTGTCGTCGACGCGGCCGTCGAAGTTGAGGCCAACCTTCAGGGCAGCGGTGGTGGCGACGCCGTCACCGTCGGGCGTGAAGGTGGTGCCCCAGGAATTGGTGTCTGCCATCTGGATGCCATCGAGGTAGCCGGTGACCGTGCCGGCGGTGGCGTCCATGGTGAACGCGACATGGTGCCAGGTGTTGGTCGAGTCGCTGCCGTCGCCGGCCAGGTCGGTCCAGAGGATGGCCCGGTTGGGATTGTCACCAATGCCGGTGGCCGTGGCTCGGACCGCCACGCGCAGGAAAGCGCCGCTGCTGCGCGACTCGGTGAAGATAGACCAGCCGATCGAGGTTGAAGCGGTGTTGCCCTTGTTGATGATGTACTGAGTCTTGATGGTGTCAGCGTTGAACCAGGTGGAGATGGTCTGGGTACCGGTCCCCGCATCGAGCACGTCACCGTAATCGATGGCCGTGACGTTGGTGGCCACCTGGGAGTCGATCGCCTGACCGAGGAGGCCAGCGGCTCCGGAAAACGCGCCGACATCGAGCACCCCGTTCTGGGCTGGCAGCGCGGTGTCAAGCACGCTGCTGCCGACGACGTCCGCATCATCCATCGTGCTGTGCAGCAGCAGCGTCTGGGCGTGCGCCTGCACTAATGACAGGCTGATCAGCGCGATGAATGTGACCACATATTGTCGGATGAATCTCATGAGCTGCCTCCGTTGTTGAACGTGATGTGAACCGAACATGAACGATCTCTTTCTTGCCTGCGACCCGCGAAGCAAAAAGCGGGGATACACGTTCGAGCGTTTCCCCGCTCGGAGGCATCCGTCATCCAGCCCGGTGACGGCGAAGCCTCATCATCAGAAAGCCCAACCCCAGCAACCCGACGCTGGCCGGTTCAGGTATGCCGCTGTTGTAAAGATCTTCGATTTCCTGTCCCGTCAGTGCCCCGTCGTAGATCCTCACGTCGTCGATTCGGCCATCGAAACCGGTCCCCACGCGCAGGGCATCGGTGGTGCTCACGCCATCACCATCGGTGGTGAAGGTCATGCCCCAGGAGTTGGTTGTCGCCATCAGCACGCCATCGACGTAACCGGCAACGGATCCCGCGCTGGCATCCAAGACCAGGGCCACCTGATGCCAGATCCCGGTCGAGTCGCTGCCGTCTGTAGCCAGGTCGGTCCAGGCGATGGCGCGGTTGGCGTTGTCACCGATGCCGGTGGCACAGGCACGCACCGCCACGCGCAGAAACGCCCCGCTGTTGCGCGATTCGAGGAACATGGCCCAGCCGATGTTGCTCGAGCCGGTATTGCCTTTCTGAGCGACAATTTGCGTTTTGATCGTGTCAGCATTGAACCAGGCGGAGATCGTCTGTACGCCTGCACCGGCGTCCAATACGTCGCCGTAATCCACCGCCGGAATACCGGAAGCAGTCGATGAATCAATCGCCTGACCGATCTGGCCGGTGGCGCCGGAGGTCACCGCAGCATCGAGCGTGCCGTTCTGAGCCGGCAGCGCGATGTCATACACGGTAGTTCCAGAGATATCCGCGTCGTCCATCGTGCTGTGCAACACCAGCGTTGCTGCACTCACCCGTGAGAACGCCGTGCACGCAACGATCACCGCTGCAACCCGGGTCAGCCCCACAACTGCTGACATGATTCGACTTTGACTTACTTGCCCATTCATCATCCATTCTCCTTCTACATGAGGTCCACGATTCAAAATGACCTTCTGGCCAACAGGCCATCTCACGCGCACGAAGCACGCTGATCAGAAATCCGTAACGGCTTCTTTGGCAATGTGACGCAGGCGTTTGCGATAGAGACGCACCACTTCACGGCGGCCGCTGCGCACGTGAGTGATCATCGCCCTGGCGGCTCGTTTGGCATCGCGCTTCTGAATCATGCGCACCACCTTGCGATGACCACGGTAAAACCCGAACAGAAGTACATTGGGGCGGATCGACGGCCAACTCAGACCGCTGGTGAAAAACAGCTTCTCGAACAACTGCATGTCACTGACGATCCGCAGCGAACGCATGTTGCCGCCCAGACGCATCAATTCCATGTGGAAGCGCACGTCCAGTTCGTTGATCTGATGGACATCTTCCTTGTCTAAAGGCTCGCCTGACTTGAGCTTGGGCAGGATGTCGAGCATGTGACGGCACAGTTGATCCAGGCCGTCAATCTCCTCATCGCTGGCGAACTTGGCAGCCTTGTAGGCGGCCCGGGATTCCAGCGACTCGCGCAGCTCATAGAGGTCCAGCAGATCACGCAGGGTCGGCCGGGAAATGACCGTGCCGCCGCGCGGAACCTGGTGAACCAGCCCTTCATCGCGCAGGCGACGCACCGCCGCCCGGATCGGCGTCCGACTCATGCCCAACTGGTGGGCCAGCTTCAGTTCCGACACGCGGCTGCCGCTGGTCAGATCACCGCGCATCAACATTTGCCGCAGGTGCCCGTATGCTTGATCGGTTGAGGTGGTCATGATGTCTCCCACTGGTGGCCCACTGGGATACCAATGTAACGCACATCCACAAACGGTCAAGAGGCTATGCCCCTGGCGCAAGAATATATTTGCTCGTTCGTCTGATGCCGAGAGGATTTTCCAAGTGTATCAATTTAAATTTTAATGACTTACATGATTTATTGAATTGTCGCAGGCCAGCCTTCATCCAGCACCTGCTCGGCTTGCACCAAAGAATTGCCATCGACCACCCACCCGGACAGAGAATCTGACTTCTACCAAGCAGAATCTTCTGGACCACCA
Organism: uncultured Phycisphaeraceae bacterium; assembly: GCA_964471555.1. Classification (GTDB taxonomy): domain Bacteria; phylum Planctomycetota; class Phycisphaerae; order Phycisphaerales; family Phycisphaeraceae; genus JADLFV01. The sequence continues at coordinate 3,082 of CAYYGM010000188.1, forward strand.
CTGGGCACCCAGATGTGCGCTTATCGGCCTTTCGCTCGAATCAAAATGGAATCAGGCTTTCGCCGCCCCGTCCTGCGAGTGCGGGGCAGCAGTTTTGCGAGGCGGTAGTGACAGGTGCAGGAAGCGGCGGGCAAAACAGTCGGCAGCCACGGCCGGCAGACGGTCCACCATCAGACCGCAACCGCGCAATGCAGACTCCACCTCCTGCAACCCCAGCCACTGCTGTTCGTGGGTGCGCAGATGCTCCAGCAGGGCAACAGCCAGCGGATCCCCGGTTGACAAGGTTGCACCATCACGCCCGGTGAAAAGACGGCGTCCATCTGCCGCCTCACCGATGGACTGAAGGTTGCCGGCCAGCACCATCTCTCGCGCTGCTTGCAGGTTCATCCCCCGCCCCACCGGCGCATCAGACCGCACCAGCAGCGACATGCGGAAGCGGCGATGTAAAAAAACATCCAGGTGCTGCTCGGTCCGCAACCGATCCAGCTTGTATCGCGCCGCCGCCTCCCGGAACGGCCGCGGCCAGTTGTCCGGCCAGGTCGAGGCGAAGTCCGCGTCACCCAGGTAAGACAGCCCGCACGAGTCCGCCCACTGCACGAACTGCAGGAAGTAACACGGATCGTTCACCTGCCCCAGCTCGTCATGGAAAAGCACATCGGGGCGCTTGGCCCGCAAGGCTTTCAACTCATGGCGAATGATCGGCGCGTGCAATTGCCCATCGTTGGCCATCGCCTGCTCGAAGAAGCCCAGCACGCTGTCCACCACCGTCATAGCCAGTTGCGGGTCGTTGACGTACTGGGCATCGAGCTGCATCAACTGCATGAGCGGCTCGCGGCTGAACCAGCCGGGGTACACGTTGTAGCTGACGTAAGCGATCCCGCGCGGTGTCAGGTGATCCCGACAAAACTCGAGCAGACGTTGTTTGACCGCATCTTCCACCCAGGAAAACAGCCCGTGAGCGATGATGTAATCGAAGCGCTGCCGGCCCGGATCGAACGAGCGCAGGTCGGCGCAGCGTAATTCGACGTTGCTGAGATTCTCACGACTCACCAGATCCCGCCCGGCTTCGATGTGGCGGCTGGATAGATCCACGCCCAGCAGTCTTGCCTGGGGCAGATCGCGGGCGATGGTGATGAGATTGGCCCCCGTACCACAACCGATCTCCAGCACGCGGGCTTGTTCCACATCCGGCGTATCAAAGCCCAGCAGGCGGGCCACCGCCCCACCGTGTCCGGGATGCGTCTGGGCCACGACCAGCGCGGGATAAGGCGCCCAGTCGTAGCGCGACTCGATCGGATCCGTTTCGGCCATGTGCTGGTTATCCGCGCCGCTGTCCGCGCCGTGTCAACATGACCGTGGCTGCAGTGCCCATGATCATCAGCGACATCGGCTCGGGCACGCCGGCGGGGATGGATGCACCTGGTGAATCTTCGTAGGCCCAGGAGACGATGGTGAACTGGGTGTTCTGATAGACGTTGTTGACATCCGGGTTCTGCATGTCGGTGGACATTTGCAGCCAGGCGTAGTGAGTTTCGCTGCCGCCGTTGCTGGTGAAGCGCAGGCCCAGGTTGGCCATGGACTGGCGGTTGCCCAGCACGCCGCTGGCGACGTTGGACCAGAGCACATGGCTGCCGCCGAAGTCCCAGTTCTCGTTCTCACCGACACTGGCAAAGTTCTCGAACAACTTGGGTGAGGCTTTGTCCACCGCCATCGCGTTGAGGATGCCGGTGCCGGGGTCCAGGGGCGAGATGGACACTTCCTGCGTCACCGCGTCGGTCATCTGCGAGGTGAGTTGGTAATCGTCACCGCCGTCGCCGTCCACGTCGATCCTTGCCTGGTAGAGCTTGGGGGTAGCCTTGTCATAAACTTTGACGATTTGAAGGTCCAGATTCTGCTGGCCGGTCGAGCCGCTCCACTGGATGGTCGCCTGGGCTGACTCCGCCAGGGCCGCCCCGGCCACAGCCGTCCCCGCCGGCAGCGACAGACGCAACCCTTGTCCACGAAACCTGTTAACGCTCTTAAGCGCCATATCTTTATCCTCCAATCTGGTTTTCAACGAAATGTCGAAGCCACATTAGAATCGGTCTGAACAAAAAGCAATAGCATTTTGAACACTGCTAATAAAATAGGTAATCCTCCCTCCCGGTGGGGGCCGGAACACGCGAGGACGGGGGCCGCCTCGACAGCGAGGGGCAAGCCTGATAAAGTGCACGGCTCGCCAGATTTGCGAAGGATCGAACCATGAGCGACGACATCCTGCGGTCTGTAACCCAAGGCCAAATCAACAGCACCATCCCGGTGGTCTGCGTCGGCGACACCGTCGATGTCCACGTCAAGATCGTGGAAGGCGCCAAGGAGCGCATTCAGGTCTTCACCGGCGTGGTCATCAAACGCCAGGGCTCCGGCATCAACGAAACCATCACCGTCCGGCGGATCGTGGCCAACGAGGGTGTGGAACGCACGTTCCCCATCAACTCGCCCCGAATCGCGGGGATCAAGGTTCAGCGTCACGGCCACGTCCGCCGCTCGAAGCTGTACTACCTGCGTGAGCGCGTGGGCAAGAAGCGTCGCCTGCGTGACCGCCGCCGCGGCCTGGGCTGGCTGGTCCAGCAGGAAGAGCAGCAGAGCCAGGAAGCCGCCGAGCGCGAGGCCAAGGAAAAGGCCGCCGCCGCCGAGGCAAGCGGGTCCGAGGGATAATGCCCTCTGCTCTGTCACTCGAAACTTGTCACTCGAAACTCGAAACTCTCTTTGCCCCCCGCTTTCACCGGCGGGGGTGTTTTTTCATACCATAGCGGGGCCCATGAACACACCGAACGACCCACGGACTCCCGGAGACATCGAAGGCGACCGCCGCCGCAAGATGGCTCGCCTGCGCGACGAGCTGGGCATCGAGCCCTACGGCAACCGCATCGACGGCCTGCTGTCCCTGGCTGAAGCGCGTGCCAGATACGACGCCGCTGCCGACGAAGCTCACAAACAGGATGCTACCCAGGATGCCCGGCCGCGCGTACAGGTGGCAGGGCGCGTGGTGCAGTCGCGCGTCATGGGCAACCTGATCTTCCTGAGACTGCGCGATTGCAGCGGCGACCTGCAGGTTGCCGTCAGCAAAAAATCCGTGCCCCCCGAGGTGTTCAAACTGGCCAAGCAGGTGGACCTGTCCGACATCGTCACCGCGTCCGGCCCCCTCGGCAGCACCAAGACCGGCGAAATCACCGTCTGGTCCCAAGGCGCCCCCGGAAGCGCCCCCGGAGGTGATGCCGGCCTGACCCTGGCCTGCAAGAGCCTCGCCCCACCCCCGGAAAAGTTTCATGGTCTGACCGACCCCGAGCAACGCTACCGCAAACGCTACGTCGATCTCTATGCCAACCCCGATGTGATGCGGACGATGCAACTGCGCATCCGCATCATCGACGAGATTCGTGATTACCTGCGGGGCCGCGGCTTCCTCGAAGTCGAAACCCCCATGCTGCAGTCGATCCACGGTGGCGCCGCAGCTCGGCCCTTCATCACGCACCACAATGCCCTGGATATGCCGCTGTACCTGCGCATCGCCCTGGAACTGTACCTCAAGCGCCT
>CAYYGM010000189.1:0-6598 GCA_964471555.1 uncultured Phycisphaeraceae bacterium
GCCGATTCCGGCGGGGGTAGGCGTGCTTCATCACTCCGGGATTCGCACAATACGCAGGAGTCGGATGATTCATCCGTCCGGCGTGCTGAAGCACGCCTCGCCCCCGAGGCAGAGGGCGATGCGAGTGACAAGGGGTCAGGCACTGTTTCTGAAAGCGGAAACAATGCCGGGGGGAAGCGGGAGGGTGGCGCGTGACCATCTGGGCGATCCTCATGGTGATCGGCTTCGCCGGCTCCGCCCTCTACAGCGGCTTGGAGACGGGCACCTATCGCCTCAACCGCGTGCGCCTGGCGGTGCTGGATCACCAGGGCAGTGGCCGGGCTCATCGCCTGCGCCGGCTGATCGAACATCCCACCTCCCTGCTGACCACGCTGCTGCTGGGCAACAACCTGATGAACCAGTTGGGCGCAGCGTCGCTGACCGCCATCCTCGAACTGCGCGGCCACAGCACGCTGTCGATCCTGGTGTTCACCACGCTGATCGTGACGCCACTGCTGTTCGTCTTCGGCGAGACGTTGCCCAAGGACTTGTTCGCCGCTTATGCCGATCGCCTGATGTACCGGCTGACCTGGCCGCTGGTGATCACGCAGCAGGTGTTCCGCTGGACGGGCATCGCGCTGCTGGTGGGGTTGTTCACCGGGCTGCTGATGCGGGCCCTGGGCGGGCGCGGCACACAGCGCGCCCTGCACCCGCGCCGCCGCGTCGAGGACCTGGTCAAGGAGAGCGTGGGCTACGGCGTGCTCAGCGATGATCAATCCGCCATCGCCCAGCGCGTGCTGGACCTGTCCACGCGCACGGTGGCCGATGAGATGGTGCCGTGGAAACAGGTGATGACCGTGCGCCGCGATGCGTCGATCGAGACGCTGTGGCAGTTGGCAGCCAGCAGTGAGCGCTCACGGTTTCCGGTGCTGGACGAGCAGGGGAAAGTGGTGGGCGTGCTGGGGATCGACGAAGTGCTTTCCTACGAAAAAGCAGTGTGTCCGCCGCTGGAGCAGTTGATGGAGCCGGCGGTCAGCATCCGCGCCGGTGAGCCGTGGCGTGCGGCGCTGAGTCGCATGCAGCGCGAGCACATCAGCCTGGTCATCGTGGTCGATTCGCACGAGAAGCCTCTGGGGATCGTGACGGTCAAGGACCTGGTTGAGCCGGTGACGGGGGAGCTTGGGAATTGGTGATGGATGATCGATGATGGATGATGTGGAGGCACTGCGATCGCGCTGGTTCATCCATCATCCATCATCGATCATCCATTTCTCAGACCGTTCCGTTCCACGCCGCGGGGCAGAGCAGCACGGGCAGGTCAGCCTGCTTGATGAAATGGCTGGGCACGTCGCCGCCGAGCAGGCGCTGCAGGGCGCCCTTCTGGGTCAGGCCCAGGACGACGAGCGTGCAGTTGCGGGCGTGGGCGGTGTTGAGGATGGCCTTGGCGATGTCGTCGGCGTAGAGCATGACGCTCTCGGCTTCGATGCCGGCGTTGCTCAATGCGTCGCAGAGCAGGCGCAGGGTCTGCTGGCCGCGCTTGGCGGCATCGGATTCCGCCTCGTCACCTTCCTGCTGCTGGGCCACGTGAGCGACGACGACCGAAGCGCCCAAGCGCTTGGCCAGGTCCAGCAGTGGGGCGGTCAATTTTTCGCTGGCCCACGGTGAGGAAACCGCCACCAGCATTTTGCTTTCGCTCAAGGTTCAGGCTCCCAATGTCGGCTGCCGCACGCGGCAGGTCGCCTGCCGAGTGAACATGATACCGAGCGAGGCAGCGATCAGCTATGGTGAGGTTTGAGGGGTGAGGCTTGCGCGGTGAGCGATGTGGGCTGCCGTGGGAGCGTCAGGCGTTGGATGCGGGTTGAGGGCGAGACGGGGCGGCCGCGCGTGAAAAACCAGCCTCGCTCCCCCCGAGGAGGCTGGTTGAACGGTGGAAACAGGCTACCATGCCCAGGAAGGGCCCGATTATCAGACTTCCATCACGTCCGGGCAGGATGTTTGGTCATGCCCCTGGCTCGGTGGCCCCTTTTCTTCAGCAGATATCGCACCAGGTCGCTGTCGCGCGGCTGCGCTGACAACGCCTGTCGCAGATGCAGAAACAGCCGCAACATCGCTGCGTCTGCTTGCTCCCCCCGCCCCGGTGGCGATTGGTGGCCCGGTCCACGCTCGATCATGGTCCTCATTATCGACCTGCCGCAGGACATGTCAATAATTAAATCACAAACAAATCACCTTTAACCTATGATTGACCGGCAACGTACGTTGTCATCATGTCACATAAAAAATCGCTCAACCTGGTGGTTCCCGAAGACCTGTTGCGGCAGTTCAACGAGGTCAGCGCCGCGTTCGGTCACGGCAAGCAGAAGGGCATGGTGCTTTCGGCCGCCATCGCCATGTTCCTCGATGCCCCGCCGCAGAAGCAGGGGCAATACCTCGAACAGGTGATGCAGGCCCAGGTGCGCGAGGGTGTCGATCGTCTGATGGACCATGCGCGGGCCCAGCAGAGTCTGGAGCAGGCGACGCGACTGGCGTTAGAGAAAGCGGCCGGCGATGAGCCGGCGCAGATGCGACCACGAAAAGCTGCCAAGAAGAAGGGGCGGTCCAAGCGGGGGTTCAAGTAAGATCATCGATCCAACATGGATAGCAAGTTCTGCAGAGGAGTTGGAGGACGAACAATCGGATCGCCATGCTGCCGTGCAGGAAAGCAGGATGATGCAATGGGGTTGAGGGTTGTATTACGCTCACTTATTGGTGCTGTCGCCGCCTGTGCGGTTGGCGTGGGCGCGTTGGCTGATACGCAACCCGCCGGCGCTGAACCTCAAATGGCGGTCTATCGCTGGGCTGCGCCGAAAGGACCACGGCTGGTCGATCAGTTCGCGGCATGGATTGGTCGTCCTGATGTCTGGGCGGAGGACTTCCTGGCAACGGATCGCTGGCAGGACATCAGCAATCCCGACTGGCTGCTCAAGCCCTGGTCGCAGTGGCTCAAGCAGCGATCGGATCGCAAGCTGTTGCTGAGCGTGCCCATGCTGCCGGGGCCGCGGGATCGGTCCGGGCCGGCCAGCGGACCCGGTGCGAACCAGCCCGTGTCACTGGCCCAAGGCGCGGCCGGTGCTTACAACGAGTACTTCCGCACGCTGGCAAAACAACTCGTGGCGTACGGCATCGCTGACCAGGTGATCCTGCGCCTGGGCTGGGAATTCAATGGGAACTGGTACGCGTGGTCGGCCGGCGATGATCCGGCCAGTTGGGTGCAATTCTGGCGGCAGATCGTTGACGCCATGCGCAGCGTGGACGGCGCGGGCAATCTCGTGTTCTGCTGGAACCCGAACAACGGCTCGTCATCCTGTGACGCCACCGCAGCCTACCCGGGCGATGACTACGTCGATGTGATCGCCATCGACAGCTACGACCAGTGCTGGCTCGCCGATACCTACCCCTATCCCCCCGACGCCGGCGCGCAGCAGATCCTGGCCCGTCAGCAGCGGGCATGGGAACAGGACATCTGCGGCAACTCGCGCGGGCTGCGCTTCTGGGCTGACTTCGCCCGTGATCACAACAAGCCCTTCGCCATCGCTGAGTGGGGCGTCTTTCAGCGCAAGGACGGCCACGGCGGCCTGGACAACCCGTACTACATCGAGCAGATGCACGAGTTCATCATGGATCCGCAAAACAACATCGTGTTTCATTGCTACTTCGATGTCGAAGCGGGAGATGGCCAACACCAGCTTTCGCCCGGTGACGATCATCACCAGACATTGTTCCCGCAAGCGTCGCGCAAGTTCCGGGAGTTGTTTGGCGCTCAGCCCGTTGATTAGACTTTACCGCCGTGCTGGGCGATCAGCTTTTTCACCACCGCCTTGGCACGCTTAGCAGCGTCGCCGCGGTCGTGGACCTGGCGCAGCACGAGTGTGCCCTCGAAGAGCATGGTGTAGGTGTCAGCGAAATCTTCCGGGTTGCGCAGCTTGGCGCCCAGGGCCAGGTCGCGGAACAGGTCGCGCGTCTTGCGCTTGTGATCCGCAGCAGCCTGGTGCACCGGGTCGTGCGGATTGGGAAACTCCGCGGCGGTGTTCAGGAATAGGCAGCCGTTGAAGTCCGGGTCGTTGAACCAGATGTCCAGCACATCGAAGAAGCCCAGCAGTTGGGCGGCGGGATTGAAGCCGGCCAGTTCCTCCACCGCTCGACGCCAGGCAGCCATCTCCCATTGGTCGCGCTGGCGGATGGCTTCCAGGATGAGCTGGTCCTTGCTCTCGAAATGCTTGTAGAAGGTGGTCTTGGTCACGCCCACCTCGGCCAGCAACTGGTCGAGGCCCACGGCATGAAAGCCGCGGCGGTAGAACAGGTCGATGCCGCGCTGGATCAGGCGATCCCGAGCGTTGCGAGGTTCATCGGGAACGCCGAGCAACTCAACCGCGGATTTGTGGGGTGTCTGGCTCACGTGGATTGATTGTAGGCGCGCGGTAATCTGCACTATCAACCAGCCATCGTTTTTCCTCACCCTGGCCGGCGAGCTACGTCTCGCCGGGCGAATGTCCCTGTGCTTGCGAGGTTTTCTGTTGCTCCCCCGGCGACGCGCAGGTCGCCGGCTATTGGCTCCCATTGCATACCGGCGGTGAGGGCTGGGGGGGTTACCACAAGTCAACCGGAGGTTGACCACAGGTCTACTGTGCGCCGCCAAAGTGCTGCGTAAGGTAGCCGACATGGTGATTGTGACTCGTGAAACCTTAACCCCGAAAGGAGACTCAACCATGACGACCACCACCACCAGCAAGCTCAACGGCCTGGACCCCGCAGCCCTGCACGGCCTGATCGATGCCGTGGCAGCCGATGCTGAACAGGGCCAGACCCACTGGAGCGTGACCACCCGCTGGATCGACGGCGGCGTGGCCCAAACCCAGGTCAGCCAATGCCACATCGGAGGCCAACGCATCGCCAAGGACTTCGCCATCCGCCACGATGAGCCGTTCGAACTGGGCGGAACCAACACCGCGCCCAATCCGCAGGAATATCTGCTGGCTGCCCTCAACGCCTGCATGACCGTGGGCTACGTCGCCCTGGCCACGCTCAAGGGCATCCGCATCGAAAGCCTGGAGATCGAAACCGAAGGCGACATCGACCTGCGCGGGTTCCTCAGCCTCGACCCGGCCGTCGTGCCCGGCTACGACCAGATCCGCTACACCGTGCGCATCAAGGGCGACGCCACGCCCGAGCAGTTCCAGGAGATTCACGAACTGGTCAAGCAGACCTCACCCAACCGCTACAACATCGCCAACGCCATCGCGCTGAAGGCTGACCTGGTCGTGGAGTGAAGCGGCCTCTGCTTGTGAGATGTGACCACGTGCTTGTTTGCACGAAGCCCATGGATTCAATTCGTGGGCTTCTTTTTTACTCCGGCTCCACCACGCGCACGCGCCAGGGCTTTTCACCGCTGCCGGGCTCGGCGGGCACGATGCGCTCGGTGATGCGCAGCTTGCCGATGGGGCGCAGGGCTTGGGCGTGTGGCTCTGCTTCCAGTTCCTGCTGCGCCGCGCGGCGAACGCTGGCATCATCAATCACGAAGCCGGGGGCGAACTGCTGCACGAACTGCGTCATCGCTAAGCCGAACAGATCGCAGTAACCCTCTTTGTCCTTTTCCTGGCCGCCGAAGTGGTACAACCAGGCCTCCATGTATTCGTGACAGAACACCGCCACGCGCTGCGCGGCACTGGCCCGGTCGCTGATCAACAGTTGTTGTTTTTCGTTGTCGCACAGGCCGAGGCAATCTTCGCCCTCGTGCCGGATGTACCCGGTCACCAGTGCGACGTCGTACTCCAGCGGCCCCACGCGCACGGTCAGCATGGCATCAGTTTAACCTCTGACTTTGCCGCTTGCGGCTTCGCGAAAGCCACGGACCACGGATGGTTCCGCGAAGCCGCAAGCGGCTGCAAAAGCGGCTGCTCCCCCGCTTTTCTAAGATGACGGCATGTTCAACTGGATCGACTGGGCGGCGCTGTGGCATGGGACGGTTTTAACCGTGCAGGTGGCGACGTTGCTGCTGGTCAACACGGCGGGCGTGCTGCTGGTGGCGCTGCAACTTCCGGGCACATGGTTGATCCTGTTCGCCACGGCATTGGCTGCCTGGTGGCGCTGGGAACAGGGGACGTTCGGCTGGTGGACGCTGGCGAGCTTGCTGGTGCTGGCGTTGCTGGGCGAACTGGTGGAGTTTCTCGGATCGATGCTGGGCGCCAAGGTGGCCGGGGCCGGGCGACGTGCAGCGTGGTTAGCCCTGCTCGGCAGCATCATCGGGGCGATCGTGGGCACGTTCACCATTCCCATCCCTATCGTGGGCACGTTGATCGGCGCAGCCATCGGCGCGGCGATCGGCTCGATCACGGGCGATCGCTGGTCCGGCAGGCAATGGCATCACGCTTTCAAAGGCGGCGGCGGCGCAGCAGTGGGGCGGTTCAGCGGAGCGCTGGGCAAACTGATCATTGCGGTGCTGATGTGGCTTGTCGTGGTTGCGGCGATGGTTTTTTAGACGGATATGCCAAGAAGGCATGAAGAAAAACAAAAATCAGATTGAACCGCAGAGACGCAGAGGACGCGGAGAAAATCAAAACAAATAACAGAAACCACGGATTAC
>CAYYGM010000190.1:0-6568 GCA_964471555.1 uncultured Phycisphaeraceae bacterium
GACAACTGGCAGTCGACGACGGCATCGTGGGCCCAGGCCGACTTTACCGGCGACTGCGTGGTGAATCTGTCCGACTTGCAGATCCTCGGCGACAACTGGGGTTACGGCACGGAGTCGGACGTGAGTTTTGATCAAGCCCTTTCAGGGATCGTGATTCCGGAACCGGCAACCTTCGCGCTGCTGGGATGCACGGCCCTGCTGGTATTGCGTCGCGGGTGGCTGCACTGACCCATGGATCGGCGGACCAAGGAGTGATGCAGGTGAGGTCGGCAAAAGGATTCACGTTGATCGAACTTCTGGTGGTCATCAGCATCATCGCACTGCTGATTGCGATCCTGCTGCCTGCTCTGCGGGCGGCGCGGGGGACCGCCCGCAGCGTGCAGTGCCTGTCCAATCTCAGGCAGCAATCCGTGGCGTCCAACGTGTACAGCGTGGAGAACGAAGGCGTCATCATTCCCATGAGCTACACGTTGGAAAACCAGAAGTACACCTGGCCGTATTTGATGTGGCAGACTCATACCGTGGGTGATGTGGTTTTCCCGAAGGGCCAGTTCGACAAGAACTCGGTGTTCTATTGTCCCGAGGGATTGACTGACCGAATCAGCAACGGTGCGCCGCTGAGCCCGCAGGATCCGGAAGGGGCCCGGCCGATGGAAACCTTTGTCGTGGGCAGCGGCTCCAAGCGGATTTACACCTGGTACGGCGCCAACGGCACCAGCAGGCTCAATACGACATCCCGCCAGCAGTTTCCCATGCGCATCGTTTCGTTCGACCCGGCTGAAACCGAGTTCTTCGGCCAGTGGACCTATCAGGCTCATCTGAAAAAGCCGGCCAAGCTGGTGCAGTTTTTCGATGGGGTGCGTTATGACCTGTGGGCCGGAGCAGGAGTCAACCGGTTGAATCGCCGGCATCTAAACAGCAACACCAACCTGGTGATGTACGACGGCCACGCCCGCTCGGTCGATCGCGGGTTGCTGCCCGACATGACTTGGTTGATGGCAGATCCGGGGTTGTTGAACGAGCTGTTCCCGGAAGTTTTTTGGCGGAGGGATCAATAATGACCAAACAGCCGAGTCGTCGCCCGGTCAGCGCCTGCTGGGGCGCAGCTTGCCTGATGTTTCTAAGCGTTGCCGTCGTGGCCGCCGCGGCCGACGGACCCTCCGCGCCGCCGCGGTGCCCGGATCTGGATGCGTATGTCCAGGTCCTGGGCGATCCGTTTCTACTCGAGGTGCTGTACACCCATCCCTCGCGCCTGGCCAGCGGCGTGGCCGAGAGCGGTGCGATCAGCGTGAACGCCGAGTGGGAGCAGGGCCGACGCCCGGACTATTACATCGAGCAGCAGCGCTACGGCGGAGCGTGGACCCAGGCTGCTGTGTTCGCCCACGATCGGCAACTGCTCGAACAGGCTGTGCGCATCATTGACTGGGGCTTCCAGCGACAGGCCGACGACGGCAGCTTTCCCGGCACCCGCGATCCGTTGCACAGTGTCAGCTACTTTGTCGAAGCCAGTGCTCGCGCGGCGCTGTTGATTCAACTGCGCCAGGGCGATGAACCGACCGGCGTGGTCGAGAGATGGAAGCCCAAAGTCCACTTGGCGGCACGCTGGATGGCTCAACCGCAGCTTAAGGCCCACGGCCGCGCGAGCAACCTCGATCCCTTCTCCCACCGTTTTTTCCTGCGCGGGCTGGGGCTGATTGAAGCGGCAGCGCTGACCGACGACGCAACGCTGGTGCAGCCTGCGCTGGAGTATCTGCATGAGGGGCTGGCGGCCCAGCAGGACGACGGCGTGCTGCCTGAGCGCGGCGGGTTTGACATGAATTACCAGACGCTCAGCGTGTTGTACGCTGCCCGGTTTTACTACTTTGTGCCGGATGCCGACGATCGCCAGGCGATTACCGACATGATGATGCGCAGCCTGCCGCTGTTCGAGGCCCGGGTCAACGAGGCGGGCCAGGTGGATCTGGACGATAGTTCGCGCATCCAGGAGCTGGGCCGATCGGGCAGGAAGAAAACCTTCAGCTACAAAGATGCGGTTCAGGCGTTTACGTTGGCTTATCATGTCACCGCTGATCCACGATTTCTTTCCCTGGCGCGGCGCCTTGCCGCCGGTCGGGGCTGGATCGATTCACCATGAGGGGCAGATAGTTTTTGTGGATCTGAGTCGAGCATATTGTCGGCAGCGGTTGCCAACCTTCACCCTTTGCATGTGGTCAGGATTCTCATGAAACGAGCCGTCTGCCTTTTGTACATGCTCAATCTGTTTGCCGCCTCGATGACTCTTGCGGACGTTGAGCCGATCTCCGCCGAGTTGTTCAGGCAGCAGTTGATTGCGGAGCTGCAACAGCGAGCTGAGCAAACCGCGGCAGAGATTGACAAGCTACAGGCCCGTCAAAGCAGGCCGGGTCGCAATTTGACCTACGAGCTTTGGGCCTTGTGCGTGCTGCATCAGCAGACCGGCCAAGCCGGTTACGCCGATCTGGCCAGGCGGGGGTTGATCTACTGGTGCCGCCATTACATCGGCGAGGACGACCAGCCGGGTGTCAGCTATGCCGCAACCTCGCGCAATCTGTCCGAAGCGTGCTGGACCTTCAGCTATCTCGATGGGCTGAAGATGATGACCGAGGATGATCGTGCCGCGGTGCAACAGTTTATGGAGATCAGCCTGCTGCGTTCCCGGGCCGGGGACTGGGGCGGACACAACCGCACAGGCACCGAAGCGATGGCGCGTTATTCGGCTGCCCGGGCGTTCCCCGACAGTGATCAGGCGGAGCAATGGAAAGCCGAAGCGTGGTCGGTCTCCTACGATGGATTTGCAACCTGGTCGATCGAAGATGCGTCGATCTATCATCCGTTCTGGCTGTGGCAATATCTGCAAGTTGCCGATCTGACCGGGCGCAGCGAGCGGTTCGTCAAGTCGCCGATGTTCAAGTACTACTGCGACTACTACGTGAGTCTGCTGACCCCGGCCGGTTACCTGCCGGACTGGGGTGACGGCGATCTGTTTCACTTGTCGGATTATGCCGTGGCTTGCCTGGTGCGGGCTTCGGCGGCCTATCGGGACGGTCGCTATCTACAGGCGGCCTATCGGTTGTACCACGCCACGGTGGCCGACGAAAACGCCCGCGCCGCCTGGAACAGAGTGATCAATCCCGCGGCCCTGGCCGAAGCGCTGCGCTGGATGGATGTGTCGGTGCCCATGGCCGAGAGCGAGCTGACGCAATCCCATGAAGCGTTGGAGGATCTGGTCGGCAAGAAGATCGTGTTTGTCAATCCGCACGGGGCCGACAGTTCGTACCTGTTGCTCAATTACCGCGACCTGGGGCCATACGGTTGCTATCAGCGGGATTATCTGTCGCAGCGGTTGTACGCCTTTGAAGAGAAGCAGCACCACGGGCACGCCGACGAGAACGCGGTCCTGATGTTGATGGATCAGCAGACAATGCTCCTGCACGACGGGGGCTATCGCCGAACCGGGTTGGACGGTTGGCGGGCGGATCTGTTCCACAACCGAATCGTGGCCCGCAATGGCTGGCCTTTGGATCACGCCGCAGACCATCAGACGCTGCTGCAATTCTTTGCCCAGAACAAACTGTATCAGCCGGTCGAAACCCGCAAGATTCATTTTGAAACGTTGGGCCCGATCGACTACAGCCGAACCCGTCTGATCGAACAGACGCGCGGCTACACAGCCGACCGCATCGTGCTGTTCTTTCTCGATCCGGGCATGTACATCGTGGTGGACAGCATCCTGATTGATCAGGAAGGGCCCAAGGTTTTCGCCAACCTCTGGCACCCGGAATCGGTTCTCGCTCAGGGCACGTTGGATGGCGAGCTGGAGCAGTACGTCGTCTCCTGGCCCGGCCCCATCCAGGTGCGCGAAAAGACATTTGCCAATCCGCATCAACGCGATCTGCTGATTCAGTTCCTGGACAACCGCGATAAGCCAGCCGCGATCGACAAGATCAACCGCAACTACTCGTACGATTCGCAATGTTTTTACCAGTGGTTGCAGGCGTATTGGTTCAAGGGCATGAGGTTCAACTTCGTCACGGTCCTGCGTCCGCATCCAGCCGGGCAGTTCGACAAGGACATGCTCGATGATGTGCAGTTGTTGCAGCCGGAGCACCGCGACGGCAGACGCTTGGGGCTGCTCGTGCAACTGGGTGATGATCGGCAGGCAACCATCGGGCTCAAGCTGGACCAGGCCATCGGGCTGACCAACCTGCGCGGTCGGCCGCTGTTCGATGTCGACACCGGCAGCATTCGCTATGCGGATCTGACCAGCGATGCCGACTTCGCCTTTGTGCTCGCCCACGAGCGCCAGCTTGACTTCGGGTTCGTCAACGGCGCCAAGCTGGACTATCGCGGTCAGTCTCTGTTCATGGCCAAGCGGGATCTGTACATGAACCAGGGGCCGACCACCTTCCGCGTGGAGCGGGTGTACGACAAGATGCCGCGCTGGATGGGCTCCACCACGCTGCAGATGGATCAGCCATGACCCTCGCGGCAAATCGGTGCAACAACGTCAACAGATCACGGTATGTTGGGATATGAACGTGTGATGAAAACGCGATGGTTCTGCAGCATCATTCTGTGCCTAGCAACCAGCGTGTCTCATGCGTTTGCGTCAGGGTCCGGGTCTGGCGCGCCACGAGCGTTCAGCCATCCCGTGTATGTGTTTGATGTCGCGCAGGGCGTCGATCAGATGACGCTGCTGGCCGATGTTTCGTTGCCGATCGACCTGGTGTCGAACTGTGCCCTGGTGCAGGATGGCGGGTTGTATGTTTTTGCCGGCTACGGCGATGCCCAGCGCACTTCGCCTTCGCATGCAATCTGGCGGATCCATGATGACGATGGCGTGGTTATTGCCGAGTCATTGAGCGATTGCCCGCTGCCGCTGGGTGCTGCATCGGCTGTGGCGCTGGGGCAAAGTCATCTGGCGGTGTTCCCGGCGAGGGTGCTGGACAGGTGATCTATTACCACACGATCACCGACAGTTGGGTGCACGATTTCGTCGGCGGACGCAAGATCCCCACCTGGGCCATCGGGTTCAGCATCATTGCCACCTCCACCAGCGGATTCAGCTTCATCGCGATTCCCGCCAAGAGCTACATGACCAACCTGCTGTTCTTCGGGGCGATTCTGATTTCGCAACTCTTTGCGGTGGCCATGGCTTTTCTCATGCCTTACCTTCGCCGGCTCAACATCACCACGATCTATGAATACCTTGAAGCCCGTTTCGATCTCTGCATCCGCCTGTTCGGGGCCGCCGTCTACGTGATTTACCAGGCGGGGCTCCGAATGAGCGTGGCGATGTACATTCCCGCCCTGGCCATTGCCGTGGTGACTGGGATCGACGTCGTGCTGTGCATTCTCATCATGGGTGTGCTGGCCACCATCTACACCTACCTCGGCGGCGGCGACGTGGACTCCGACCTCATGGGCGGCAACCCGCTGTCCAGTCAACGCTATGTCACCCTGTGGTCGCAGCAAATCCCCGAGCCGACCACCGCCGCCGCGCTGATCCTGCTGCCCGCACTCAGCCTGCTGCTCCGCTGCGATCGACCCTAGCCGACGAACAACGCCTCGTTGGACAGACTCGCCTTCATCCGTCTTCGCCTCATGGCTCATGGCTCATAGCTAACAGCTACTCCCCGCCACGCCTCAATCGCCGCTCCGAGCATCGGAAGTTGACCCGCTGTAGTGGGGCGTTTGCCAGACTGTGAAATAGCGGGAGTTGACCCCGCTTCTGTTTCGACCTGGGCCGCGTAGCGGCCCGGCCAGGAGGGGACAGTGGGGGCAAGTTACTTGGCGCCAGCCGTTACACTGCAACAGCCGCGACGCTACCGCGTCGCTGGTCATCCCCGTCCCGACTCGCGCCGCCTCTCCGCCGCACGTACGCTCTGCTCTCGCCGCCACACCAGGCCGCGGTGTTTGGGCCAATACGTCAGCATCAGGTGGTCAAAGTGGCTGTAACTTCGCACGCGCTTGCGTGAAGGTGAACTCGCAAACCAGTCGCGCCGGGTAAATGCAGCATTCATCGATCGGGACATGGCTGAGCGTATGCTGCTGCGCATCGACTTCCACAGCCGATCGTGTTTCCAGCTCAGATGAACGTGCACGTGCGTCGGCTCTGTGGCCACCGCATGTATAGTCGCCTTGAGGTGAATCCCGGACTCGCGAGCCGCCGCCACGAGGATGCGTTGCATATCAGCGCTGAATTCAATCGTCTGCTGCTGCATGTTGGCGCGATAAGCGTTGGCGAGATTCGGATCGGATGCCTGAATCCCCTGCCCGCGCCTGACATATCCCCTGCGATGGTCCGGCAACCACGACCCGCGCGCGTGATAGGTGAAGATGTAGCAAGGCACGCAGAAAGTATAACCCCCAGACCAGGCCCGCGTAGCGGCCCGGCTAAGGCGGAAAGCTCAAGCTGATTTCCACGCCCACTGCGACGCCACCGCGCCAGCCGCGACGCTACGCGTCGCAGGTCAAGCATCTTCCGCACATGACCTGTCGCTCCCTGAACCTCAGCCATGCCACCCCCTGAACAGGTTAACCCGCCACC
>CAYYGM010000191.1:0-6564 GCA_964471555.1 uncultured Phycisphaeraceae bacterium
TTTTTATTTGTAGATCATCAAGCCATCACAGCCTCCGAAAAGTGCGAAAGTCGAAGTTAGTGCATATCCAGTTACAACCAAATCTCTTTGACCCACAGGATGGCACACGATAAACCAAGAATTGGCAGCAACATTGCGATGAGGCGATATCGCCATGCTGATTTCGTCTTAAGGCATGACCAGATCAGCATTGAACCGCAGATCACGAATACAGCGATCCACAGAATGAGATTGAAGTCGTTGGCGTCGAAGCGGGAGCTCAGGTCAAGCGGAGGACAGCCGCATCCGAATCGTTCAACGGTCCATGACTCATTGATAGGCTGATAAGCCGCGTGAAAGACGAACGGTGCCACAAGCGAGATTGGCAGAAGATGCCACCTCATAGGGCTAACGCCTCTTGACTTATTTGCCGGCCGCCCGCGGACTCCCGGAGCAGGCGGCCAACCGGCAACCCTATTCACCATCTATCATCCGATGATGGGCATCGTCGGTCAACTGCTAGTGGCAGTTAGTTCATTGAATCTTGTCACACAAAGCGGTCGAAGAGAGGCTCGAATTCGATCAGTGCATGCGGCGTTGATAACTTTCGGTAGTTGCTTCGCTGCGGTGCAGCGCACCGCCGCCCTGCGACGCGTTGCGTCGCAGCTAGGTGTACAAATGACGCCAGTTGTTTTATTACCCCTTCGGCGTGACATCCACCGAGGCGCTGCCGCGGGTGCGGGCCATTTCTTCGCGGTGTTTTTTGAGATGCTGGTTGTATTCGGCAAATAAGTCAGCTCGGTAAAACAGGGCTACGACCTTCTTGGTGTCCTTGGTGTCGAGGACGGGTAAGGCAGCGACACCTTCGTGGGTGAAGCGACGCATCACTTCGTCCAGGTCGGTGTTCATGGTCAACGGCTGAACCGGTCTTGCCAGGTCGGTGGCGATGACCAGGTCGGTGAAAGGGTCGCTCTGGTGATAGAAGGAGCGCACGTCGTCGAGGCTGAACATGCCGACGTAGTGGCCGTCGGCGTCGGTGACCGGGAAGCAGCTCTGGCGGGTGTCGGCGACCACGGACATGATGTCGGGCAGGGACATGTCCAGCGGAATGGAGGAGAACGGCTGTTTTTCGAGTACGTCGTGAACCTGCACGGAGCTGAGCAGGGTGCTGATGGTCTGGCTGCGGTGGGCGGGGCTGTCCAGGCGGCTGTTGAGTTGTTCGTGATAGATGGACAAACCCGAAGAGCGGCCGAGCACGTAGGCCAGGGCACAGACCCACATGGCGGGCAGGAGCAGGGCGTAGCTGCCGGTCAGTTCGCAGACCATGATGAGTGAACTGACGGGCGTGTTGGCGGCCGCGGAGAAGAAGCCGGCCATGCCCAGCAGGACGAACATCTCCAGGTGCTGGGTGCCGATGATGCTGGGGAACATGTGTTGGCTGATGAGGCCGGCCGCAGCGCCGAAGGATGCGCCGATGACCATGCTGGGTGCAAAAACGCCGCCGGACCCGCCGGAGCCGATGGTGAAACTGGTGGTGAGGATTTTGCCCAGTCCGACAGCCAGCAGCAGGACCAGAGGCATGGCGGCCAGTTGTTCGGGGTCGAGCAATCTTTGCAGCAGGCCGTAACCGAATCCGAGCACGCCGAGCGCGTCTTTCTGCGTGGTGGGGCCATAGTTGGAGAGTGCGAAGTAGATGGCGATGGCGAACGCACCTGTGCACAGGCCGCCGACGGCAGGGCGGGTAAAGCGGGGGATGGGCATGCGGCGGAAGAAGGCGACCATGGAATAGAAAGTGCGCACGTAGAACATGGCAGCCCCGGCCACCAGCAGCGTCATCACGGTCAGCGGAATGATCAGCAGCGGCTGATTGAAGCGCAGGGCCTGGGGGATGGCGAACAGGGCCCCGAACTCGTCGTAGCCGAAGCACATGCCCAGGATGACGGCGAAGGTGGTATAAGCGACGGAGGTGGCGATGAAGCAGGGGATGAGCGAGCCGGACTCGAACTCGGGATCGCGGTAGAGCACTTCGACGCTGAAGATGGCGCCGGCCAGGGGTGCGTGGAAGATCGAGCCGATGCCCGCGCCGACACCGGCAACCAGGAGCGTGCGCCGGTTGGCATCGGAGAGTTTGAGCTTGGTGGCAAGAATGGAGCCGAAGCCGGCGCCGATCTGGGCGATGGGGCCTTCGCGGCCGCCGGAGCCGCCGGTGCCGAGGGTGATGGCGGAGGCGAGGATTTTGACGATGGGAGCGCGGGCCCGCATGCGTCCTTCATCACGGTGGAAGGCGCGGATGGCCGCGTCGGTGCCGTGGCCTTCTGCCTCGGGTGCGATGCCGTAAACCAGTATGCCTGCCAGCAATCCGCCGATTGCGGGCACGATCAGCAGCAGCCAGGGGCGGAGCGTGGAGGACGATTCGCCGAACAGATGAGCGGCTATGTTGTGCTCGTTCTTCGGCTCACCAGCGATGTAACCCACGAAGCGCTGCACGGCCCAATAGTCCAGCGACTGACTGAGCAGATGAAACACCACCGCCCCGATGCCCGCGACGAACCCGACCAGAGCGGCCAGGGCGAGCATGCGGCTGACGGTTCGCAGTTGATACGACTGGCCGGCGGCGCTGGATGCGGGAAGCGATGAGGAAGTTGGGTTCGGCTTGATCACGTTCGCGGGTTATGTGCCATTACAGCATTGCGGTTAGCGGCAGATTGTAGCAGCAGGCGGGCGGTGGCGCTGCGTCTCATGGAACGGCGCGCTCAGACCGTGGTATGAGTTGCTGCTGCTGCGGAGCAAGGGAGGCGCAAGCGACTGATCAGGGTGCCGTTTGGGGCGGGGAAAACAGTTGAAATTCCACGATGGTCGGGCCGCGCACAGCGTCGAAGGTGTGCAGACGCACGTGCTGGGCGGTGAAGGGGGTGAAGCTGAGCGTGAGCTTGGGGCCGATGGTCGTGCCTTCGTGGAAGACATGCCATGTGTCGCCGTCGAGGTATTCAAGCTGGAACTTGCGGACGTACTGATAGGGCTCGGGCTCCATGAGCAATGCGCCGGCGATGGTGACGGGTTTACCCAGGTCGACTTCGAGCGTCGCTTCCTTGATGGGGATGTCGGTGGCCCAGCGGGTGTTGGTGTCGTCGTCAATCGCGGCTTGAGGGCCGTACTTGGGGGTGAGGTTCTGATAGACGTTGGAAGCGGTGGCGGGCTTTTCGTAAGCCAGTGAGCCGGAGGTCGAGGTGTTCATGTGAATCTGCGGGATGTCGAAGGCAGCCTGGTCCACGGCCAGATGAATGACAGTGGCGATGGGGTCGCGCTGATCGGCGGGGATGTCGAAGGTGACGCCATCATCGTTCTGCTGCATTTTGACGGCGGGGCCATGCAGTAGTTCGGCACTCTTGATGGTCGCACCAAGCGGAGGCATGGTGAGCGGACCCTGATCGGGCCAGGTCATCACGAACAGGTAGATGTCGTTACCGCGGCAGGTCGAAGCGCCCCAGACACCGGGCATGTACGGTCCGCCACGTGTGCTGTAGATTGCTTGGGCACGAGGCTTGATCCACTGGCCCATCTCGCGCAGGCGCTGCACCTGGTCAGGTTCGATGCGCCCGTCCGGCATGGGGCCGACGTTGAACAGCAGATTGCCGTCGCCGCCGATGGTGGTCAGCAGCGTGCGCAAACACAGATCGAGCGACTTCAGTGTGTCGTCCGGCTTCCATGCCCACTGTTTGCAGATGGTCATGCAGGTTTCCCAGGGCCGCACGCGATTGGACTTGCCGATCCGCTGCTCGGGCGTGTCATAATCGCCGGAGCTTTCCATGTAACCGCGGTTGTTGATCACGATGTTCGGCTGGAGCTTGCGCAGGGCAAGCGTGACAGGCAGGCCCTTGTCCTGGTGCACCTCGCGCGGCACATCGAACCACATCGTCAGCAGAGGGCCGTAGTTTTCAATCAGCTCACTGGTCTGGTTCTGCACGTACTGCATGTAGCGATCGAGATCGGGATCCGGTTTGTCGGTCTTGCCACCGGGCGAGCCTTTGGGGTAATCGGGGTGATACCAGTCGCAGGTGCTGTAGTAGGTGCCGAACTCGATGCCGTGGCGGCGGCAGGCTTCGGCCAACTCCTTGACGACGTCGCGGTGCAGGGGCGTTTTGCTGATGTTGTAGCCGGTGTATTGGCTGGGCCAGAGGCAGAAGCCGTCGTGATGCTTGGTGGTCAGCACCAGGTACTTCATGCCCGCATCGGCAGCGGTTTGCGCCCAGGCGTCGGGGTCGAACTGCGGCGCATCGAAGCGTTTGTAGAGGTTGTCGTATTCTTCGATGGGCGTTTCCCGACCGCGCGACCAGCCGATCTCGTGCCCGGTCAGCGACACCGGCCCCCAGTGCACGAACATGCCGAAGCGCAGATCACGCCAGTGTTCGATGGCCTCCTGCGGCGCGCCGGGGTCGGCCGCGTCCTGGGCCAGCGAGGGTGAAGCCACAACCGTCAGCAGCACGAGGATCTGAAAGATGTAATTCATGTCGGCCCCTCTTATGAGATGGGTGAACGAAGAAACCGCACACAACAGCAGGTTGCATTTTATATTGCTCCGCCATGTCGCGCTTTGCAACCGATGCCGCAGTATGTGGTGTGTGCGACGAACGGCGAACCCTGAGGAGCCTGCGACGAAGGGTCGGGGGACGACGACGGTTGCGACGGGGGGGCGATCCAGCCCTTCGTCGCGGACTCCTCAGGGCTGGGCGTGTTCTGGAATCACCCCCCTCACTCCTCAAGCCTCCCCCCTCAAGCCTCCCCTCTCCCCCTTCACTTGACTCGCCCCCGCCCCAATCATACAATTCGTCAATTAGCGAATTGACGTAGCGAGGTGCGGCCATGAAAGACATGCTTGCGGTCACCAAGGCTTTGGCGGACGAGTCCCGACTGCGGGCGCTGATGGCGCTGGCCGGTGGCGAGCTTTGCCTGTGCCAGATCATCAGTGTGCTGGAGTTAGCTCCGGCCACGGTCAGCAAACACATGAGCCTGCTCTATGCCGCGGGACTGGTGGATCGGCGCAAGCAGGGGAAGTGGCACTACTACCGGCTGGCCGGACGCGAGGCATCGCCGCTGGTGCGGCAGGCTCTGCGTTGGGTGACCGAACATCTGGATGGATCGAGAGTCATCGCGTCTGACGCACGCAAGTGTGGGGCGGCCCGCAAGGCAGACCCGGCGGAACTGACCGGCTGCTACTGCGGGGCGTAGAGCAGCGTGAAGCGTAGAGCGTCAATGTGTGAAAGGATCAACGGTGAGCCAGGACAGTGAAACAGTTCGTCAGATTGTTCGTGAAAACTACGGCCGCATCGCGGAGGCAAGAGCCTGTTGCGGGTCGTCCAACTCGGCTGGGACATCGCTGACCGTGCAGGGCGGTTGCTGCACGCGACCCAAGCAGCACATGTCCGCCGACGAGCTGGCGGAAAAATTAGGCTATTCCACACAGGAATTGGCAGCCATTCCCGAAAGCAACCTGGGCCTCAGTTGCGGCAACCCGGCGGCCATCGCGGGATTGAAGCAAGGTCAGGTGGTGCTGGATCTGGGTAGCGGGGCAGGTTTCGATGTGTTCCTGGCTGGTCCCAAGGTCGGCTCAACGGGCCGCGTGATCGGCGTGGACATGACGCCGCAGATGCTGAGCAAGGCCCGGGCCAACATCGAGTCATATCGCAAGCAAAGCGGGCTGGACAACGTCGAGTTCCGGCTGGGTGAGATCGAGCATCTGCCGGTGGCGGACGGCGCCGTGGACGTGGTGATCAGCAATTGCGTGATCAACCTGTCGCCGGACAAGCCGCAGGTCTGGCGCGAGATAGCCCGTGTGCTGCGCCCCGGCGGTATGGCCGCGGTCAGCGATATGGCTTTGAAGCAGGAACTTCCTGCAGCGGTGCGCGAGATGGTGGACGCGATGGTGGGATGCGTGGCCGGGGCGGTGCTGATCAACGACTACCGCGCGGCGATTGAAGCGGCCGGGCTAAACGAGGTGACCATCACGCAGAAGCCCGGTTACGTCGAATCGCTGCAAAGCACCGGCGATCCACTGTTCGCCCAGATCGCGGCCAATCTGCCGGCCGGGGCGCAACCGAGCGATTACATCACCAGCGTCGATGTGTCGGCGCGAAGGAAAGGCTGAAAACAGATTTGCCACGAAGGCTCGAAGAACACAAAGGAGAGCAAAATTTGAGGGCATGTTTGCTTCGTGTACTTGTGTCTTCGTAGCCAAAAATTCTTTCGGAGGATCATCATGGCATTGATCAACGGCGTACTGTTCGTTTGCAGTCACAACTCTGCCCGCAGTCAGATGGCGGAAGGCTGGCTGCGACATCTGGCCAGTGATCGTTTCAAGGTTTACAGCGCCGGGGTTGAGCCGGGCACGCTGAACCCGCTGACGGTCAAGGCGATGGCGGAGGTCGGCATCGACATCTCCGGGCATCGGGCCAAGGGCATCGACGAATTTCTGGGCAAGGTGCCGATCTATCACCTGATCATCGTCTGCGACAAGGCGGCTCAGACATGTCCGCGCTCGTGGCCGGGTGCTCGCACACGCCAGTCGTGGTTGTTTGACGATCCCTCCGC
>CAYYGM010000192.1:0-6120 GCA_964471555.1 uncultured Phycisphaeraceae bacterium
CTTACCGACGCTGGCCTTCATGTGGTGTCAGCTTGCTGCGGGCGTGGCGGGTCTGGGCCGAGCGGACCCGTCACCGCGCGGCGGGCGGTTTTAGGCTCGCCAGTTGGCGGCTTCCTCAGCCAGGGCCTGCATGTTGTCGGCTGTGGAGTCGGGCGGCAAGGCGCAGCCGGAGCCGAGGATGTAACTTTCCATCTGACCGTTGCCATCCAGGCATTCCCGTGAAGCTTTGCGCAGCTCGGCCGTGTCGGACCTGGTGAACAGCAGCGTATGCACACCGCCCATCAACACCGTGTCTTTGCCCACGCGACGGCGCACGTCCTTGACGCTCACGCCGCCCAGCGGATCGAGCGGCGCGATGCAATCCAGGCCCACCGCCGCCAGGTCTTCCACGATGGGCGTGACGTTGCCGCAGATGTGGCAATAGATTTTCACGCCCGGCTTGTAGCGATGCAGTTCATCGCAGACCTCTTTCATGTGCGGGCCGACGAATTCGCGCCATTGCTGCGGGGAGATGACGGACATGTTGCCGACCGAGTCGTTGAGTCGCAGGATGTTGATGCCGCGATCGATCCAGAACTTGCCGCGCTCGATGGAAGCGGCCACGCCTTTTCCCATCAACTTGTGCACGAAGGATGGATCGTCGAGCAGGTCCATCATGGCCTGCATCATGCCGCGCAGGCCCACGCAGTAGGCCATGGTCGCCGAGTCGCAATCGCCGACCAGCCCGCAGCGATCGCCTACTTTCGCCTTCAGATCCTCGACGATCTTGCCGTAGCCCCACTGCTCGAAACAGGCTTTGTCCGCGATGCGGATGCGCCGCAGGTCCGCTTCGTCCTTGATCCACGGCTCGTGCGATTTCCAGGTGGTGTTGAAGGCCATGCAATGCGGATCGGCTGGATCGAAGCGCGAAGGATCATCCAGGTGCGTGGACAAACCGCCGGCCAGATCGACCTCGCCCAGCGGTTTGCCTGCGTCATCGACTTCGATGAGTTTTTCGCCCTGCCACTGCACGTTGCGGGGCGGATTGAGAAACAGCCGCGCCCCATCGCAGTTCATGGCCACGGCCGCATCGACCACGCAGTTCATGGCCGTCACCGGATCGCGCACGATGTCCGCGACATCCATCTTCAGCAGGTTGGCCGCCAGCGTGAACCAGATCTTGGGCATTGACGGGATGCGATCGGGCGCACCACCGTTGAAAGCGGTTTGAAGCCGCTGGGCGTGGGACATTGCTTCAGTCATCGAACTACTCCCTGAATGCCCGGGGATGTCGATTCCCGGGCTTTGCGCTCAACCATGAATTCACTGCGGCTGCGGTTTGTGCTGGTGGGGTTTGGTGAAGCGGCTGACGATCAGGCCGACCAGCATGATGCTGAGCGTGCCGACGACGATGACCATGAAGCCGTGGAACGGGCTGCGGGCAGCATCCCATTCGGCGGGCCAGAGGTTGGTCTTGGAGAAGACCATCCAGGCGATGACCAGGGCGCCGACGATCACGCCGGTGACGGCCGCGGGGTTGCCGGCCTTACGACTGATCATGCCCAGCAGGAACAGCGAAACCATGCCGCCGGAGAAGATGCTCGAGAGGTTCCACCACATGTCCAGGGCGCTTTCGGTCAGCCGCACCAGTCCCAGGGCCATGATGGTGCCGAGGATGCCCCAGGTGATGGTGCCGAAGTACAAGGCGCGCATGGATTGTTTTTCGGTGGCGTTCCTGTTGATGTAACGCTTGTAGTAGTCGGTCATGATCAGCGTGGCCGAGGAGTTGAGACTGGTGGCGGTGGTGCTCATGGCGGCGGCAAAGATGGCGGCGATGAGCAGACCCGTGATGCCGGGCGGCAGGTGTACGGAGATGAAGTGCGGGAAGACGCGGTCGCCGATGTTGCTGTCGTCGAGCGTGGCCATCTTCGCTTCGATCTTGGCCTGGTAGTCGGGGGTCAATTCCTTGCCCTGGCCGGGCACTTCCACGTACTGCGGCTTGTCGCCCTGCTGGATCAGTTGCTGCTTGGCGACGATCTGCTTGACCTGCGGGATCTCGCCGGGACTGGTGGTGTAGTAGGCGTACAGCGTGGTGCCGATGAAGAAGAACAAGGCGCTGACCGGCACGTAGAGCAGCCCGCCCAGGGCCAGGCTCTTCTTGGCCTCGCGGTCGCTCTTGGCGGTGATGTAGCGCTGCACGTAGGCCTGGTCGATGCCGAAGTTCTGCAGGTTGATGAAGATGCCGTACACCAGCACCACCCAGAAGGTGGGATTGCTGATGTCGAACAATTTGAAGCTGCCGAGGCTGAACTTGTGATGCTCAGCGGCGATGGTGAAGATCTGTCCCGGACCTTCCGGCATCTTAAAGAGCATGAAGACCAGACACACCACCGCACCCAGCATCAGCACCACGGCCTGAATGGCCTCCGCCCAGATGACCGCCAGGATGCCGCCGACGAAGGCGTACACGATGACGGTCACGCCCGTGATGATGATGATGGTGTAGATATCCCAACCGAAGATCACCTGCATAGGCAAGGCCATCAGATAGGTGACCACCCCGATGCGGGCGATCTGCGTGAGCAGATAAAACACGCCGACGTAGATGCGTGCCCATGGTCCGAAACGGTGCTCGAGCAGCGCGTAGGCGGACACATCACCGCACTTGCGATAGTACGGCACAAACCACTTGATGCCGATCCACACCGCGATGGGAATCGCCAGCGAAAAGACGAACGGGTTCCAGTCGCCGGCAAACGACTTGCCGGGCAGGGCCAGGTAACTGATGCTGCTGAGATAGGCGGCGAAAATCGACAGCCCCACCAGCCAGCCGGGCAGGGCACGCTCGGCCGCGGTGAAGCCTTCGGTGGATCGGCTCTTGTGCCAGAAGTAAAAACCGATCGACATGATCCCCCCGAAGTAGACCACCAGAACAATCCAGTCCAACACGGTGAATTGACCTTGCATCCGTCAGGCTCCCAGTTGTCTTCAGGGCACATGTATCACGAACAGTTGCGCAAACGTCCGGCCGTCACTGCGCGGCACGGGACGCATGTAGGCGATCTTCTTGCCATCCGGGCTGAACACGCAGGCCATGCTCATCGGGGCCGTCGCATCATCGGTGCGCGGCGTCAGGCGCTGCGTCTGCCCGTCCGCGACGCGCGTCACGAACACGCTGTTGTCGCAGATGTAAGTGATGCTGGCGCCGTCCGGCGACCAACTGAAACAGGAGGCGATGCTCTTTTCGTTGTGCGTCACCTGCACGGGTTGACCGCCGTTGGGCGAGATGGTCCACAGTTGCACGATGCCTGCATCATCCTTCATCAGGAATCCGATGCGGCTGCCATCGGGCGAGCTGCGCAGCCAGTGCCGCGGCCCCTGCAAACCCGGGTACTTGCGGTCGGCGGTGAAAGTGAGGCGGCGCTGCACCGTGCCTTTGGGTGGGCGCGGGCGGGTGGTGGCGGTGCCCTGCAACGGGCCGTCATCGCTGGGAATGGTCACGTCATCGGGCAGATCGACCACGAACACTTCGCTGATGGTTTCGCCTTTCCTGGTCACCACATTGCCTTGAAAAGCAATGGCGCGTTTCTGATGCGTGCCCTTGGACGTGATGTAGCCGTCGGTGCCGATCCAGGAATCCTCGAAAGCTTTGCTGATCTGGTCGGAGCCGGGCTTGGGATGATTGACGGTGCGCGTGGCCAGCACGGTGAAGTGCGAGCCGTCGTGGTTGCGCGGGTTGTCCTTGTCAACGGTCACCGGGCCGACAGGTGCGCTGACGCCGACGTTGCGCTGGTTGACTTCGTGATCATCACCGTCGCCGAGGGCTTTGAGCACGTGGTCTTCGTAGGTGAAGCTGACCCATTGGCCGTCACCGCTGAAGGTGTGCACGTGCGTGCCGCCGCGCAGAGCGCCGGGGGTGAACGGCTCGGTGATGTCGCGGGCATCCAGCGTCACGCCGCGACCGGGCTGATTGGCATGAACAATCATGCCGTAGCGATGCTCGGCGGCGTAGGACCAGTCGGGGGTGGGATTCTCCGGGCCGTGGATGAACACCACGCGGTCATCGGTCGGACTACAGGTGACGACGCCGCAGTACGAGCCGTCGGTTGCCTTGTAGAGCACCTGGACTTTGCCGGTGCGGACGTTGACCCGTTCGATGCGTGGGCCGTCGAAGATGGTTTCATCCACGCGCAGGTCATAGACCAGCCACTGACTGTCGGAGGACCAGCAGCCGATGTTGGTCAGGACGTGCCCGCAGGGATCGAACGTCACCTGGCCGGTGGCGTCGAACGGTTTGTGTGATTCTTGTGACGTCTTGGCTGTGGTCTTTTGTGGCGGTGCTTTGTACGAGATTTCCAGCGGAATATCGTTGACCTCACAACCGGGCAGTGCCAGAAACAGACCGGCCGCACCCGCGCCCAGGAGCGTGGTCCACAGCCGTTTGCCACAACTTCCGCTCGAACGTTGTCGGTGTGCGGGTGATTTTTCAGTCATGTTGTTTGCTGATCCAGGCGGCGGTGTCACGGTAGCGCTTGTAAACCTGGTCGTAGGCCTTGCGGTTCCTGGCGATGGGTTTGACGATGCGGCCGCCCTTGGCAGCCTTGGCGCTCATGGCGGCGATGGCCGCCTTGGCGGAGCTGAAGCCGGTGGCCTGTTTGCCCGCTGCTAATGCACCGAGGATCGCCGCGCCCAGGGCCGGGCCCTGCGTGGAAGGATGCACCAGCACGTTCATGCCGATCACGTCAGCGTAAACCTGCACCATGAAGGGATTGTGATGGGGCAGCCCGCCGGTGGCGACCAGGGCGTTGACGGGCACGCCGCCTTTTTGCAGCAGCTCCACGATCCAGCGCACGCCGCAGGCCGAAGCTTCCAGCAGGGCGCGATACATGTGACCGGGCGTGTGACCCATGGAAAGGCCGAGGAACGCGCCGCGCAGTTCGCCATCCATCAGCGGGGTGCGGCAACCGTTGAACCAGTCGATGCACAGCACGCCGTCGGCGCCGGGGGCCAGCTTCTCAGCCTGCTGTGTCATCAGTTTGAAGTCTTTCTGTCCGAGCGTGCGTCGCAGCCAGTCGAAGGCATCGCCCACCGCAGCCTGGCCTGTTTCATAACCGTACAGACCCGGCAGAATGCCGCCATCGACGATGCCCGCCACGCCCTTGACCAGTTTTTCCTTCGTGGCATTGAGCATGTGACAACTGCTGGTGCCCATGACCATGACCATGGTGCCCGCACCGGCCACACCTGCGCCGGGAACGCCGGCATGGGCGTCGATCGTCGCGGCACTGACCGCAACGCCCGGAAGTAAACCCATCTTTTTCGCCATGGCGGGGGTCAGTTCGCCTGCTTTTTCGCCGGGGGCCAGCAGCTTGCCGGGCATCTTGTTGAGCACGTCGCCCATCCTGGGATTGAGGGCCTTGAAGAACTGCGGCGAGGGATAGCCGGTCTTGCTGTTCCACATGGCCTTGTAGCCGGCCTGACAGGTCGAGCGCGGCAAGGTCGCCGCAGCGCCGCCCACCAGTTGCCAGACGTACCAGTCGCCGCCTTCGACCCAGACTTCGGCTGCTTTGTAGATGTTGGGGGCTTTCTCCAGCGTCTCGCAGATCTTGGGGAAGAACCACTCCAGGCCGATGGTCCCGCCGTAACGGGCGAGCCATTTTTCCTTGCGTTTCTTGGCCAGGGCGGTGATGCGATCGGCCTGGTCCTGGGCGCCGTGATGCTTCCACAGCTTGGGCCAGGCGTAGGGTTGCTTAGCCAACGCGGGCACCTTGCACAGCGGGGTGCCGTCGCTCAAGGCGGGCAACATGGTGCAACTGGTGAAGTCCACGCCGATGCCGACGACCTGGGCCGGCTTGATGCGTGCAGCTTTGACCGCCTGGCGCGAGGCGGCGGCGGCTGAGTCGATCCAGTCCTGCGGATCCTGCAAGGCGAACAGCGGCGGCAGTTTCTGGCCGCTGGTCGGCAGCTTGTCAAGGATCTGTCCGTGGGCGTAGCGGCTGACGGCGGTGGCCAGCTCGTTGCCCTTGAGGTCAACCAGGATGGCCCGCACGGATTCGGTGCCGAAGTCCAGGCCCATCACGACGGATTGCGGCATGGCAAGCCCCTATCAGATAGTTGAATATATCGCGGAGCAGTATAACA
>CAYYGM010000193.1:0-6101 GCA_964471555.1 uncultured Phycisphaeraceae bacterium
TCTGCAGGTCGGCCAGGTTGACCATGCCGTCACCGTTGGCGTCGCCGGGGTGGAACTCGGCGGCCACGTTGGCGGTCCAGACGTCGTAGAGTCCGCCCTGGATCAGGGTCTTGTTTTCGTCGAGCGTGACGGTCAGGGCCGCGTTGTAGATGCGCACGTCGTCGATCAGGCCGCCGAAGCCGTCACCGATGCGGGTGATTTTGCCGCCGGTGGCGCTGAGGATGTAATTGCCGGACTCGTGATCGGTGGACTCGACGCCGTCAAGGTAGATCTTGGCGGTCAGTCCGCTGGAGATGTAGCGGATGGCGACGAAGTGCCACTGGCCGTCATCGACGCGGGGATAAGGCTTCATCAGGTCGGCGCTGCTGTCGTCGATGTCTTCGCAGGAGGCGAAGATCAGGCCGGCGTTGCCGCCGTCATTGCCGCGGCGGATGGTGCCGCTGACGCCGCCGAGGTTTTCGCCGCTGCCGACCCAACTGTCCCAGAACTCACGGTTGATGGTGTCTTCGACCGGCACGGGATCATGCTTGATCCACAGGGTGATGGTCCAACTGGCGTTGACGCCGAGGCTGGTCAGGTCGCCCACGGCCAGGTAGTCGGTGCCGGGGGTGGAGCCGGTCTGCATGGCTTTGCCGAGGTTGTTGCCCAGGCCGTTGGTGCCGGCGGTGACGATGGAGGTCGAGCCACTGGTCGTGCCGTTGAGGCTGCCCACCTGGTCGTTGTAGTTGTCGTCGTCGAAGTTCCATTGGGCCACCAGCACAGCCTGGGCGCTGCTCGCGCAGACCAGTCCCAGAACGGCTGCGGCCAGCCAGGTCATTGATTGCTTGCTCGTCATGGTCGAATCCTCCAGGGTGAAATAGTGAGATTGAAGATCACCAGTAGTAGGGGCGCAATTCAGCCCAGTGGCTGTAGTGTGCGTCGGCGGGAACATTGGTGGGGGTGGTGTTATCGCGGCCGAGACGGTCGAAGGAGGCGCGTTCTCCGTGGCCGTCGGTGTAGAAGCGGTTGCTGCCCACATGGAGGAAGCCGAGGAACCCTTCGATCGTGCTGTGGGTGCCGGGCGCGACGTAGTTGGAGTCGCACAGGCCCGCATTAGAGCCGCCATTGTAGTAGAGATTGCGCTCAGCGATGATGATGCGGGGCGGAAGATTATCCACCACGCGCTGGTTGGCCCCGGTGGGCGGTTCATCAAACCAGTTGGTAGCTGATCGCTCAGACAGGCCGGGCAGGTAAAGTTGTCGTGCAGAGTAAAAGATGAAACCCGTGGTGGTGTCCGTGCGTCTACTCCCCACATCTCCACTGTCGCCGTCCATGCTTGGACACTTCAGCAATGCTTTAAATCCGCCTTTGTTAGCGCTAGCCAATGGTAGTGAAGAAAGGTACTTTGACAGGGGCAGTACCAAACTGTCTTCGTACCAGTAATAGGACAGGGCTGATGAGAAGTTGACTGGATCAGACCAATTAAA
Source organism: uncultured Phycisphaeraceae bacterium (assembly GCA_964471555.1). GTDB lineage: Bacteria > Planctomycetota > Phycisphaerae > Phycisphaerales > Phycisphaeraceae > JADLFV01. The sequence continues at coordinate 1,467 of CAYYGM010000193.1, forward strand.
TGGCATGTAATCTTGTTCGTCCACAGCGTAGGCCAGGGCGCCGGTGCCGAGCTGTTTCTGGTTGTTCAGACACTGCATGTACTCCGCCTGCTTGCGGGCTTTGGTCAGGGCGGGCAGGAGGATGGAGATCAGCAGGGCGATGATGCTGATGACCACCAGCAGTTCGATCAGCGTGAATCCTGTGCGGCGCGGCATGGGGTTGTTCCATAGCAGGTGAAACACGGGGTCGGACACCGGCAAAGGAGCCGAAGGCGGTCAGGCCGCCGGCTCCGAGGAGGTAGATTTATCTGCGGTTGATCAACAGCAGCGTGGCGCCGATCGCCGCAAGGCTCATGGCGGCCGGCTCGGGTACGTCGGCCTGCCAGACGTCGTACAACTCGCCGCCGGTCAGGGTCTTGTTGCCGTCCAGGGCCACGGTCAGAGCGGAGTTGTAGATGCGCACATCGTCGATCTGGCCGTCGAAGCCGTCGCCGATGCGTGTGTTCTTGCCGCCCAGGGCGCTGAGGATGTAGCTGCCGGTTTCGGTGTCGGTGGACTCAACGCCGTCGAGATAGATCTTGGCGGTGGTTCCGCTGGAGATGTAGCGGATGGCGACGAAATGCCACAGGCCGTCGTCCACGCGGGGGTAGGGCTTGAGCAGGTCGGCACTGCTGTCCACGGTGTCTTCCACACTGGCGTAGATCAGGCCGGCATTGCCGCCGTCATTGCCGCGGCGGATGGTGCCGCTGACACCGCCCTGGTTGGCGCTGCTGCCGACCCAACTGTCCCAGAACTCGGGGCTGACGGTGCCGTTGGTGGGCAATGCTTCGTGCTTGATCCACATGGTGAGGGTGAAGCTGCCGCTGACGCCGAGGCTGGTCAGGTCGCCCACCGCCACGTAATCGGAACCGGCGGCGCTGCCGGTCTGCAGGGCTTTGCCCATGTTGTGACCGAGCTGGTTGGTGCCGGCGGTGATGATGGCGGTCGAGCCGCTGGCCGTACCATTGAGGCTGCCGACCTGGTCGTTGTACGTGCCGTCGTCAAAGTTCCACTGGGCCACCAGCGCCGCGTTCGCTGCCCCGGCGCAGGCGAAAACCATCAGTGCGGCAGCTAACCATCGTTGTCCTTGCTTCCCATTCATCTCTGTTTTCCTCCAAGAAAAAGTAGTGAAGCGTTCAAGGTTCAATCAGCAACGGCTCAACGCTGAGCGTCACCTGTCGTGTGTGCTCTTCGGGATAACGCAGGCGGCGGGCAAGCTGCTCGACCGCGTGCTGGCCGATGGTTTTCATGCCCAGGTCGATGGTGGCCGGCCTCGGATCGAGGCCCGCCAGGTAGGCCTGCTCGTTGTCGCAGGAAACCACCGTCACATCGCGGCCGGGCTGAATGCCCTTGCGCCGCAGCAGGGGATATAGCTCAGCGGTGAGGATGTCGGAGGGCACGAACAGTCCGCGCGGCCGCGGTTTCATGGCCGCGTACTGCTCGACCATCGGCTGCATCAGCGATGCCAACTGCTCCAGGGGCACATCGTTGAGATCCGCGCCCCGGGTGACGTCGGTGGTCAGAAGCTGCACTTCCGCGCCCGCCTGCCGGGCCGCTCTGAAGAAACCCGCCTGACGATGTTGAAAGACCGCCACGTCGGGGAATGGGTTCCAGTAGGACAAACGGGCGTGGCCAGCCTTGATGAGATAGCGCGCGGCGCATTCACCCGCTGCTTCGTTGCCGGCCAAAACCTTGTCGCCGGTGGCGCGATCGCTGTGCGAGGTCAGCCAGATGACCGGCATCTTTTCCAAGGCAGCGAGCAGTCGCGCGTCCTCAATGCTGCCGGCCAGCAACACGCCGCAGACCTGGCGGTGCAGGATCGCCGGGGGCAGCAGGTTGACGTTCGGCTCGGGCAGCGTCAGCAGCATCATGTTCATGCCCTGTTGGGCCGAGGCGTTGCTGATGCCGTCCATCATGCGCATGAACAGGCCGGTGTGCAGTTGGTAGCCGCGACCGATGGCGATCACGGCAAAGGTGAGACCTTTGAGTTGTTGAGCGTTGACAGCCAGGGCGGTGTTGCGACGCCGGGTGGTCGGCTCGAAGTTCATCATCTTGATCAGGGCGCGGATTTGACGAGCCCGGGCCGGTGACACGCCGGGTTGGTCGTTGATGACCCGCGACACCGTTGCGGTGGAGACGCCGGCCGCCTTGGCGATGATGTCCAGTGCCATATGGGCATTGTGCCGCAGCGCGTCAGCAATTGCAAGAGTAAATACGCCCTTTATTTACGTAATTGCGTTAATTTCTGAAAGTGTTGTTTTGGCAAGAGGTTGTGAGTTGAGAAAAATCAGTCTGGACGCAAAAAAGCCCGGCCAAACGACCGGGCTTGAAGGGGTTGTTGCGTTCAGGCCGTACGCCGTCAGAGACTCACGGCCAGGTGATGTCCTTGCGGTCATAGAACAGCAGGCGGCCGTTTTCGACACCCACGATCAGCCCCGACAATTGCGGGCTGAAGTCAGCCACCGCCGGAGCGCAGGAGTGCTGGCCCAGGTGGACCGCCTGACCGCGGAAGTGCATCAGCTTGGGGTACTCATACGAAGGCTGCGTATTGGTGCCGACGTTCTTGAGCATCAGCACCGCCGAGCCGCGATGGTCGGCCGACCAGGGCAGGCCGGTGTCCGGGTTAGGTACTGAGCCGTGGCGCGGCGTGCCGACGATCAGGTCAACCTTGCCGTCGCGATCCCAGTCGGTCAGCTCGAACTTGGTGCGTCCGGTGCCGCCAGCTCTTAGCCAGTTGGCGCTGATGACTGAGCCGTCGGTCAGCTTGAGCTTGAAGCCGTCGCGCAGGTTGTAATTGTCAACCTTCCAGTAGAGATGGAAGTCGTCATCGTCATCCGTGGTGACGTAAGCCAGTTGGCCGTCCAGTTCGCCGACGCCCGGGCGAGTGCGCCAGGTGCCGTGCATGTCCAGGTCGTCGAGGTAGAGCGGGTGGATGTAGTCGAGCTTGGGCGCGGTGGCCGAGCCGATGTTGAGCATGACGGTGTGCATGGCCCGGCAGTCATTCATCAGCACGTCGGGCAGGCCGTCGCGGTTCCAGTCAAAGACGTTGGGGCAGGTGTAACCCCAGCGTGCTTCGCCGGGGCCCTGGATGTCAGCGCGGTAGCCGCCCTGGATGCAGACGGTCTGTCCGCCGGCAGCCAACAGCACGGCATTGTCGAAGCGGGGTGCGTTGTTGTCGCCCAGGTTCTTGAAAAACAGCAGAAAACCCTGGGAATTGCCAGCCACGATGTCCTTGGCGCCGTCGCCATCCCAGTCGATCACGGTGGGCACCACCAGGGTGCCGCCATAGAGCACGGTGTCGGCTTGCAGCAGGTTGCCGCCGTCTTTGTAAATCAGTCGTCCGCTGTCAGTTTCTTTGCCGGCCGCCATGTAGTAGTAAACACCGCCTTCGCAGGCTGCGATCAGGTCGGTGCTCTTACCGTCGGTAGCCGGATAAGCCATGATGTTGGCCCAGGTGCCGGGCACGCGCAACGTGTTGCCATCGGCGCCCACCACCGGCTGACGCAGATCGGCGCCTTCGAGTGGAATCGCATGCACGCCGCCCAGCCCGCTGCCGAACAGCAACAGCCCGGCATCAGGTACCACCGCCAGACCTTCGTTACCCAGGATGCCGCCCTGAGCGAAGGGCAGGATCTGCTTGGCCGCGATGGAAGCGTTCTGCTGCGGGGCGGGCCAGGGCAGTTCAGCTTTGAAGATGGCATCCTTGGGCAAGCCGCCCATCCAGATGCCGTCGGGGCCGTAGGGGCGATAGTCATCGCTGCGATGGCTGCCTTCGGGTCGTCCGGACACGCCGTCGGAGACGCTCAGGTACAAGCTGATCGAGCCGGCGGTTTGTTGGCCGGTCATGGCACTGATGCCGCGGGGCAGGCCGGTCACTTCGACGCTGGCCAACTGGGTGAAGCTCAACTGCTGCTTGTCGAAAGCGGTGACCAGCACCTTGGTGCCTTGTGCCCAGATGGCGAAGATCTTTCCGTCAGCGGTCTGGAAGACCCAGCCGGGGAGGGGGCGATCCTGGGAGAAAGGTGTTTTGATGGCCTTGGCCTGGGAGAAGATGGGCACGCCCGTGTCGCTGTCGCGCAGGTATTGATAGCAGACCAGGCCGGGGTACCAGCGATCGGAAAACATCACCAGGTCGGGGCGTGATCCGCCGAAGATGTCCACCGCCCCCAGGGGTTTGCCGCTGATGCCGGGCACGGTCAGAGGTCCGACGCCGTCGGGCGAGCCGATCTGGATCGGTTGTCCGCTGATCATGGTTGTGGGTTGAGCCGTCGCCGCAATGCTGATCGCCGACAGGCAGAGCACCGCCATCACGATTCGTTGTGTCATCATGGTTCCCTGATCTCAAGAGGTTAGTGAAGTCTGAGTTTACCGAATGATCAAAATCATTTCGCGCTGCCGCGGTTTCGACGCATCATGACTCCCAGCGCGGGTACAAGCAGCAGAGCCGCGGCGGGCTCGGGAATGAACGCGGCCGTCAACTGAGCGAAGTCACCGGCGGTTGCATTCCAGTGGTCGCCGAGGATCTGCAGGTCAGCCAGGTCCACAGTGCGATCGCCGTTGAAGTCCGCATCGACCCAGTTGGCGGCAGCGTTTTGCCAGTTGTCGCCGAGGATCTGC
>CAYYGM010000194.1:0-6069 GCA_964471555.1 uncultured Phycisphaeraceae bacterium
CCATCAGCTCGGTCACCTTCGTTTCGTTTCCCGGCGATGCTTACAAAACCGGCTGGCTGCGCTTTCTGCCCAACCTGGCCCTGCCGGTGGTGATCCTGATCGGGGCGTACGTGTTTTTGCCCTTTTATCGCAAGGCCGGCGTCACCACGGCGTATCAGTATCTCGAATCGCGCTTCGGGCCGTCGGTGCGGACGTATGTTGCTTCGGTTTACATGCTCGCCCAGATCGTCCGTGTCTGCCTCATTCTCTACCTGGTTGCGCTGGTGGTGCACGAGATGACCGGCATGAATGCGGCGCTGTGCGTCATCACCGCCGGCGTGTTCGTCGCCTTCTACACCATCGTCGGCGGCATCGACGCGGTGATCTGGACGGATGTGATGCAGACCATCGTCCTGGTGGCCGGCGGCATCATCTGTCTGTTCACCATCCTGATGAGCATCCCGGGCGGGTTACCCGAGGTGCTGCACACCGCCATGGCCAACGACAAGTTCGCACTCTCGGAAGTGACCAACGGCGTGGCGAGCACGCCGGCCTGGGGCTTTTCCATCAGCGAGAAGACCATCTCCATGATGATCCTGCTGGGGGCGTTCAACTATCTGCGCGAATACAGCGGAGGCCAGAACACTGTGCAGCGCTACGTGGCAGCCAAGAGCATGCACGAAGCGCGCAAGGCCATGCTCATCTGCGCTTCGTCCAGCATCCCCATCTGGGCGGGCTTCATGTTCCTGGGCACGTGCCTGTACGTGTACTACCACGTGCATCCTGATCCCCGCGCGGCCGCCATGCTCACCGGCGAAAGCAAGCCCGAGCAGATCCTGCCCTACTACGTCATCACGCAACTGCCCGCGGGATTGACCGGCCTCATCATCGCCGCCATCAGTGCCGCCGCCATGTCCTCGCTGGACTCCTCCATCAATTCAATATCCACGGTGTTCGTGGTGGACATCTATCGCCGCCACCTGGTCAAGGACCGGACGGACAAGCATTACCTGCGGGTCGCCTGGTGCGCCGCGACCATCGTGGGCCTGATCATGATCGGCGGCGCGGTTCTGCTGCACGAGGTGCCGACCAAAACGCTGCAGGACACCGGCACCATCATCGTCTCGCTGATGGGCGGCGGCCTGCTGGGCATCTATTGCGTGGGATTCCTCACTCGCCGCGGCAACGCACGATCCGTGTGGATGGGCATTGTGTGCACGTTGCTGTTTGTGATCTGGACGCTGATCGCCAAGAACATGCCGCAGATACTGCCGCACTTCATGAAGGTGCCGTTCGATCTCTACTACACGGATATCTTCGGCAACCTGATCATGTTCTTCGTCGGTTACAGCGTTGGCGCATTGTGGCCGGGACGCCGGCGCGATGTGTCCGGGCTGACCATCTGGGATCGGTAAGCGTTCGCACTGTCTAAGGCGCGGACGGTGGCAATCAACACGGAATGCCCTTCCAACGTACGCCAGGTCGCCCGGGCAATGACCTTGTACGAGGGCGACATCAAGCACTATCCCACGCATTTCACAAATTGAATGCCAGTATTGCCTGGAGGAACGATCAGGTGTCCGACACCAACGGTCGATACGTGCGTGAGCTGTTCAACCCTACATGAATCTGAACTACCCCTGGTGTCCTTCCCTTACATTCTGGGACAGGTCGTTCGAGCAAATCACCCTGGGCACCGGTGGCTTTGTCTGGATTACGGTGTCAATGCAGGTTACAGGAAGAATCATATCAATGGACAATATGAAGATCTGTGGACACGATCCACAGATAAGTGGGAATATGATGGACATCGCAAGAAGGTGTTGGCCGGCGATCGACTGACCGCATCTTCACCCCTCGACGATCGCGCGAATCATGCTGTGAACGTATCCGGCCTCGTCGGTTACGAACGCCTGGACCCTAATCTGTCCCTAATCTGTACAGTTGGCTCGGTGTAACTTATGAAGGTTCTTTCAATTGACCATATCACCTTGCATCGACGAGGCTGGGGGGGGTGTTCGAACGCCTCGACATCGAATACAGTGGTGCTGCTACCATCTGGCGACATGATGGTGGCAAATGTGAGGCGCTGTCCATGAAGACACAAAGCCTGAACGGCACATGGCAACTACGACATGAAACACTGAGCACGACGGGTTTACCCGGACTGCAGCTTGTGAAGGGGAAAGGCGAGGGCTGGCTGAATGCCACTGTGCCCGGCGAGGTGCATCTGCATCTGATCGCGGCCGGACTCATGCAGGAGCCGCTGTTCAGTGACAACTGCTCCGAATGCCGCTGGCCGCAGGATCGCTCTTGGTGGTATCGCACATGCTTCGTGGTTGATCGCGATCTGCTCAACGAACAGGTGAAGGAACTGGTGTTCGACTGCCTGGACTACTACGGACAGGTGTACCTGAACGGGGTGTTGATCGGCGAAAGCGAGAACGCCTTTGTCCCGGCCGTGTTCGACGTGTCGCATCAACTGCGTGAGGGTGGCAACGAACTGGTCATCCGCCTGACGGCCGGCACCGAGCGGGCCAAGAATCAACAGATCGGCCAATCAACCGCGGGAAATATCTACGCCAACCGCCAGAGCTTCAAAGGCACCCCCGAGCTGCGCAAACCCCAGTTCGAATACGGCTGGGACTGGGTCGATGCACTGCCCAACATCGGCATCTGGCGCGATGTGCAACTGCACGGCTACTCGCACGTGCGCCTGTTCGACGTCAAGCACTGGTGCGAACTGTCCGAGGACCACGTGCGATGCCTGATTCACATGGAAATCGACGTCGAGAATCTGCACCCTTCCGCGGAAACTGCCGGAATCATCGAGATTTCGCTGATCGATGATGAGCAGCACATCGTCAGTAAACAATCGCACGCCCTGCTGCTGCCGGTCGGCATCAATCGCCTGCGAACGACGCTGCCAGTCGACAATCCGAAGTTGTGGTGGCCCAACGGCATGGGTGAACAGCCGCTGTATCAACTGACGGTTACTGCTGACACAAACGGGCAAACGCGCAATACCTGGTCGCGCCCGATCGGTCTGCGCACGATCCACATCGATCGCTCACCGCTGCCGGTCGGCCATCGCTTCGCGCTGCAGGTCAATGGTCAGAATGTGTTCTGCAAGGGCGGCAACTGGGTGCCCGCCGACGCCATCCCGGCGCGGATCAGCAGGGACAAGTACGAGCGACTCATCGCGGATGCTGCCGAAGCCCACATGACCATGCTGCGTGTCTGGGGCGGCGGGATCTACGAGTCGGACCATTTCTACAACGCCTGCGATCGGCTCGGCATCCTTGTCTGGCAGGACTTCATGTTTGCGTGCAATCCTTACCCGGATCAGAACGAGGCTTTCCAGGACAAAGTCCGCCGGGAAACTGAAGCCGCCATCCGACGATTGCGGCATCATGCCTGTATCGCCCTGTGGTGCGCCAACAATGAGAACACGCTGGGGTTCGCCAGTTGGTGGGGAAACAAGCAGTATGAATTTCCCGACGCCAATCTGGTGACCGGCGGCCAACAGATTTATTCGCGCGTGCTGCCGCAGGTCTGCATGGCGCTCGATCCCGGCCGCCCGTACTGGCCCGGCAGTCCGTCCGGCGGCGATTCACCGGACAGCGAGATCGAAGGCGATGTGCACTGGTGGCACGAGGCGACGATGCACCCCGACATCACCCGCCGCTATCGCCACGAGGTTTACGATGAGTGTAAAGGACGATTCGTCAGCGAATACGGCATTGTCGGACCTTGCCAACTGACATCCATCCGTCAGTATCTCAAACCCGATCAGATCGACCCGAATTGCCATGCCTGGCAACTGCACACCAACTCGTTCGAGAAGGGAACCACCGCGGCTGCGATTCGCCACCACTATGCCGAGCCGGAACACCTGAGTATCGAACAATACATCCGATTCGGCCAGATGTTCCAGGCCCTGATGTACGGCCGCACCATCGAGTCCATGCGCTTCCGCAAGACTGATCCGGCCGACGATTGCGCCGGGGCCCTGATCTGGATGTTCAACGACTGCTGGGGCGAAATCGGCTGGACACCGATCGACTATTTCCTGCGCCGCAAAGCCAGCTACTACTGGATTCGCAACGCCTGCTATCCGCTGCGGGCCATTGTCCGCCGGCGCGGCCATGAACTGGTCACACGCATTGTCAACGACACACTGACTGAACGATCGTTGACCGTGCGTTTCGGCTGGATGGCGGTGGATGGCTCAGCCAACGAACTGCAATCGAAAATAGTCGTCGCACCAGCCAATGGTATGCTGGAAATTGTTCGTGATACGATCCCATCTCCTGACAATCGGCCACACGATGCTTGGATTTACGTGACGTACCTCGAAGCGGACGGGACTGAGCCCATCCCCTGCATCTGGACGCTGCTGCCTTATCGCCAACTGCGCACGGTTGAGCCCTGCATTACATGGTCGGTTGAAGGATCAAAGATCACGCTGACCGCCAAGGCGTACGCGCACGGCGTCTGCCATCCCGATGACGGGCAGCGGCTTTTCAGTGATAACTACTTCGATCTGGTCCCGGGCCTGCCGAAGGTGATCGAATGCCGCGGCCCCATGCCGAAGAATCTGCATTTTCAGGGCATTGCAGCGCGTTGAGCCGGGATGTGTTTGAACATCACGACTGTGAGAACGAGGCAACCTTTTCCATCGATGCGTCGGCCATCTGCATGGCTTCGCCGGCGCGGCGGGTGATCTCCGCCCAGTCGCGCTGCTGGATGAGCTTGCGCGGAGCCAGCCACGAACCGCCGACCGCCCAGATCAAAGGATTTGCAAGGTACGCGGCATAGTTCTGTTCATTGACTCCACCCAGCGGAATGAAGCGCAACCCCAGATGCTGATACGGCCCCACCATGCTGGTCAGGGAATCAAGACCACCCATCAGCTCGGCGGGATAGAACTTCAAAATGCGGCAGTCGAACTCCAGGGCTGCTTCGATGTCCGAAGGCGTGGCGATGCCGGGAGCGAAAGGCAGTTGAGCCTTCACGGCCTCAGCCACCACACGGCGACTGCAGCCCGGCGCTACGGCAAAATCGCAGCCTGCCGCCTTGCACTGATGTACCTGGGCCGGCGTCAATACCGTGCCTGCGCCCAACAGCATCTGCGGCAGACGGTCGTGCACCGCACGCATTGCCTCGGCAGCCGCCGGTGTGCGCATAGCCAGTTCGATGGCGTCAATGCCGCCCGCCAGCAAAGCCTCGCAGGCTGACAGCGCCTCGTCTGCCGAGTCCACCACCAGCACCGCGATGATTCTGCTTTCCCGCACCCGTTGCCAAATGTCGTCTGTCAACTGCATTGCTGCTTCTTCCGCTCAAGGTCTAGCTTTGTAAACCACGTACTCTTGATCAGCTTCGTGAATCGGGCGTTCTCAGCGGTTTTGAGAATCAGCACGTGGAACGCCAGGTCATTGGACAGAAATCACTCGAGAAGGTCGCCGCTCATCAGCGGCTGGTTGCTGTCACGAAAATCATGGGCAGCTTGACGCATGTTGTCGCACTGCCTGCCGCCCCAGCTCGCGCAATGCCTCCAGCGTGATCACGGAAGCTGTCTTCAGCACGGCAAAACCTTCAATGGCCATGCGGATCTCGTAAGTCTCGATCAGCCGTGCCCGACTGGGGCGCGAGACATACGTGCCGCTGCGGGGCACCTGGTAGAGCAGCCCTTCAACTTGCAGCCTGCGAATGGCCTGCCGCACCGGTTTGCGGCTGACGTTGAACTGCTGGGCCGCGTGCTTTCGGAGATCTTGTCGCCAGCCTTCAGACGTCCACTGATCAACTGCTCGCGGATGCGGTCATAAGCCACAACGCTAAGATCGCCCACTATCCTGGGATGTCGCGGATTTGAAAACGCCACTTTTAACTCATTATGAAGAATTAACTTATTATACTTTATCCGGATTGATTGGCACACCCATGCTGTGTTCCAATTATATAAACTTGTACACCAGAGTCAAGCGCCATCTCTCATTCACTCGACGATTCCTCCAACTTCCCGCCGTCGTCGACCTGACCCCCTCCCCGAATCTTGAGCCAGACTTTGTGAGAGAATCCGCCCGGCCG
>CAYYGM010000195.1:0-5957 GCA_964471555.1 uncultured Phycisphaeraceae bacterium
GCCGCTAGCGGCGAATCACATGCGGCGAATCAGTAGATCGAGCGGCAATCGAAATGCCCGGAATGATCGTTGATGTTGCCCAGACAGCACTCCAGCCGCTCGGCCGCGGTGCGCACGCCCAGCATGCGCGGATGCACGCTCAGGGCCTCCCGGTAACACAGCAGGGCCTGGTGCAGGTCGTTGAGCTGGGCGTAACAGTGCCCCATGCACGCCATCGCTCCGAAGTGGCACGGCATCCGCTTGATGGCCGCCTTGCAGTCGGTAATGCCCTCGCGCCACTGCTCGAGCATCTCGTGGGCCATGGCGCACTGGTTGTACGCCTCGGCGAAATTGGGGTCCAATTGGTACGCCTGTTCGAAGCACCCGATGGCTTCCTGCAACTGCTGCTGGCCCAGCAGGTTCAGCCCGCGCTCGAACGGCTCCTGGGCCTCGGGTTTGCCGTCCCGGAACCACAGCGTCCACAGCCCGTGCTCAGCCATGTGCACGACCTGCTCGTCAGGATCCCGCAGACAGGCTGCCAGCGGGCAGGCGTCATCGCGGTCCCCGACCAGTCCCACCGCCACGGCCGCCAGCCGCCGTACGTCGGCCTCCGGGTGCCGGAGCAGGGTGAGAACCTGCTTGGCCGTCCAGCGATAGCCGATGGCCCGCGCCAGTTGCGAGACATCGCCGGTCTCCAGGGCCGGCCGCACCACTGAAACGAAGGCTTTGGCATCCATGGACATGTGTGCGATTGTAGGAGCCCTGATGGGCTGAGGCCAACGTCGTGATGGCCACTTTTGCCACTTCGGCGGAGATTATCGGACGACCCCCTCATGCCCTACAGGTCGCGGCCCCGGCTTGCCGATAACCGTTATGGAGTGTTCCAGCCATGACCATCGAACGCCGACACGACCACCGTTACGCCCTGGACCGCCCGATCAAGGTCCAGTTCGACCAGACCGGCGGCCGCTACCTGCCGGGCCAGTCGGTCAACATCTCCTCCGGCGGGATCATGCTCAAGGTTGACTACGCCCGCCACTTGCAACTGGGCCAGGAAGTCCGCCTGGCTATCGCCAACCATCCCCGCCAGGCCCTGCTGGCTGCCGACGACGCCATCGCCGGCACCGTGGTCCGCTGCCTGGGCCACTCCGACACCCAGCACGTGGCCGTCCGCTTCCACAAGCCCAACCTGATCGCCGAAGCCTGCTGAACATGTTTGTGCCGTTGAGCGGGCCGACGCGGCCGATCTTCAGCGCGATGGCTATTCAACCGCAATGATGAGGTAGGCTGCGCCGCCCACGTAGCGTGCAGAGGCAGCAAAGCCAATGCCGCTGTAGGTATCGTGGGGCACATTTACGGTGTACACCTCACTGAGGCCGCGGCGGAAGATCACACGCACCTCTGATCGGTTGTCCATCACGGACCAGTTGTAGGTCACGCCATCTTCCAGGGGCAGCACCTCGTACTTGACCGAGTCGTCCTGCTGACGGATCAGCAGGTAGTATTTCACACTATCTTTGCGGGCCGGGAGCATCAGACGCAGCGAGCCCTGCGGGAGATACTCTTTCAACATGACAGCCTTTCCCAACCACCCACATTTTTTACCCGCCACGGTCACGGATTCTCGGGTAGCGGTGCCATACAAGTGGACCACGCCGTTCTGGATCTCCGCGTTCAAATCCTGCGGCATGGCGGATGGATCCAGCTTCAGCAGATTATGCGCCAACTCCTCGACGAAAGGCAGCAACTGCACCTTGCGCGAAAGGGTGGGATTGTCGTTGCCGGGCATGTCGCGGTTCAGCAGCAGGTTGGCCTTTTCATCGATCATGCGCACCAGTTCGTCGGTGTACGGCCCCTTCTGCGCCTCAGCGATGGCCTGGTTGTAGGTTGCCAGCAGTTCGGCCCGCGCCTGTGTGGTGGCCAACGCACGTTCCTGGCGTACTTTCTGCACTTGGGCACGCAACGCAAAACCGTCCGCAAAAGCGACGATTGCGATGACGGCGACCACCAGAACAGCAACCATCAACGTCTGTCTGCGATATTTCATGACAACCCTCCGGGAAAAATGATGTAGTGCCGCGACGTGAAGCGGCTTGCTATTTCAAGTCAGCGGGATCGTACACCCACTGCTCGATCGTGTGCGCATCTTCGTGCAGTTCGTCGGCAGTGAACCACAACGCCAACTCGCGCTCGGCGGAGGCGGGACTGTCGGAGCCGTGGACCAGGTTGAATCCGCCTGACAAGCCGAAGTCGCCGCGGATGGTGCCCGGGTCGGCGTTGCGGCCGTTGGTGGCGCCGATCAGCTTGCGGCAGACCGCCACCGCTTCCAGGCCGCGGATCGCCAGCACCAGCACGGGCGAACTGGTCACGAACTTCAGCAGCCCGTCATAGAACGGCTTACCCTTGTGCTCGGCATAGTGCTTGCCCGCCAGCTCGGGGCTGACCTTGATGAGCTTGGCTCCGACGATGCGCAGGCCTTTGCGCTCGAAGCGTTCGATGATGGCGCCCATGAGGCCGCGCTGCACGGCATCAGGCTTGAGAATGATGAGTGTGGTTTGCATGGGCGGTTTTATCCCCGAATCGCTCACCCATTGCAACCCCCGCCCCCGCCCCCGGAAGTTCTCAAGCAGTCAGGCGACGGCGCGCCTAGCCGCATCGCAACGCGATGCGGTCCGCGGTGCGTTGCACCGCGGCTAAGCCCCCCCCCGCAAGTTATGCCCCCCTCAATTCCGGGGCCCGGGCGTTTCCCACAAACCTTGTGCCCTCACGCGCTCACCCGCTCGGGTGCCACACCCGCGTGCGGGTGTGCCTGATGTCGCGCACGGCCGACGCGCGGCCGTGGCACCCCACAAGGGCCACCGCATGTTCCTCACCCGCCCTTGGCGACCTCTTTCGTCGTGCCGATGATGCGAAGCTGCGTGGTCAGGTTGTAGGTCAGGTCGCCGTCCTGGTAGATCAACTCCACGTAGGCGGCAGCATGACCTGCCTGTGGGCGCGGCAGATGGAAGCGGTAGGGGCCGTCGCCTTCCGCGGTCAACGTCTGCGCCGTCCAGCCGCTGCCGCGGAAATCGCGGGTCGGCGTGTTGCTGGACCAGGCCTGCACCAATCGCGGCGTCTTGTCACTGCGCACCTCGATGGCTAAGCCGTCCTCATCCTCTTCAAAGCTCCACTGCGGCATGGGCAGTTGCAGCAAGCCCGCCGCCGCCCGATGCGCTGCCACCACGCCTGCGACCACCTGCGTCAGCCCCGTCTCCAGGCCGTGACCGGCATTGGGCACGTAGAGAATGCGCTTCTCACCGCTCAAACCATCCCAATAAAGATTCAGCGCATCCAGCGGCCAATACGGATCGTTCGTGCCCAGCACGATCAGCTTGGGCATCGTGATGCGATCACGATAGGCATAAGGATCGACGATGCGCTGAAGTTCCTGCCCGGCCGGATCCTCGAAGCGATCGACGATGCCCAGGTCCACGTAGTTATGGATCATCTGCGAAAAGGTGCCCCAGGATTCGACCTGGTGCTGCATCTGCGGCTTCATGTTCAGCACATCGATCACCATCGGGGCAATGGCATTGACACGCGGATCGACCGCGCCGGTCAACCATGTCGTCCAGCCACGCTTGGAAGCGCCGGTCACCGTGAAGTGCTCGACGTCCATGCCCCATTGCTCCTGGAAAAACTTCTGCCCCGCGTCCATCGCCCGCACCGCGCTCTTGACCATCGGCAGCAGCAGCGGCCAATCCGCCTGCTGCGTGTTCAGATATTGATCGAACGTGTAGGCGATGGCTGCATCTTCCCTCAGATTGTTGAAGATCGGCTGAAACGGCACCTGCATCACCACCACCACCGGCGAACCCAACTGCTCGGCGATGGCTGCGAACAACGCCGCTTCCCTGGGCAGCGTGGCCGCGCCTTCAGCACTCGGCGGCTGATCGTCACCGCTGCGCCAGCGCCCCCCCGCGATCAGCAGCAGGCCCTCTTTCTCAGACTTGATCTGCGACGGCTTGACCACGAACACCCGGTGCTTCCAGGTGATCCCGTGCCAGGTTTGCGAAGTCATCGTCAGTTCGTAAGCCTCGGTCGAGCCCAGCATCATGTGCTGGCGCACCTGGTAGCCGAAGCTGTCGTCCGGCTTCTGCACGTAGCCGGCCAGCGTCGAATCCGAAGGCTCCGCCCGGCAGAGCGAAGCAGCCAGAAACACAGCTAACAGAGCAAAAGTGGCGCGGCGAATCAACATGTGCGTTCTCCCAGGGGAAACTTCGATTGCGATGCCGTGACCCATACGCCCGCCGCCCCGGCAAGTTGCATGGCCTTCCGGGTCGTGTTTCGCTCGGTCGGGTGCCACGGTCGCGCGCCGGCCGTGGGTTGTTCCAGCACACCCGCGCGCGGGTGTGGCACCCGGCGTAAACCAACCCATCATCCGCATGTTACCATCAGCCCCTGCCCACCTTCGGAAGGACGCGAGATGCAACTACTTATGATCGCCTCACTGGCTTTGTTCGTAAGCACATCCCCGGCCGCCGCCCAGACCCCGCCGGAGCAACGTTTCGCCCAGATGTCACCCCAGCAGGTCCGCGAATACGAACTGAGCGTCATGCGGCAGATCGCCGACCTGGCCCTGATCCCGCCCCTGCTCAACACGTCTCCGCTGCCCGATTACGACTATGACAAACTCGACTACGGCATGACCATCGGCATCGAACGCACGCCCGCCGGCCGCCTGTGGGTCTGCTGGGTGGCTGGCGGCGACAGCCCCGAAGCGTTCTTCCTGCTGGCGACCAGTGATGACAACGGTGAAACCTGGTCCAAGCCGCGCCTGGTGATCGACAACCATTCGCCGAACCTGCCCATGGGCCGCAGCACGCTGGTGGGCACGCTGTGGACCGATCCGCTGGGACGATTGTGGCTGTTCTTCGATCAGTCCATGGAGATGTTCGACGGCCGGGCCGGCGACTGGGTCACCGTCTGCGCCAATCCCGACGCTGACGATCCGCAGTGGTCCGCCCCGCGCCGCATCTGGCACGGCCTGACCCTCAACAAACCCACCGTGCTTTCCACCGGCCAATGGATGCTGCCCATCTCACTCGATCAACGTCCCGGCTTCGGCCCCTTCAAAGGCGCCTTCCCCGAACTGGATCCCTATCGCGGCGCCAACGTCTTTGTCTCGGATGATCAGGGCCAGACCTGGCAACGCCGCGGCTGCGTCACCTTCCCCGACCCCGACTGGCACGAGCACATGATCGTCGAACGCCGCGACGGCAGCCTGTGGATGCTGGCCCGCACCAAAAAAGGCATCATGCAAAGCATCTCCACCGACGCCGGCCAAACCTGGTCGCAACCCGAACCGCCGCCCGGTATCCGCCAACCCAACGCCCGCTTCCACATCCGCCGCCTTCACTCCGGCCGCCTCCTGCTGGTCAAGCACGGCCAAACCGTCGATGACCACAACGGCCGCTGCCAACTGTCCGCCTGGCTCTCCGAGGACGACGGCCAAACCTGGCAGGGCGGCCTCATGCTCGATGAACGCAAAGGCATCAGCTACCCCGACTGCGCCCAATCGCCCGACGGCACGCTCTACATCTCCTACGATCGCAACCGCAGCACCGACGGCGAAATCCTCCTGGCCCGCATCACCGAAGACGACATCCTCGCCGCCCGACTGGTCAAGGCCGACTCCCGACTCCGCATGCTCATCTGCCACCCCCAGGCCCCGCGACCCTGATCATCGCACGCAATCCCCCCCATGATTCCCCCGCGCTCCGCCCCGTCGGCTGTTATTAGTTTTCTAGAAAACTAATAACAGCCGAAAACAAAATGAGCCACGAAGACACGAAGAACACAAAGACAGAACCAGGTGTATGGGTTTTTCCCTTCGTGCCCTTCGTGCCTTCGTGGCGAATCCAATTTTGTTAGGGGCTCTAACTTCGACTTTCGCACTTACGCGGCCAGTTGTACGGCGTGGCAGAGGGTTTTGAGGA
>CAYYGM010000196.1:0-3518 GCA_964471555.1 uncultured Phycisphaeraceae bacterium
CTGATCGCCGAAGCCAAGGCCGAACTGATCGCAGTCGTCGAGGACAGCCCCGCCCGCGCCTTGCTGCTGGATATGGCCGACGCCGTGCTGCAACGCGAATACTGAATGACGGGGAATGCCAATTCTCAATGCCCAATGTCCAATTCCCAATGCCCAATGACCAAAACATTCCGCAATTGGTCATTGGTCATTTTGCCCTGAGCCGTCCGGCTCCTTGAGTCCAATAAAGCCTCGTCCCCCTCGCTGGCAGTGCAATTACAACCGCAAGCATAGCCCGAGCCGGTTCAGGTCGATAAAATACGGGCATAGGTTGTACGTGATACGGAATCAACAAGATGAGTGAATCGCAGCCTCGCGTGCTGGTGTTGTCGGGCAAGGCAGCCCAGGCTCATCCGGTGGCCGAAGCCCTCTGCCAACACTTCCATGTCGATGTCTTCGACAACATGGACGAAGCCTTGGCCGCCCTGCGCAGCGAGAAGTACCACGCCTGTTTCGCCGATGTCGGCGACTTCCTGCCCCTGGAGCGGGCACTGGTCGGTGAAAAGTCCAGCCTGGTGCTCAACACCATCGGCGAGGGTGTGTGCATCGCGGATGCCGACGGACGACTGAGCTGGTCCAACAAGCGGTTGCGGGCCTTCGCCCCCGAGATCATCGAGCAGGTCCGCCGCATCTGCATCCAGGCCCTGGCCATGTTCACCCAGCAGTCCAGCTCCGTCAGCGATGCCCTGCGCCGGCGCAGCAACAGCAAGAAGTTCACCTTCCAGGTCGAGCAACGTTACTTCGAGATGATCTGCTCGCCGGTGATCGACGAGCGCGACACGGTGCAGCAGGTTGTCGCGGTGGTGTGGGACGCCACCAGCGGCCGACGCCTGCAAACCAAGATTGATGCCATCGACGCGGCCGGGCGCGAACTGGCCAAGATCGACTCGCACGCCGTCGCCAGCCTCAGCCCCGCGGATCGGCTCAAGTTCCTCCAGGACAAGATCATTCGCTTCTCCAAGGATCTGATGCATTTCGATCACTTCGCCATCCGCCTGCTGGACAAACGCACCAACAAGCTGGAAGTGGTGATCGCTGAGGGGCTGCCCCAGGAAGCGCTGGAGATCGATCTCTACGCCCAACCCGAAGGCAACGGCATCAGCGGCTACGTCGCATCCACCGGCCGCAGCTACATCTGCCACGACGTGGAAAAAGACCCGCGCTACGTGCCCGGCCTCACCCACTGCAAATCCTCGCTTACCGTGCCCCTGCATCTGTTCGACGAAGTCATCGGCGTCTACAACATCGAGTCCGAACAGGTCGGCGCCTTCACCGAGGACGACCGCCAGTTTGCCGAGATTTTCGGCCGCTACGTGGGCCTGGCCTTGAACATCCTCGACCTGCTGGTGGTCGAGCGCTCCACCATCACCGGCCGCATCACCGGCAGCGTGCTGCAGGAGATGGCCCAACCGCTCAACGACATCATCACCGAGGCCCAGACGCTCAAGGAAGAGTACATCGGCGACGACACCATGCGCAGCCGCCTGGACCGCGTGTGCGATCACGTGGAGCAGATCCGCCGGGCCCTGCGCGACGTGGCCGCCGGGCCGCGGGCCGTGCTCGGGTCGCAGGATCCCGGTGAAAACCAACCCAGGGAACAACGCCTGGTCGGCAAACGCATCATCATCGCCGACGATGAGCCCAACATCCGCCAGACCATCGGCGACATCCTCGCCAGCCACGGCGCCCATGTCGAACGCTGCAAGGACGGCTACGAAACCTGCACCATCCTCGAACAATCCGAAGGCAAGCACCTCGACCTGGTCATCAGCGACATCAAAATGCCGTACCGCAACGGCTACGAAATCTTCGCCGCCGCTCAACGCTGCCGCGACGGCCTGCCCGTGATCCTGATGACCGGCTTCGGCTACGATCCCAACCACTCCATCGTCCGCGCCAGCCAGGAAGGCCTCTCCAGCGTGCTGTTCAAACCCTTCAAGGTCGAGCAACTGCTGACCGAAGTGGGCAAAGCCCTCGGCGTCGCCCTGACCGAAAAGCGCGAGCAGCAACCGGCGTGAGGGGTATGGCAAATGGCAGATGGCAAATGGCAGATGTGAAAAAACTTCTGCGTAATGGTTCTGTCACCCTGCCTTATCCATCTGCCATCTACCATCTACCATTTGCCATAAACTACACCCATGTCCACCTCACCCGCACGATGGGCGGCCGCTGAAGCGCTGTGGGAAGCGGCGCGGCGATTCCCCGACCTGGCCCCGCCGCGTTTGCAACTGGATCACCTCAGTTCGGCCGATGCCGCCCTGGCGGTAGCCATCTATCGCACGGCCGTGCAGCGCTGGCTGACGCTGGAATATCTGCTGGATAAAGCCGCGCGACTGCCCATGAGCAAGACCGATCCGCGCGTGCGGGCTGCGCTGTTGACCGGTGCTGCCCAACTGGTTTTCCTTCCGGGGGTGCAGGATTACGCAGCGGTGGACGAATCGGTGATGCTGGTGCGCAAGCTGGATCGGCCCAATGCCGCCGGTGCGGTCAACGCCGTGCTGCGCAAGGTAGCTGCCATGGTCGGCCAGCGCAGCGATCAACCCTGGGCCCCCGCCCGCGATGCCCTGCCGCTGGAAACGGGCACGCTGAAATTGACAGGTCCGCTGCTGCCCAAGACCGACAACCTGCTGCAATACCTGGCCGCCGCCACCAGCCATCCGCTGGAGTTGGTCAAACACTGGCACAAGCAATTGGGCCCGCGCGACATGCAGGCGATCTGTCTGCACGATCTATCCGATCCGCCGACGTTTGTTTTCGATGAGCACAATCAGCCGCGCATCTGGGACGACAAGCGCGAGCAGTTGATCGCCTATCTCGCTGAAGATTCTCGCCGCCGCGTGCAGGATCCCACCGCCGCCGCCGTCGTCGCCTCGCTGGCCGACCTCACACCGTCGCCGCAGCGCATCCTCGACTACTGTGCCGGCCAAGGCACCAAGACCCGCCAGCTCGCCGCCCTGTTCCCCGCCGCCGAAATCACCGCCACCGACGTCAACCCCCAGCGCCTCGAGCAACTTCGCGGCTGTTATGAGTTTTCTAAAAAAGTAATAACAGCGCCGGCGGAGGATGTGCTGGCTGAGGGGCGGGGGTATGACCTGGTGCTGCTGGATGTGCCGTGCTCCAACAGCGGGGTGTTTGCGCGGCGGGCGGAGGCGCGGTATCGCTTCAGCGGCCGCAGCGTGGATGAACTGGTCGCCCTGCAGCGGCGTATTGTGGAACAGGTGGCCCCGCGCATCGAGCCGGGCGGGACGCTGCTGTACGCCACGTGCAGCATCGAGCCGGCCGAGAATCAGCAGCAGGCAGCCTGGATCGCCGAGCGTTATGAAGCAACGTTACAGCATGAACAGGCGACGCTGCCGGGCGGTCGCGGCCCGACTTACCATGACGGCGGCTACTTCGCCCGCTTGCGATGGCCGATGAAAGGGTGACAATACGGATTGAACCGCAGAGACGCAGAGGACGCGGAGAAGAACATGAATCGG
>CAYYGM010000196.1:3528-5093 GCA_964471555.1 uncultured Phycisphaeraceae bacterium
TCACAGATTAAGAATCAGCCACGGTTGAACACGGATAAACACGGATCAAGATGTATTGTTTCAGAATTTCATATTCATCCGTGTGCATCCGTGTTCATCCGTGGCAAAATGCATTTTCTCAATCGGTGAAATCTGCGCCATCTGTGGCTACTTCTTCTCTGCGTCCTCGGCGTCTCTGCGGTTCAATGAGTCTTGTACAATCCGGGTGAGGGCTAGGAAAGGAACTGGTCATGTCCATACGCGTTGAGCTGGCCAAGGTGCTGATCCAGGAGACGGAGGACCATCACGTGGTGGTGCTGCGCGAGATTGAAGGCGAGCGCGATTTCCCCATCGTCATCGGCCTCAACGAGGCGGCAGCCATCGAGCGGCGCTTGATGGGTGAAGCGCCGCCCCGGCCGCAGACGCATGAACTGCTGGCCAACGTCATCGAGGAGTTGGGCTTCCGCCTCGA
Organism: uncultured Phycisphaeraceae bacterium; assembly: GCA_964471555.1. Classification (GTDB taxonomy): domain Bacteria; phylum Planctomycetota; class Phycisphaerae; order Phycisphaerales; family Phycisphaeraceae; genus JADLFV01. Next base: position 3,980 of record CAYYGM010000196.1, read on the forward strand.
GCGGGTGGAGATCAACGACCTGCGCGATCACACCTTCTACGCCCGGCTGCACCTGTCCGACGGCAACCGTCACGTGGAAATCGACAGCCGCCCCAGCGACGCGCTGGCCCTGGGCGCTGCCAGCGATGTGCCGATCTACGTCGCCGAGCACGTGCTGGACGAAGTGGCGGGCGGTCAGTAGGGTAAAACCGCCAAGACGCCAAGAGCGCCAAGGCAAGTACAAAGAAACCGCAGATTACACAGATTGCGCAGATTCAATCATTCATAATCTGCGTCATGTGCGAAACCTGTGGTTCCTGTTTTACTATCTGTTTTTGCTTGTACTCGGCGCTCTTGGCGTCTTGGCGGTGCAATTCAAACCATCATGGACTATCCGGCGCCGAGCCCGGGGCGTTATCGCCCAGGTCGTTCTCGGCCAGCAGGGTGAACAGCTTGCGGCGGAGAATCTGGCCCGACAGCGTGATGTCGTCGCTCTGGATCACCACCCCCGGTCGGCCGCGCGGGTGCACCAGCAGCGGGTAGGCATAGTGAATGCTCACCTCGGCGGCCAGCATGCAGCGGCAGACTTCGCTGAGCGTGTGCTCGGCATCCACCTCCACCGCCAGCACTTCGCTCTCGCTGAAGCTCATGTTGTTGCGCGAAAGCAGTCGCCGGGCCAGTTCTCCGTTTGAGGTGACCAGCCGCACCACCGAATGATCATTGGAATCGACCACGCTGAAGCCGGCCAGCGTCAGGGCATGACCCGTGAACACGCCGATCAGGTCCAGCATCATCCCGCAACGGTTGGGAAGGAACACGCTGAACTGCGTCAGGATCGGCGGCTGATACCCACCAGCGATCCCGGCAGTGGCAGCGGGCGACTGGGTCATGCCTTTATGGTATCCCGGCCGGATCGGAAAAGGAATAAAAAACAGTGGTCAAATGCAGTGAAAAACACAGCAGACGCAGGTGTCGTTCCAGTCTTGATCTTTATCCTGCGATGCCGGCCTTGACCGCGTTCTGCTCGTACCAGCGCACTGTCGGCTCCAGGCCGGCAGGGAAGCTGACGATCGGCTTGTAACCCAGCACCTTGCCCACCAGCGTCAGGTCCGCCAGGGAGTGCTTCACGTCACCT
>CAYYGM010000196.1:5103-5954 GCA_964471555.1 uncultured Phycisphaeraceae bacterium
CGCTCGGCTTCGTGACGCGGTTTCAGTTGCGGCTTGCCCATCAGCTTGGCCATCAGGTCAGCCAGTTCGTTGACGGTGACGCGCTGGGCGCAGGCGACGTTGAGCACCTGGCCGCCGATGGGACCATCATGGCGGGCGGCCAGCAGGTTGGCGTGCACCGCGTTGTCAACGAAGGTGAAATCGCGCGATTGCTCGCCGTCGCCGAAGATCAACGGCTGCTTGCCGGCATAAAGCGCCTTGGCGAACGCGGCGATGACCGCGGCATAGGCGCTGTTGGCGTTCTGGCGGGGGCCGAAGATGTTGAAGTAACGCAGGGACGCGGTGTCCAGCCCCAGGCTCGACGCATGGGAACGCATCATCGCTTCGCAGGCAGCTTTGTTGGCGGCATAAGGACTCTTGGCCAGGATGGGCATGCTCTCGATCTTGGGCAGCGTTTCGCTGTCGCCGTAGGCCGAGCTGCTGGCGGCGAACATGACGCGGCGGACCTTGGCCTCGCGGGCGGCTTCCAGCACGTTGAACGTGCCGGTGACGTTGACGTCGTGATAGCGGCGCGGCTGCTCGATGCTGCGCGGCACCGAGCCCAGGGCTGCCTGGTGGAACACGTACGTGCAACCCGCGGTCAGCTTGGCCAGCAGATCCTGATCGAGGATGGTGCCTTCGACGAAGTACAGTTTGTCCGCGAAACCGTCGAGGTTGCCCACATCGCCGCCGGACAGGTCATCGATCACGGTGACCTTGGCCCCCAGTTGCACGAGGGCTTCGGACAGATGCGACCCGATGAAGCCCGCGCCGCCGGTGACGAGGCAGGCCTTGTCCTGGAAGTGATTGCCGTGAAGTTTCCGCCAGTCGGT
>CAYYGM010000197.1:0-5934 GCA_964471555.1 uncultured Phycisphaeraceae bacterium
CGGCGGGCCTTGTCCAGGCTCACGTTGTCCGGCCAACTGTTCAGCGGCGCGAATCGCTGCTGGCCGCGCCCGCCTCCGCCGCGACCGTCGCCGGTGCGATACGTGCCGGCACTGTGCCACGCCATGCGAATAAACAACGGGCCATAGTGACCGAAGTCGGCCGGCCACCAGTCCTGCGAGTCGGTCATCAGCGCCGCCAGGTCTTTCTTGACCGCAGCCAGGTCGAGGCTCTTGAATTCTTTGGCGTAGTTGAAGTCCTCACCCATCGGGTTGCTCTTGGACGAGTGCTGACTGAGCAACTCCAGCTTCAAGCGGTTCGGCCACCAGTCTTCATTGGTAGCGCCCCCGCCGGTGACAGCGGCCGCAGCGTGATGGAACGGACATTTCGATTCGGTGGACATCGTTGCACTCCTATTCATTGGTTGATCGGTTTGATTCATCCGTCAAATGGTTGGCGTGTTGGTGAGGCGGTGCGTGTTGTGATCCCAGGCACTGGGGACAGATGCCCCAATAGATCACTTCCGCCTCATCGATTTCATATCCATGCGGGTCGTCCGGCGTCAGGCAGGGGGCTTTGCCGACAGCGCAATCAATATCAAGGGTCGCCCCACAACTGCGGCAGATCATGTGGTGATGGTTGTCCCCGACGCGATCCTCGTAGCGGGCCGGCGAACCAGCCGGCTGGATGCGGCGAAGAATGCCCTTGTCCACCAGCGCCCCCAGGGCGTCGTAAACCGCCTGCCGGGAGACGGCATTGATCTGGCCTCGGACACCCTCGACGACCTCGGCCGCCGTGCAATGGGGTCGAACTGACACCGCCCGCAACACCGCCAGCCGCTGGGCGGTGACCTGGAGGCCGAATTGCCGCAGAGTCTGGGCGGGATCGCGGTCAGGCATGGGGGAAGTGTAGCCAAATTCTGGACCGTGTCAAGAATTGGCCGCAATCCACCAACTAGTTGTTTGAGCCGTACTCGCTGCGGGCCGCCACGTTGCCGGCGGCGTCGTGAATCACAGCCGTGATGTCGCTGTCCGTTCGCACAGCCTGGGCGGTGATCGCATGCCTGACGCCCATCTTGCGCAGGATCACCGTGGCGGTGTCGCCGTCGCCGGTGGCGGCACTGATCACGAAGCCGTCGTCCAGTTCCTCAAAGCGGGCGGGGCTCGGGGCATCCTGGCCCACCTGGTACGGACGCAGCACAGTGACGAAACAGGCGCTGTCCTGCGGCTGATCGATCGCGGCTGTCAGGTGATAGTGCACCAGGTGCTCGCCCAACAACTCATAGTCCGGCTCGGGATCGAACTTGTCGGTGTAAGTCAACGCCAGATCCCTGGGATACTCGAACGCCACGCGGCAGGCGCCTTTCTGGTTGACCACGCTGACGTCATGCTGCCCGTTGATCTGCATCGGCGCCGGCGCGTGCAGCCGCCATTCGTACGTCACCGGCTTCGGAGCCGCCAGTCGATCGTAGATCACCACCAGATCGGGTTTGATGAATACGATCGAGCGCGTGAAACGATCCAGCAGGTGATCGGGATACGCCTGCCCCGCTTCGCCCTGCACGAAGTCAATGCGTGGCGAAGTGTCAAAATCCGACAACCGCCCCACCGCCAGGGCTGAGCCGCGATACTGGCTCTGCTGGTTGATGGTGATGCTGTTGACCGCCTTGGTGTGGCGCAACCAGAACTCGTGGAAGGGCGTGCCATACAGATCGCGCTTGCCGGAACGGATCAGCACCGGCTCACCCGCCACCTGCAAGACAAACGTGTTCTGCGATTCCATGCCGTGGCTGCGCGTGCCGAAGGGACTGCTCTTGAACACAACCTGCACGTTATCGTCACTGTTGACCAGGTCACTGTTGAGAGCCGCCATGCCGACGCCGTGAAAGGCCCGCGAAGTGGGCAGATCGCTGGGCTCGCGCGGCTCGGGCAGCGGCGGATAGGTGGCCATGCGGATGAAGGTCAGGTAGTGGTAATCCGCGCCGAAGCTGACGCCGCCCACCGCATCGGCGTACCAGCGCCAGTAAGGATTCTGCGTGCGGCCGGCGAAAATCGACATCACAGCCTGCGTCTGCCTGGAGCCCACCGGCTCCATCTGGTCGCCGATGCCGCCGTTGACGGTATTGGGCGGAGGCAACAGGTACATGGGGTAGTAGCCCACCTGCGTGAAGTAAGGCAGCACCTTGTAAGCATCGATGTCCAGGGCGCTGCGCATGGCGTCGGCCCACCAGGAATAGCGCGTGATGTAGGAAGTCCAATAGCCGGGCCCTTCGTGCCAGCCACCGTCGTCGTCGCACCACACCGGATACACGTTGGCCTGCACGTTCATCACAAACCACAGCCAGGGGTCCGCCTCGGGAATCTCACCCATGAACGCCAGCGACAACTCACCCAGGTAATGCCAGGCCCGGTTATGGTGGCTGTCGTATGGTTGCCACAGATGATCGGGGCAAAGTTTCTCGTAAATGCGGCGGCCGCGAATGGTCATCACCTGCCGGCATTTTTCGCGCTGTTGCTCGCTGAGCAGATCGTGCGTGAAGGTGTAAGCCCGGCTGGCGAAATAGGCAAAGGGCATCCCCGCTTCATCGTTGTAGATGTAATCGGTCGAGCCCAGCGGATCCCACTCCATGGCCGCCATCAGCAGATCGCACGCCAGTTGACCGAACTGCTCGTTGCCGTCGAGTTGATAAGCGAAGCCCAGCAACGCCGCGGCGTCGAGCACATCGATCACGCGATGCCGATTGCCGTACCAGATTTTCCTCCACTCGGGGCTCAGTTTTTCCATGCCCTCCGGGTACAGCGGCGGCTCGCTGATGTCCGGCGGATTCTCCAGCAGCTTGCGACAGTGACGCACCATCTCCTGATACTGCCGAGCCAATCGCCCCTTGGCCAACTCGCGCAGTTGCGGCAGTTGCTCGGGACGGATGAACAATCGCGGATGATCAGCCGAAATGCGGGCTTTGAGTTGCTCCAGCGCCGGCAACGGGAATTCCACCGCGTCGCTGCTGATGTGAAACGCCCGCACACTGCTCCAGGCTGAAGTCCGCCCCGCCGCATCACGATAGCGCATGCGCCAGAAGTAATCCTGGCCCACCGGAAACGTCACCGGCGGCGTGTGCACGTTGAACGTCAGATCACTGACTTCATACTCGATCTGTTGCATGCTCTGATCGCGCCCCACCTGCAGCGCGTAGCTGACCGCATCCTGCTGCGGCCGCCAGCAGAACGGCGGCGGCGTGCGCATCGATTGCGATCCGACAGCCGGACGCCAGCCCCATTCCATCTCCGAAGCGGGGCTTTCATCCACCTTCAGTTCCGCACCCGGCGCAGGCAAAACCATCAACGACAGCGCGATCGTTCCTGACAGCAACAGGCGCAACACCATGCGTCAACCCTCCCTCAGTTAAATCGGCCGTGAACAAATGAAAACGACAGGCACGACCCAGAACCATGCGCCGACAAGTTTACCGAAGATTGACACCGATCGCCTGCTGACACAGCACCGGCCGCGCGCCTTCCCGCAACTCCCACAGCCAGACCAGCCAACCCATAGACCCCTATCTCGCCTCCCACCAGCAACCCCACCCTGTTTACAGCTATTTTTAAAGCCCCTAACAAAAAGGAAGATCCGCCACGAAGACACGAAGGACACGAAGAAATAGTCCGTGCAAGCCATCCGATCTTTGTGCTCTTCCTGCCTTCGTGGCGAATCCGATTCTGCCAGGCGCCCCAAAGCCATTATTAGTTTTCTAAAAAACTAATAAGGGCGCCTGACAAAATTGGATTCGCCACGTAGGCGCAAAGAAGACAAAGGACACGAGGGGCAAACCCAATACCTCTTGTCCCGTCTTCGTGTTCTTCGTGCCTTCGTGGCTCAGTTTGTTTGCCGCTCAAATAGCCACAAAATGTAAAATCCCGCGCCGCCTGGGCGCAAAATGAAATCGGGATGTCGCATCAGTTCGAGGTTCACGCCCGGGCTGCGTTGCCCATCTCCATCACCCGCATCACTTCCATCGTCTGGGCCCGATCAACCGCCGGCCGCCCCTGCAGCAACGAGTTGGTGACCGTTTCCAACAGACTTGCATAGAACGGGCGGCGAGCTTGGGTGACATCGATCATCTGCACGCCCTTCTCGCGGCGAATCACCGCCGCGAAATTGTGCAACCCCGTGCGCGTGCCGTGATACACCGCCGTGCGATCGCCGCCCCAGCGACAGATCAACAACTCGCGGTCCGGCATCTTCACCACCTGCAGCGATTCGCACCCCACCCCCATCGCCGCCACCACCATCTCGATGCCGTGTACGCCGTACCACAGATAGCCCGGCATCACATCCACCAACTCCAGCGGCCCGAACACATCAATCGCCACGATCGGCCCCAGCGAATCATCCTTGAGCGCCTCGACAAACTCATCGTTGAAACGCAGCGATGAACTGCTCGACAACACCACGTTGTGCTTGTCCGCCATCGCAAAGATCGCCTCCGCCCCCGCCACGTTCACCGACAGCGGCTTGTCAATGAACGTCGGCTTGCCCACCGGCGCGATCTGCTCGAACAACGCCTGGTGCGTATTGGCATCGCATGCGGTCATCACCACCAGGTCGCACTGCTCCGCCACCTGCCGCGGCGAATCGAGCATGGGCACGCCGTACTTCTCTTTCAGTTCACTGGTGAAACCCTCCACGCGGGTCCAACTCTTGTCGAAATCGCGCGAACCGCCCGGCCACGCTGCGCTGACCTTGAAGCCGGGGATGTAGTGTGGATCGTTCTGATCCATCAGCAGGCGCGAGAAGGCCGAGACGTGCGAGGTGTCCAGACCGATCAAACCGATACGTTGGGTGCTGCTCATGTTGATGTGTACTCAGCTTGAAGGGGAATGAGATTGTGTCATACACCGGCAGAAGCTTCATGAGCCTCACGCAGCCCGGGCACCTGCCTGCTTGCAGTAACATCGTACTGATAAACCGCGACGCTGCGCTTGCGATGCATGGTTGACACTGCTGTATATTCCCCGCGCCGACAAGCGATACGCGCATCCCAAGTGATACGCCCGGCAACTCTCGCCCATTTAGCCCCCGGTGAATACACCGGGGGCTCCCCAGGGATTCCGGGGGCCGCCCCGCGCGTATTCACGCGGGGCCAAATGTGAACATGATGCGGTTTCCCATTCTTCCCCATGCCCAAAATGATTCTACGTTGATGAATGGCCCGCTCGCAGCCACGTTATCCGGGTGCCTCTGCGGATTTCAAAATGTTCTTCCGGAACGTAACTATCACCATAAACGATGCGTTCGATATGAAATAGATATTGACGGGGTTGGCTTGCTGATGGATGCTACGCCTATTGGATTCGGTAGAACAACTGCTAGGCCTCGGGAGGCAACGTCATGCAACGATCGTCGATCCTACTCGTCATTTTCGCTGCGATGGGTTTCTGCTTGCCGTTCGCTCTGGCTGCGGGATCTGCAGACGAGGCGTCTCCCTCGCGCGCTGAGCCGATAGAGCTTTCCGGAGTCCTCCATCGCCCGATTAAGTGGTCGCCCCAGCTACAGGTATGGCCAGTCGGCCAGTTCAAGCAAATCGACCTGCAGGGGGAAATGCTGGACGGCTTGGAGGAAGGCACTCCTATTGGGGTGAAAGGGATCGTTCGGTCGCACTTGCATACCGGCGGCGACGATTCTCCTTTCCCCGCCCAATGGATCGTCTGGATGGAAGTCACCGAAGTGAAGGTGCTGCAGGACAAGCGGGACGTCTTGTCGGAGCACAGGCCCTAACCACCGGCCGTCGTTGACCGGCGACGCCCGTGTTGGCACGAAGGACACAAAGAAGATTACTCGCTTCATTTAGCCCCCGGTGAACACACCGGGGGCCGGTGTTGTGCCGGGCGTGAACACATCGGGGGCGCTCCGACGCGCTACGACCGCGGGGCCCCGCG
>CAYYGM010000198.1:0-5828 GCA_964471555.1 uncultured Phycisphaeraceae bacterium
GGTGTTCAAGCAATTGAGCCTCATCCGAAACCGGACGGCCTTCCTATAGAGGGACGCAGCGCAACGTTTGTGCGCGCCCCCGGAAGTTTGGGGAGGGTGAAAATGAGCGCAAGTGCCGACGCAGGCGGGAATAGAAATTTTTTCGCGCGACCCGCCAAAAAATGACAAACGCTGGCCAGTTTGTGCGCGCCCCACCCGTAGGCAACCACTTCGGATGCTGGGCGAGACTTCAGATCTTCCAAACTTATTTAAGTTAAATATGTTCTTGAATTTGGTCGCTCCCGGTATGCGGAGGTGAGCGACAGTGGCAAGTGCGCTATTGCTGAAATGTGGACGCCATAGCATCGCATGCCAATGCGGTGCCTCCCCCGGGCGAATCCAAAGAACAGTATCCGAAACCGTTCCTCCGTCACCGTTCTCCCCCCGACCTCAACCGCGGTGGGCTGCCTCGATGGCTGCGATGTCGATCTTTTTCATCGTCAGCATCGCATCGAATGCGCGTTTGGCGGCCGCGCGATCCGGGTCCGTGACCGCCCGCGTCAGAGCGATCGGTGTAATCTGCCAGGATAGTCCCCATTTGTCCTGGCACCAGCCGCACACGTTCTCTTGGCCGCCGTTGCCGACGATGGCGTTCCAGTAGCGATCCGTTTCGGCCTGGTCAACGGTAGCGACCTGAAATGAGAAAGCCCAGTTGTGTTTGACCGATGGCCCGCCATTGAGTCCGAGGCACGGAATGCCCATCACCGTGAACTCGACGGTCAACACGTCCCCTTGCTTTCCCGAGTGAAAGTCTCCCGGTGCATGATGCACCGCGCTAACGAACGAATCGGGAAATGTCCTGGCGTAAAAGCGAGCCGCTTCCTCCGCATCACCGTCGTACCAGAGACAGATCGTGTTCTTAGCCGGCTTCATCATATGACTTCTCCATGGTGGTGTGCTTTCCCCGGAACCGCCGTACACGAGCTTCCCGCGTCGTCGTACAACACAGTCGGTGCATTCCCGTGCGGCTTCACTGCAAGTATAGGCATGACATGCAACGTGGATCACGGTCGAGCTGCGACCGCCGAGGTGCGGTTTCAGTCAGAATATCCCCGTCATTCGTGCCTTGCGCTGGGCCTCTGAGACGCTGTGGGCTCTGTGATGAGATTGGGATTGGTCTTGGTCGATGACGGCCGGTAAACCGGTCTCCGCCGGAGAGGACTTGCGGGGTGGGGTTACAGTTCCAGCACGGTGATATTGGTGTTCGAGTAGATGCACAACTCGCCGGCGATCTGCATGGCGTTCCTGCAGATGTCCACGGGGGATTGATCGGTGTGGTGAAACAGGGCGCGGGCGGCGGCGGCGGCGTAGTCACCTCCGGAGCCGATGCCGAGGATGCCGTCGCTGGGTTCGATCACGTCGCCATTGCCGGACACCAGCAGCGTGGTGCTGCGATCAGCCACCGCCAGCAGGCTTTCCAGTCGGCGCAGCAGACGATCGGTGCGCCACTGTTTGGCCAACTCGACGGCAGCGCGTTTGACGTTGGCGGGCGAGTCCTTGAGGTGCTTTTCAAAGCGCTCCAGCAGGGCGAACGCATCGGCGGCTGCCCCGGCGAAACCCACCAGAACGCCGGCTTTATCCGTACCGAAATCTTCGAGCTTGCGCACCTTGACCGCATCGGCCTTGGCCACGGTGTTCTGCATGGTGACCTGCCCATCGCCGGCGATGGCGACCTTGGAGCCGCGGCGGACGCTGAGGATGGTGGTGGAGCGGATTTGCAGCTTCATGGCAGCATTGTAAGACAAATCGGTATAACAGAGGCTGTGAACACCCCCACCGGCCATATTCCCGTTCTGGCGCAACAGGTGCTGCACTGGCTGGATGTGCGGCCGGGCATGACCGTGCTGGACTGCACGCTCGGGTTAGGCGGGCACGCTGCCATGCTGATCGAGCATCTGGGGCCGGGCGGGCGATACATCGGCTTCGACCTCGATGCGGACAACCTGAGCGCCGCTCAACAACGGCTCGAACCGCTGGCGGCCGCGCACAACGTGGAGCTGATCCTGCACCAGGCCAACTTCGCTGAGGCCCGAAGTCGCTTGCAGCATCTGGGGATAGCACTTCCGGGGATCGATCGTTTGCTGGCGGACCTGGGCGTGGCTTCCACGCATCTGGATGATCCAACACGCGGCTTTTCCTTCACAACCGACGGCCCGCTGGACATGCGATTGAACCGCGATCAGCCCACCACGGCCGCGGATCTGGTCAACAAGCTGCCGCAACGGGAGTTAGCGGACCTGATTTTCCAGCTTGGCGAAGAGCGCATGAGCAGGCGAATTGCCCGCAAAATTGACGAAAAACGCAGGCAATCACCGATCAGAACCACAGGAGAACTGGCCGAACTGGTTCGGCAGGCGGCAGGACCGCGCGCGGCACGCTATCGCATAGACCCGGCCACGCGCACGTTCATGGCCCTGCGAATCGCGGTCAACGGCGAGTTGGATGCACTTGGCCGACTCCTGGATGACGTGCCCGAGATGCTGAGATGCGGAAGGGCGCAAGACTTTTGCGGGGGTGAGGCGGGAGAGGGGGGAGAGGCGGGAGAGGTGACGGCCGGTAAACCGGCCTCAGCCGGTGTTGAGAGGGGTGATCGCGGGGGTAGTTGCGGGGGCGGGGGTGGACGAGCGGTGATCATCAGCTTTCACTCGTTGGAGGACCGGCCGGTCAAGCATGCGATGCAACGATGGCAGCAACAGCAACTCGGCCGACCGCTGACCCGCAAGCCGGTGACCGCTGACGAAGCGGAGCTGGCTGCCAACCCGCGCAGTCGCTCGGCCAAGCTGCGCGTCTTCGAACGTTGTGACTGCTGAATTGGTAAAGTATTTGCGTCAAGGATGACACTCCGCTTTACCCGGAAGGAACTGGGACATGACACGTGAAACCAAAGTCGGCCTGCTTGTCGGCCTGGGCGTGATCCTGCTGATCGGGATCATCGTCAGCGATCAACTTTCGCAGATTCAAAAGCAGCAGCCGGCCGACCTGACCGACTTCGCCGGGGCCGCCCAGCAGGGCATCATCTCCGACGAACTGGTGGGCCCGGCCGTCAACGCGCCTCCCGCTCGCCACAGCACTCCCCCAGCGAACGTGACCCCGGAACCGGCCCCCGCGGCCGTCGCACCGGCCCCCTCGCCCAATCTCTCTGCGGAACACGACAGCCCGCTTGCCCAGCCCCTGCAGGCCCAGGCTGAGCACAGCGATCTGGCTGACCGCCTGGTGATGCAGATCGAACAGGCACGACAGGACGGCCTGGCTGTCAACGCTGAGCGTCAGCCCACCGAAGGCGTCATCCGTCTGCCCGAGCACGTCGACACAAGCGATGCAGCAGTGCCCACGCTCGCGCTCGGCCATCCGCGCCTCGATCAGCAGGCCACCGCGGCCAAGCCTGTGATTCACACCGTCGTGGACGGCGACAGTCTCTACCGCATTGCTGAAAAGTACCTCGGCGACGGCACCCGCTGGCACGAGATCGTCAACGCCAACCCCGGCAAGATCGGCCAGGACAATCAGATCCAGGTTGGTCTCAAGCTGACCATCCCCACCGCTCAGTCCCACCACCCCGCGCCGGCCAGGACTCCGGACTCCCAGACTCCGACTCCCTCGTCGACTCCGATCCGCAGCACGCACAAGACCTACACCGTCAAGAGCGGCGACACGCTGTTTTCCATCGCCCGTGCTCAACTGGGTGACGGCGGCAAGTGGAAGTCGATCTACGAAGCCAACCGCGACAAGCTGGCTGACCCCGATTCGGTCAAGGTCGGCCAATCGTTGAAGATTCCCGGTTGATCCAAAGGAACTTCCAGACACCGAACTCGCAGAGTCCGGCTCTGTATTTTGCACCATGTTTCCCAAACTGGCGGTCATCCTCGTGCTCTCGGCCGTCATCGCCGCGACCCTGTTGCATCTGCGTCAGCAGCGGCTGTTGCTGATGAACCAGATGGCCGGGTTCCAGCAGAAGATGGACGACGACCGCGAGCAGACCTGGGATCTGCAGGTGCGTATTCACGAAAAGCTGACGCCGGACCAGTTGCGTGAGGCGATCGCCCGGCGGCAACTGGATTTGGCGCCGATGGTGCCCACGGACCCCAATGCCGCCGCTTTGGCTGAGGTTCCCCACGATGTTAGCCGACCTTAAACCCGCGCAGCCCACGGCCGACGCACACCGCGTGCTGAAGGTCGGACGCTTCATGCTGATCGGCATCAGCATCCTGTTCGCGGTGCTGCTGGGGCGCATTGTGCAGTTGCAACTCGCGCCGGATCCACGTCTGGAAAATCGCGTTGACTCCCAGCGCAGCAGCGCCGCACTGGCCGCCCGCCGCGGGGCGCTGGTCGATCGTCACGGCCGCATGCTGGCCGTCTCGCGCATGGCCTACCGGTTGTTCATCGATCCCAAGATGGTCAAGGATCGCAACACCTTCTCCGAGCGCGTCGGCTACGAGCTGGGTTACGATCCGGTGGACATCGAACTGACCATGTCCCATCAGCCCGGCAATCGCTACGTCATGATCGACCAGCGCCTCAGCGAGGATAGGCTGGCCAAATTCCGCCAACTGAAACTGCCGGGTGTGTACGTCGATCCCTACGTGGTGCGCGATTATCCCTACGGCCAGTTGGCGGGGCAGTTGATCGGCTTCGTCGGCCGCGAGGGCAAGGGGCTTGACGGTCTGGAGCGCGAGCTGGACCCCGTCCTGGCCGGTCAGCCGGGGCGGATTGTCTATGCCCGTGATGCCGGCGGCCGAGCCCTGTGGATTGAAGCGGACAACTATCAGCCCCAGCACGACGGTCGCCCGCTGCGATTGTCGATCGATGCCATGATCCAGTCGATCGCCGAGCGCGAACTGGCCGCCGCCGTCGAGCAGTACCAGGCCAAGGGCGGTGAGATCATCGTGATGGACCCGTGGACGGGCGAAATCCTGGCCATGGCCAACTATCCAGCCTTCGACCCCAATAATTTTTCCAAGGCCAAGCCGGCAGACTGGCGCAATCGCACGGTGACCGACGTGTTCGAGCCCGGCTCGATCTTCAAGCCGTTCATCTGGTCCATGGCCACCCAGCTCCAGGCCGCCCGTCCCAGCGAAATGATCGACACCACAACGTCAGGCGTCTGGCGTTCCAGCAAGGGCCGCCGCCTGCGCGACGCCCGCGGTCACGGCCGCATCGACTGGGACCACGTGCTGATCGAGTCCAGCAACATCGGCATGGCCATCGTCGGTGAACGACTCGGCGCCGAGAAGATGTATAGCATCGTGCGCAGCTTCGGCTTCGGACAACTGACCGGCAGCGGCCTGCCTGGTGAAATCAGCGGCGTCGTCCATCCATTGCCCAAGTGGACGCACTACTCGGTCACCTCGATTCCCATGGGACAGGAGATCAGCGTCACGCCGCTGCAGATGACCCGCGCCTTCTGCGCCATCGCAGCCGACGGCGTGCTGGTTCATCCCACCATCTACGCGGCTGATCATCGCCCCGAAGGCCGGCGCGTGCTCTCATCCGACATCGCCGCCCACACCCGCGAAGTGCTCGGCCGCGTGGTCAGCGAAGGCACCGGTCGCAAGGCGCAGTCCGATCTCTACAGCATCTTCGGCAAAACCGGAACCGCGCAACTGCCCAACCTCACCAGCGGCGGCTACTACCAGGACCGCTACGTCTCCAGCTTCATCTGCGGCGGTCCCCTGGAATCGCCCCAACTGGTGGTCGGTTGCTTCATTCACGAGCCGGACCCCTCCGTGGGCCACTACGGCGGCACCGTCTCGGGCCCCGCTGCTTCACGGGTGATCGAGCAAGCGCTGGTC
>CAYYGM010000199.1:0-5795 GCA_964471555.1 uncultured Phycisphaeraceae bacterium
CAATTCCCCTTGACAACGGCTTGCTCATGGATGCGAAAAATATCGTACGTTACCGGCCCTGGCGGCAGGGATCGTCATCGGGCTGATCAGTGTGGCGACATCGCACACGGGCGCCAACCCGGAGCAGGCGGTCAAGGCTCACGAGGGGATGATCCAGTTGCTGGCCTACCTGCCCATGATGGGCGTGACGCTGCTGTTCCTGGTGATCCCGGTGCGGATGCGAAAGTTCGGCTATGGCTGGTACATGGGGCTGACACGGACGCAGGTGAAATGGTATGTGCTGGGGCTGGCGGCGATCGTCGGCTTCCTGGTGGTGGAGGAAGGGGCGATGTTCCTGGCCGATCGGGCAGCCCCGGAGTGGATGGGCGAGGTTTGGGCCACGTGCGACTCGGTGCTGCTGCTGCTGGCGGTGGTGGTGATCGCGGCCCCGGTCAGCGAGGAGATGCTGTTTCGAGGATTTCTGTTTCGCGGGCTGGCGGCGACGCGGCTGGGGGTTTGGCCGGCGATTGCGATCAGTTCGCTGTTGTGGACGGTGGTGCACGTGCAGTATGGGCTGCCAGAGTTGACGTCGATCTTCCTGGCGGGGTTGATGCTGGGCTGGATTCGCCATGCCAGCGGCTCGATCGGGCCGGCCATCGCGATGCACATGGCGATGAACCTGATCTCCACGGTGATGTTCGCCCTGACTTACACCTGAGCGGCGGCGTTGCGGGTGGCGCGGGGCAGCGGTACACTACTCCGTTTCCCCACAAACGCCCCGCCCCCGCAAGGCGCACGCGTTGTCTTTGAGGAAGGGTGTGAGAGGGGATCATGGAGTACACCCGTGCAGGAAGCGATCGCCAAAGCTGCCGCGCTTGTTGAAGCTCACCAATACATCCGCTCCTTTCGTGGACGTGTGGTGGTGGTGAAGATGGGCGGCTCGTTCATGGATGAGCCGGCCGATCTGGCCAGGGTGGTGGCGGACATCTGCTTCATGGCGGCCGTGGGCATGCGCCCGATCATCGTGCATGGCGGGGGCAAGGCGATCAGTTCAGCGATGAAGCAGGCGGGGTTGGAAGCCCAGTTCGTGCAGGGCCGCCGCTACACCGATGAGCCGACGCTGGCCATTGCCGAGCACGTGCTGGTCAACCAGATCAACAAACAGATCCGCGACCTGATCGAATCCGACGGCCACCGCTCCATGGGCCTGCACAGCCTGGGCAGTTGCGCGGTGTTCGCCAAGCGCCTGTTTCTGGGCGGGGAGAACGGGCGCAAGATCGACATCGGCTTCGTGGGTGAAGTCGATTGGGTCAATGACGCGCTGCTGGGCGCGGTGGTCGAGACGGGTGTGATCCCGGTGATCGCACCGATCGCCCGCGATCCGTCCGGCGGCAAGCTGAATGTGAATGCCGACTCCGTGGCCGGCCACGTCGCCGCCGCGGTCAAGGCTGACAAGCTGGTGCTGATCAGCGACACACACGGCATCCGCACCGATGCGGAGAAGGACGAACTGGCCACGCACCTGACCAAGAGCCAGATCGAGAAGCTGATCGACAGCGGGGTGATCACCGAAGGCATGCTGCCCAAGGTCGAAGCGGCCGTCACCGCGCTGGAGGCTGGGGTCACCAAGGTGCACGTGATCGACGGGCGCATCCCGCATTCGCTGCTGCTGGAAATCTACACCGCCAAAGGCATCGGCACGGAAATCGTGCTGGGATGATGGGAAAAAGGCATTTAGCGGCTATGGCCGCTGTTGAGGCCGTTTGATTTTTGAATGAGGATTTTTGATTGGGAAACAGGGGCCGCACGATGTCTGACAAAATCAAAAATCCTCAATCCAAAATCAGAAATTTTCTGTCCCTGGCGGAAATCAGCAGCGACCAACTGCGCCTCATCCTCGACAAGGGATTCGAACTGTACGGCAAGCAGTGCGATCTGCTGGCGGGCAAGACGCTGGCGATGATCTTCGAGAAGCCCAGCCTGCGCACGCGCGTCAGCTTCGAGCAGGCGATGTACGAACTGGGCGGGCACGCCATCGTGATTCGCCAGGATGAAGTCGGCCTGGGTAAGCGCGAAGCGATCGGCGACGTGGCTCGTGTGCTCGGTGGCATGGTGCACGGCATCGCGGCCCGTGTGTTCGATCACAACGTGCTGGTGCAACTGGCTCAGCACTCAGGCATCCCCGTGATCAACATGCTCTGCGATGATGAGCATCCCGCCCAGGCACTGGCCGATGTGATGACACTGATGCAGGAGTTCGCACCGGAAACACACGAGTTGACCGGGCGCAAGCTGGCGTGGGTCGGTGATGGCAACAACGTAGCCCGCAGTCTGGCCCAGATCAGCAAGCTGCTGGGCATGAAGATGACGCTCGCTTCGCCGGCCGGTTACGAGTTGCCCGACGCGGCGCAGTGGGGAGCCGAGCAGGTGCGCGACCCGAAGCAGGCAGTGGCCGATGCCGATGCGGTAGTCACCGATACGTTTGTGTCAATGGGCCAGGAGGCGGAGAAGGCCAAACGGCTGGAAGCGTTCCGCGGCTATCAGGTCAACGATGAACTGCTGGCCGCAGCCCCGAACCATGCGGTGGTGCTGCACTGTCTGCCGGCCTATCGCGGCGTGGAGATCACCGATTCGGTGATGGACGGGCCGCGCAGCCGCGTGTTCCGTGAGGCTCACAACCGTCTGCACGCACAGAAAGGACTGCTGGCGGTGATGCTGGCATAACCCCCGGGAGGTTCCGATCCGGGCGCTGCGAGTCCGGTCCGCACACTGCGTCCGCCCCACCCATGCCTTACACTATTGCCACACGATGAACATCGCCCTCTACAGGTTCCTGTTGATCGTCAGCCTGTTCAGTTCCGCTGCCGTCGCCCAATCGCTGGATGATACGGGCGAGTCGGCTGCGTTCCTCATCCACGAGGCGGTCACCCCCAAGCGCGACGGCAGCCACGAGGCCCTGCTCGAATCACTGCGGCACTTGCGCGATCCACAGTTGCGCCCGCTCTACGAGGCCCTGGCCAAAGCGACACAACCCTCGCTGCAACTGCACGGCCTGCTCGGGTTGATCGAGACCGACACCTCGCACCAGATTGACCTGGAAGCGATCGGCCAGATGTCGCTGGCGCCGCTGCAGGCGGAGTTGATCGCCCGGGCCCTCGATGAAAAGCTGATGAGCACTGACACCGCGCAGCAACTGCTCACGTGGCCGGGGCTGGAACCGGCCGTGAAGCTGATCGTGGCTACGCGCATGCTGGCGGAGGGCCAGTTCAACGATCCTGAGATTCCCGCCGCGGCGCTCAAGGGCGGCAACCTCGGTCGCCGTGCTTTGGCCGCCCTGCTGCTGGCCCAGTTGCAGGATCCGCGCGGGCCCGAGGCGCTCAGTGAATTGAACGCCTCAACCGAGCCGCAACGCGACACCGTGCGGGCTGAGATGCTGCAGACAGCCATGCGTCACAAGTTCAACCAGGCAGCGCCCTGG
Source organism: uncultured Phycisphaeraceae bacterium (assembly GCA_964471555.1). Taxonomy (GTDB): domain Bacteria; phylum Planctomycetota; class Phycisphaerae; order Phycisphaerales; family Phycisphaeraceae; genus JADLFV01. The sequence goes on from CAYYGM010000199.1 coordinate 3,458, forward strand.
GCCTACGCGATCGCCACCGAGCCGGACGTCAACAGCGAGCTGCAAATGCTGGCCCTGAACACCGGCATGCGCTTCGGCCACGTGCCGTCCATGCATCTGTGGAACAAGCAATATCAAGCCCTCACTGACAACCTGCCCCGGCGGCGGCGCATGGGGTTGCTGGCACTGACCGTCGCCCCTTACGTCAAGGAGGGGCTGTTCGACGTGATGATCAGCGACAGCGACACGATGCTGGCCGCCATGGGCCGCGCGGGAAAGGCCATCGCCACCGAATCGCCCGAAGCGGCCGATCGCATCGCCGAGCTGATCGAATTGCAGCATCCGATTCTGAACAAATGGGTTCTGCGCTATGCCGAGCATGAGGCCTCGCCGCAGTCGGCCCAGTTTGTATTGCTGGGGCTGATCGTGGCGTTTGAAAAAGGTGAAGTGTCCGACCGCCTTTCTCGACTGGATGACGCGGCCCAGGCTGCCAAATTGCTGATGGATATGGATCCGGACTCGGGCGCCAAACTGTTGCGGCCGATCCTGGCCTCCGACGGCTCCGACGACATCCTCAAACAGGCGGTGCTGCTGGGGCTGATCCGTTGCCAGTTGCCGTCGGTCAGCGAAGTGATCGATGGTCTGACGTTCAACCAGAGCGACACGCGCACGCTGGCTCTGCTGCTGCGGGCCCGCGACGGGCGCCAGTTTGAAGACCGGGAGTTGGAGGATTTGAAGCTGATCGTGCGTGGCGGCAGTCGCCTGCAGAACACGCTGCGCATCCAGGCGGCGTGGGCGTATTTGAAAATGACCAACCAGACGCAAGCGGCTATCAACCGCGCGTTGGAGCCTTGAGATGATGATCCAGCCATGAGCCACGAGCCACGTGCCATGATGTGGGCAAACAAGGCTTCATTGCCTTTGCCCTCGTGGTTAATGGCTGATGGCCCATGGCTTTGTTCAGGATAAAACCATGAGCGAAATTCCCCTCAGCAGCCCCGACATCACCGACGCCGAGATCGCGGCTGTCACTTCGGTGTTGCGCAGCGGTCGATTGAGCATCGGGCCAAGACAGGATCTGTTCGAGCAGATGGTGGCCGAGCGGGCCAAGCGACGTCACGGCGTGGCGGTCAGCTCCGGCACCGCGGGCCTGCACCTGGCGCTGGCGGCCCTGGGCATCGGGCCCGGTGATGAAGTGGTCACCACACCCTTCAGCTTCATCGCCTCGGCCAACTGCATTCTGATGACCGGGGCCAAGCCGGTGTTCGCTGACATCGACCCGGCCTGCCTGAACCTGGACCCGGCCAAGGTGGAGGCAGCCATCACGCCGCGGACCAAGGCCATCCTGGCCGTGGAGGTCTTCGGCAATTGCACGCACATGGAACGCCTGGCGCAGATCGCCCAGGCCCATGAGATTCCGTTGGTTGAAGATTGCTGCGAAGCACTGGGCGCGAGGTGTCACGGCAAACCGGCCGGGTCATTCGGGCGCGTCGGGGTGTTCGGGTTCTATCCCAACAAGCAGATCACCACCGGCGAAGGCGGCGTCATCGTCACCGACGACGACAAGCTGGCCGCCGCCTGCCGCTCCATGCGCAACCAGGGCCGGGCCGTGGCGGCAGGTGAACCGACGCAGGGCGGTCCGCACGGCAGCCACATCGGTTCCTGGCTCATGCACGAACGCATGGGCTACAACTATCGCCTCAGTGAAATCAATGCCGCGTTGGGCATCGCACAGATGGAGCGGCTGGATGAGATCCTGCAGCGCCGCCGCAACGTGGCGATGATGTACGTTCGGCGGCTGCTGGACTGGGACCAGTTGATGGTGCCCACCGTGGAGGCCGGCTGCGAAGAGGAAGTTTCCTGGTTTGTCTTCGTGGTGCGCCTGATCAGCCAGTACGGGCAGGTCGAGCGCGACCGCATCATCGCCGGGCTGCGCCGCCACGAGATCGGCAGCTCCAATTACTTCCCCTGCATCCACCTTCAGCCGTTCTACCGCCAGCAGTTCGGCCACGCCAAGGGCGACTTCCCCGTGGCTGAGAGCATCAGCGAACGCACCCTCGCCCTGCCCTTCCACAACCGGCTCGATGAGACGCACGTGGAACTGGTCTGTCACACGCTCAAGATCATGGTCCAGCGCGAGCAGTTGTTGAAGCGCGATTAGAAAAAGCAGAATGACCAATGACCAATTCCCAATGACCAATCAAGAATCAGCAACGACGCCCTTCCGTTCATTGGGCATTGGGAATTGGTCATTGGGATTTGGGAATTGAGCTTTCCTCATGTCTGTCCACGTCGCCATCCTCCTGCCGCAGTACGTGGACCTGATCCTGCGCGGCGTCAAGACGGTCGAGAGCCGGCT
>CAYYGM010000200.1:0-5783 GCA_964471555.1 uncultured Phycisphaeraceae bacterium
AGGAGCAGCGCTTCGGCGTCGAACACAAGAACAAGCTGCTGCAACTGCGCCTGACCGCTGACGTGCTGACGCTCACCGCCACGCCCATCCCGCGCACGCTGCACATGTCCATGATCGGCCTGCGCGACATCAGCTCCCTGGCCACGCCCCCCGCCGATCGCCGGGCCATCGTCACCGAAGTGATTCCCTTCGATCGCCGCCGCGTGCAGCAGGCCCTGGTGCGCGAGCTTAGCCGCGATGGTCAAGTGTATTTCCTGCACAACCGCGTGCACGATATCCAGTCGGTCGCCGACGAAGTCCACAAGATGGTGCCCGACGCCCGCATCGACATCGGCCACGGCCAGATGCCCCCGCGGAAGTTAGAGGAGGTGATGCTGAAGTTCATCCGGGGTAAGACTGACATCCTCGTCTGCACCACCATCATCGAGTCCGGCATCGACATCCCCACCGCCAACACCATCATCATCGACCAGGCGGACCACTTCGGGCTGGCTGACCTTCACCAGTTGCGCGGCCGCGTCGGGCGATACAAACACCGCGCCTATTGCTACCTCCTGTTACCGCAGGACCGGCCCGTCACCGAGCAGGCCGCCAAGCGACTGCACGCTGTCGAGCAATACTCCATGCTGGGGGCCGGGTTCAAGATCGCCATGCGCGACCTGGAAATTCGCGGGGCCGGCAACCTGCTGGGGGCCGAACAATCCGGCCACATCGCCGCGGTGGGTTATGAAATGTATTGCCTGTTGCTGGAACAGGAAGCCAAGCGATTGCAGAATCAGCCGGTGATCGAAACCTCGCGCACACACCTGGAGCTGCGCATCAGCGGCCAGATTCCCAAGCGCTACATCGCCAGCGACAAACATCGCATGGATGCCTATCGCCGGCTCGTCCGCTGCACCGGGCTCGATGAACTGCACCAGGTGGCGCGTGATCTGACCGACGCCTATGGTGAGCCGCCCGACGCCGCCCAGACGCTGATCGACCTGACTGAAATCCGCATTGCCGCCTCGACCCTGGGCATCGAAAAAATCCAGCTCGAAGGCCCCGACCTGATCTTCACCTTGAGCAGCGCCGCCAAATTACAGAATGTCTTCCAAGGCGCCCTGGGCCGCGTGAGCCTGATCGACCAACAGACGCTCTACTATCGCCCGCCGGCCACGTACCTGGCGCAACCGCGCACGCTGCTGGCCGTGCTGCGCAAGCTGCTGGTTAAGCCGGTTGACAGACCCGCTCATGCGCCTACTATCGACTAACCAAGCACAGGAGGCCGCCATGTCTGACCTGGTGAGATTCACGGTTTCTATCGAAAAACCGCTGTTTCACAAGCTGGAAAAGTCCGTGACCTCCAGCAACTACCGCAATCGCTCGGAATTCATCCGTGACCTGATCCGCGACCACCTGGTCGATCAGGAGTGGCAGACCGACAAGCCCCTGCTGGGCACCATCACCCTGCTCTACGACCATCACGTGCCCGGCCTCAGCGAGCGACTGACCCATGCCCAGCATCACTTCCTCGGCAAAGTCCTGGCCACCACCCACGTGCACCTGGACGAGCACCTCTGCGCGGAGATGATCATGGTGCGCGGCCGGGGCAAACAGATCCAGGTTCTGGCTGACCGCCTGCGCCGCGAAAAAGGCGTGCTGCACGCCAAGCTGACCACCGGCACCACCGGCCGGGGCCTGGCGCCTCACACCTCCAAGGCGCATTCACACTGACCCATCACCGCTGCTGCGCCCTCGCCCTCGTTCGTCTCAGACAGCCGCCCATCAATAGCAACACCACCGCCAACGACGCCGGCTCGGGCACGTTCAAGCCAAGCTGCTGCAGCGCCTGGTCAAAGGCCATGTCTGATGATGCGCCGAAGCCCCAGTTGTCGCCGAGGATCTGCAGATCTGCGAGATTCACGACGCCGTCACCGGTGAAGTCGCCGGTGGCCCAGGTTGCGGAGGTGGACTGCCAGTGGTCGCCGAGGATCTGGAGGTCGGCCAGGTTGATGATGTTGTCTTCGTTGGCATCGCCGGCATGGGTGTGAGCCAGCACTTCCAGCAGCACGGCGTTGGATTGATAGATCACGTTGAAATAGTTGACGTCGTTGAAGATGGGGGAAAGGAAATCAAACGTGCCGGTGACGCTGGAGGCGGTGAGGATGGTGAAAGAGTTACCGGGAACCAGGACATCCTGCACCTCGAGCACAAGAACCAGTTTTCCATCAAGCGAAGCCGAACCGGTGACCGACAGCAAATCATGAGCCGTCTGTGCAGCCCGAATCTTCAAGGCGCCACTGGAAGCCTGCTCATAATCCCCATCCACGATCAGCGTTCCCGGGGTCGAGGCACCAATGTAGATCAACCCGCCGTTGTCCACCTTGCCGACGATGGTGCCCGTACCGTGCAGTTGGCCTGGAGATAGAGCAAGTTGTCGGGTGCGCAGTTCACCGCCATACATGGCGATCGTGCCATGATTGCGTACTCTGGTATCACCCTGAACCTGTACCAAACCTCCATCGATGTCCAGAAGACCTTCGCCGCCATTGTCCGCCAGTTGGCCGATCTGCAGATCGTCATCGTTGACCACCCATACCGAACCGTCATCCCAGACGTTCACCCGACCATTGCTGCCGACATTTCTTGCGATGTATGCGCCGCTGCTGACGAGCGTTGCACCTTCGATCACATCAATCCGGCCCTGGCCGTAGTCACCCACAATCGCCACGCCGCTGATCACAGCCTCCGCATAGCTGCCTTCCAGGTGCAACCAGCCCTCGCCGCCGGACTGGGCCGCCAGGGTGAGTGTCTGACTTTCAAATCGTGCCTGGCCGGTGTCGCTTTCCTGATGGATGAGCAACTGGGCTTGGCCGTGGCCACCGATCACCGCACCGCCATCAATCTGCAAAGTGGCGGCCCCGTCCATGCTGACTTGCGCCGAACCAGGCCCATTATCCCCCAGCAACAGCGAATCGGCTGAAACCGTCGCGCCATTCTGCAGGGTCAACTGCCCATTGGCAGAGACGCCGACTTCCAGTTGTCCGGTGACATTCCATCGTGTGCCCGAGCCGTGGAGGGTCAATTCAGCGTCCCCCAGTTGAGCCACCGTGCCCGGACCGGAGGCCAGCGTCGATCCGCCTGACAAATGCACTTCAGCCGAGCTGCCTGCCGCTTGCGCAAAGACCGCTTCGCTTGCCACACTCACGTCCGCTCCGTTGGTCATCATCAGTTGACCGTGTCCCGCCACCCCGATGACGAAACCGTCTGTGATGGAGCCAAGCCCCGCCACCAACGTCGAATCCGCCCCATCCATGACGATCCGGCCGATCGAGCCGGCATCTTCACCCAGATGCGCCACGCCATTGAGGGCATTGACCACGCCACCATTCTCGATCCGCAGCGTGCCGTCTCCCTGCATGCCGATAAAAAGCCCCGAGCCGATCTCCGCCACAGCTTGCGCGCTGACCGTCATCGAGCCTTCGCCCATCTGGCCGACACTGACGATATCAGCGGACAACGTCGAGTCCGTCCCGCTGACCATCAACTGGCCGGACGAGGTCAACTGGGCGGCCAAGATGACCGAGTCAGCGGACACGAACCCGCCAGCGGTGATCTGCAACTGTCCGTGGCCAAAGCTGGCGATTCGCAGAACGTCCGACACCAGCAACTGGCTGCCCGCGCCATCGACTGACACGAGATTAGCCTGTACGGAGGTTTCGCCGATGGTCATATTCTCGGTGGAGAAGTAACCAGCGTTGATCACGGACAACTCGCCCAGTCCCTCCTGGCCGACGGTGGTCTTGCCGTGCGTGAACCACCATGCTCCCGGGCCATCTATCGTCACCGTACCCGAGCCCGTCGATTCCTGGCCGAATATCGCGTCCTGATTAAAAACGTCTATCAGTGCTTTATCCCGGAGATAAACCGATCCGTGCCCCGTGCGACCGATGACCGCGTCTTTGGATACGTATAGCTCACTCCAATTGGTGCTTGAACCGCCGATGTCCAGGCTGGCATCATCACTGAAGTCGGTAGCAAGGGTTAATGTCTGCGTTTCTAACCCACCATGGATGAAGTCCATCGAGCAGGTCTGCCCCGCACCGCCGATGGTGATACCCCATGTGGATTCCAGCACGTGACCGGCCGCCTCGAAAGCCACTGTTCCTTGTTCGATGGAGGTCAGAGCCACAGTCTGCGACAAGGCAAGCTGGACGTTGTAGTAGGAAGGCAGATTGAACAGGACGTGATCAGCCTCGGTCGGGTTCCAGCCGGTGTCCCAGTTGGTCCCGTCACCAAATTCACCTGGGCCGTCAGTGATCCATTGCAGAACATGGTGGTCACCATAGGTGCCGAACTCGATGATATATGCCCCCCGATAGGTGATGTTGTTCTCGATATCGTTCCAAAGACCTGCACGTGAACTGTGGACCGTGGTATAGACTTCCATGGAAGTGCCGCTGCCATTGGGTTCACCGCCGCGCCAGTTTGCATATTCCCAGTCTTCGCCGGTCACCCAATGCCATATTGCATTTTGATCCGTAGTCGGCTGGTCACGATCTGCGCCGATAAACGCTGCTTCCATCAACTGACCGCTTAGAACCGTCGATATCAGAAAATCAGTCTCGTCCTGATTTGTGATGGTGACCAGATACCCCTGCCAGCCGGCATACACCGACTGCTCCGCAGCAGACCGGGCCTCCAGCCAGGTGATGCCGGGATCATTGACCCACTGGTACCAATGACCGTTGCCACCGACAGATGGATCCCAGTAAACAACCTGCCCCAAAGCCGGGCAGGTAACCAACGCCATGATGATGGCTCGCAGTGTGCGGTTGTGAAAAGTGAACATAGCCGGATGCCCCGTAAGGAAATACGATGACCCATGATACAGGGGTGTAGCTGCGAACAGTGTAGGATATGCGGGGGACAGGGGCGGGGGCGGAACTGGTGCCGTGATGGGGGAGGCATCCGGGGCTTCGCGATGCTTAGGCCCTCGGCTTCGGGGGGGATGGGAATGTTCAAATCAAAGGTGCACTCATTGGTGCACTCATTCCGGGGGTAAGGAGCCCGGCGTGCTGAAGCACGCCTCGCCCACGAGCAATCTGTCGGGGACGGGAGCGGTCACTTCCGGGGGGCGCAAAAAAAGAGCCTCGTGGGCTTTAGGCACACGAGGCTCGTAAACCGGCAATGACCTACTTTCCCGCAGTGGCAGTATCATCGGCGCGACAGGCTTAACGGCCGAGTTCGGGATGGGATCGGGTGTGACCCTGTCGCTATGGTCACCGGTAAGTACGCTCAGCCGCGTTGGCGGATGAGCGTGGGAGTTCTTGTTTAGACATGCTGACTGAAGTCAGCAAGCCATATGTGTATGTCCTCGGAATTGACTTCCGGGGGTTGTATTGCCAGCGAGTGTCGTTAAATCAAGGTCATTGACCCTGCACGATCTGTTTTGATGGATCGGTATAGGGTCGGAGCGACGAAGCAATCGACCGTTAGTACCGCTCAGCTAAAGACATTTCTGTCCTTGCACCTGCGGCCTATCAACCGGGTGGTCTACCCGGGGTCTCTCGCACTTGCGTACATCCAAGCCTGATCTTGAGGGGGGCTTCCCGCTTAGATGCCTTCAGCGGTTATCCCTGCCGGACGTAGCTACCCAGCAATGGACCTAGCGGTCCAACTGGCGCACCAGGGGTCCGTCCTTCCTAATCCTCTCGTACTAAAGAAGACTCCTCTCAAGCTTGGTACGCCCACAGCAGATAGGGACCGACCTGGCTCACGCCGGTCTGAACCCAGCTCGC
>CAYYGM010000201.1:0-5751 GCA_964471555.1 uncultured Phycisphaeraceae bacterium
CGTTTGTGCGCGCCCGGAAGCAATTTGAGCGGCCTGCAAACTGCGTAAGTTCAGGTATGGGCAGGAATAGAAATTTTTTCCGCAACCTGCGAAAAAACGACGCTATTGGGCGCGTTTGTGCGCGCACTTGGCGGATTCATTACCATCTTCCCGGCGCATCCTAATTTTTTACTCTTGAAAACCTGCCAATCGAAACGGCAACAAGCAAGAGCAGAACCAGTGACGCCGGCTCGGGAATAGCTATGCCGGTCTGTTGTAATGCATCTTCAAAGGCAATGTCTGGATTGACACCGTAGCCCCAATAGTCACCTAATATCTGAAGGTCATCGAGACCGACGTAATGGTCACCCGTAAAATCACCTTGTGCCAGAGTTGCGGAAGTGGCGTGCCAGTTATCACCCAGGATCTGCAAGTCAGCCAAGTTGACCATATGGTCCCCATTGGCATCACCTGGTACGGGTTCTTCAAGGGTGGCGATCCATGCCTCTTGGAAACCATCTGGATTAGTGCCCTCTCCAACAATCGTGTACCCGTCATCAGACACACTTGTGGCAATATTCAGCGTCCAGCCTGTAAGGTCTAAGCCATAGGTGTTTACCAGAATGTCGCGAATGCTCTGCATACCGTTTTCGCTGTCCCAAATGAAAGCCTCGGAACCAATAGTGACTACCCCCGCCCCAACCACCACTGACCCGTCTGCTGAAACTGCATCAGCTAAACCGGTACCCAATGTGACTATCCCGCTCGCATCCGTCCAACGAAATGCATTATCATCGATCAACCCCACAATCACCATGCCATTTGCAGAAACGTCACGGGCGCGGCTGTCGGAAAATCCACCAGGTATGGTTCCTAGTCCCACCATGCCACCTGCTTGCGTCCAGCGAAATGCTTCCTGTCCATTGTCGGTATTACCTACACCCACTATGACCGAACCATCCGCCGACACGCTGGGGTATAGACTTTTATAGATACCGCCGGGCAGGTCTCCCAAAGGGACCATGCCCCCCGCTTGCGTCCAACGATAAACCACATCTCCGAGACCGGATGTACTCCATCCCACAATGACTGAGCCGTCATCTGAGACGTCATCTGCAATACTATGGAAGTCCCCGCCAGACAAATCACCTAGTCCCACCATGCCACCGCCTTGTGTCCATCTGTATGCTTCATAACCTGAATCTGATTTGCCAACCCCTACGATCACCGAGCCGTCGTGCGATATTCCCCCCACCTCACTATGAAAGTCTCCCCCCGATAGATCACCCAGCCCTGTCATACCGCCACCTAATGTCCACCGAAAGGCCTCTTCACCCGAACCGGACTTGCTCTTTCCAGCAACCACTAACCCGTCACCTGAGACGGTCGGGGCAGAACTGAAATATTCGCCTCCATACAGATCGCCCAATCCCATAAACGATGCGCCGAGTGAAGGGCTTGGCGAATAGGTGGCAATAAGCATCACAACAAATGACAAAGCGAGATAGACGGGTGGTAATCTCATCTCATTGTCCTTGCTAAAAGTGTTGTTGTTGTTCGCCACACGTTGTGGCGATTCCCTGCCGCACTCATCAGACACAAAGTCTCACATCCGCCGTACAGTTTTTACGACATCAGCAGTTGGGGAGAAGGTACAGATATGCGGTTTGAAAATTAGCCCTGACCCGGTTATGAAGGGTGGAATTCTCACTTGATTACCCCAGATAGTTAATTGGGATGGTACTGTTGCCTCCGAGCGGAGTCAACCGAATCTGAATCAGAGAACGCAGCACAAGGAACATGAGCATAAGACATACTCATGCTCAAGCAAAAAAGAGCTTCATTGTCATTTCTGATCACCGCTCCCCCATCGCCACCACCTGCCGGTACTGATCTCTGAAAAACAGCGTCCAGGCGAGGCGGTCTTTGTCGCGCTGGTCGGGGTTGCTGCGCCAGCGGGCGGATAGGCCGTCGACGAAATCCTTCAATGTTTTGGCGGCTTCGGCGTGGCGGGGATGGTTGATGTCGCCTAAGGCGACCTGCCACTCGGCTTCCAAACCCTCGGGCCAGATTAGGGTCAATTCCGGGGGCATCTGATCGAAAATCGCTTCCATCTGCTGGCGCCTGGCGGGATCCTCGGTGTGGATGATGGCTCGCCATGCGTCGGCCAGATCCTGGTGGATGTCGATGGCCAGGGCGTGGCTGATGGGGGCGATGGTGTTGAAGAACGAGGGCATGCCGTCGGGCAAAGGTTTGCTCGTTTTGAAGGGATCGATCTGGGGATCGGTCCAGTTGACTTTTTCTTCGGGGGTGTAGAGATCAGCGCGGATGGGCTGGCGGCGAAGTTCGTATTTTTCAGGGCCGCCGGGGGTGCCGAGCTTGAGTTGCCAGAGGCGCTGGGCGGGTTTGCTCAGCATCCAGCGGACGAACTGCTGGGCGATCTCCATGTGCGGTGCGCCGCGGAAGATGCTCAGCGTGTCGGCGGTGGTGGTGGTCATGTAGAGCGGATCGACGTAGCCGACGCGATCGTGTCCCACGCTGCCGGCCTGGTAGCGGCCGTAGTAGTCGATGCACATGCCGGCGGCGGCTTCACCGGCGGAAACGTCGATGGGCACCTGCGTGGAGCCGGCGGTGAAGTAGCGGGAGTTGGCGAAGATGCGGCGAAGCATCATCCATCCTTCGGTCCAGCCGGTGCGGCGCATCACAGCGTGGTAAGCCGCGGTGATCGAGCCGGAGTGAGCGGGATCAGCCAGGGCGATGCCGCCGAAGAGTTTGGGGTTGGTCAGATCAGACCAGGTGGTCGGCTCGGGCACGCCGATGGCTTCGAGATAGGGGCGGTTGTAAACGATGCCGAAGCTGGCCAGGACGACGCCGGTCCAGCGCTGCTGTTCATGGTTAAGTCGTTCGCCGCCGATGTTGGGGTAGGGAAAAACTTCTTTGAAAAGTTCGGGGGAGATCTCGGCGGGGATGGTTAATGGCACGAATTCATCGCCGCGCTTGATGCCTTTGGCGAGGATGTCGTGATCGTATTCGCCGCCGCCGAAGAACAGGTCGATGCCGATGCCCTGATCTTCGCGGTGATCATCGACGAGCACGCTGAACTGATCGAGCACCTGCTTGCGGATGTCGCTGGTGCCGCCGGCCCGCCAGTCGAAGGTGACCGGTGACATGCCCTGCTCGCGTCGCCAGCGGTTGAAGCCGCGGTCCATCTCGAAGCGAATCGAGTCGTTGTGCGGCGTGTAGATGATCAGTGTATCGCCTCCCCCGGAAGTGCCCCCGCCCCCGGAAGTGGAAGAGGCCGCGGCATCCGTGTTCGCACTCGGGCGCAGCACGTAAGGCAGGCCCACGATCAGAACCAGCAAGGCCAGGATGATCCACTTGCTCGCATGTTCCCGCATGAACAACAGAATACCGCGCCGCCCCCGGAAGTGACGACGCGGCTAAAAGTGTGTCAGCCGCACCGTCCTCGGTGCGAACGGGCGGCCATTCAACCGTTCCGCTTTCGCATTTTTTACGCTCATTTGGCAGGAAATATTTGGGGCCTATACTGAGTCGCGGGCTGAAACACACCTATTTCTAACCATCACGGAGTCTATGCTCATGCGCATCATCAGCTTCCTGATCGCACTGCAACTGGCCGGCGTTCTGATGGCGGCCGAACCCACCATGACCGACGTGTTTGTCAGCGGGCAGGACGGCTACCACACCTATCGCATCCCCGCCATCGTCGCCAGCAACGACGGCACATTGCTGGCCTTCGCGGAAGGTCGCAAAAACAGCGGCGGTGACAGCGGTGACATCGACATGCTGGTCAAGCGCTCCACCGACGGCGGCCAAACGTGGAGCCCGCAGATTGTTATCTGGGATGACGGCGAAAACACCTGCGGCAATCCCTGCCCGGTCGTGGATCGCTCCACCGGCGTCATCTGGCTGCTGATGACCCACAACCCCGGCGTCTATCGCGAACGGGCACTGGGCAACGATGCGTCCGACTCGCGCACCGTCTGGGTCACGCACAGCGATGACGACGGCCTGACCTGGGACGAGCCCACCGACATCACCACATCGACCAAGAACCCCAACTGGGACTGGTACGCCACCGGCCCCGGCATCGGCGTGCAACTTGAGCGCGGCGAACATCCCGGCCGCCTGCTCATCCCCGCCAATCACGACACCAAAGGCTCCGAGCAGGCCCCCAGCATTCGCGGCGCGCACAGCATCTACAGCGACGACCACGGCGAAACCTGGACGCTCAGCGACAATGCCATTCAGCCCAACATGAACGAAAGCCAGCTTGTTGAGTTGTCCGACGGGCGGGTGATGATCAACATGCGTTCGTACTATGGCGATGCGCGGCGGCGCTATTCACTCAGCGATGATGGCGGCACGACATGGGGTCCGGCCGTGCGCGCCGACGAGTTGGTTGAGCCGGTGTGTCAGGCCAGCATTCTGCGTTACAGTTGGCCGGACGACGGCAATAAGAGCCGCATTCTCTTTTCCAATCCCGCCAAGGAAAAGGGCCGCGACCACATGACCATTCGCCTCAGCTACGACGAAGGCTTCAACTGGCCGGTGTCGAAGCTGCTGTACGAAGGGCAGGCAGCGTATTCGTGTCTGGTGAGACTGCCGGACGGGCGCATCGGCTGCTACTTTGAGGCGGATAAGTACAAGCGGATGACGCTGGCGGTGTTCGACCTGGCCTGGCTGACGGACGGGCGGGATTCGGGCAAATAAACCTGCATCGATGGGCGAGCAAGCTCGCCCGCTAAACGGGGTGCGCGACATTGGCGTAGCTGGCCCGAATCAGCCCGTTTAGCGGGGCAGCTTGCTACCCCATAACCCATCTGCAAACCATGGGATACCCGGTTTGCCCGCTCCACGGGGGCTGGTACAATGGTCTGTTCGCCCCCGGTGTGGCTCCGGTCGCCGACCGGACATCGAGGGCGTCACCAAGGCGGCCGCCGCATGCCCCGTGCGTGCGAGCGTGTCGCGACTGGGCGGCGCCAGCGTCCCGGTAGGAGCAATCGGAATCCCCCCTCTTCATGGTCGATTACAACCTTATCGCTTCCCTCGACGTTGACGACGACAAAATTCAGGAGATGCTCGAAGCCGAGTACGGCCAGGCGATCGCCGGCGGTGACATGGACGGCCTGCTGGGCACGCAGATCAGCGACTTCAAGCCCGGCGCCATCCTGCAGGGCAAAGTCATCGGCATGGCGGGTGACGACTTCCTGATCGAAGTCGGGCTCAAAAGCGAAGGCATCCTCGATCGCAGCGAATTCGATGATCCCAGCGCCGTCGAAGTCGGCGACGTCATCGAAGTGCTGCTGGAAGAAGTCGAAGGCGACGGCGGACACGTCATCATCTCCAAGCGCAAGGCTGACCGCATCCGCGGCTGGGAGCGCATCATCACCGACAGCAAGGAAGGTGATGACGTCCAGGGCCGCGTCATGCGCAAGATCAAGGGCGGCCTGCTGGTGGACATCGGCGTGCCCGTGTTCCTGCCCGCCAGCCAGGTGGACATCCGCCGCCCCGCCGACATCGGCATCTTCATCGGCCGCTCCATCAAGGCCAAGATCCTCAAGATCGACGAGCAGCGCCGCAACATCGTCATCAGCCGCCGCAAGCTCATCGAAGAAGAGCGGGCCGAGAAGCGCAAGAAGCTGCTGGAAACGGTCAAGGTCGGCGATGTGGTCGAAGGCACCGTCAAGAACATTGCCGACTTCGGCGCGTTCGTGGACCTGGGCGGGATCGACGGCCTGCTGCACATCA
>CAYYGM010000202.1:0-5653 GCA_964471555.1 uncultured Phycisphaeraceae bacterium
AATCTGCGTCATCTGCGAAATCTGCGGTTTCTCCTGTTTTCACTTAAAACTGGTTCGCCTGAACGTAATCTTTGTCACCCTTGAGGTAATTGACAAGGTTTTTTGTGGCACGCATGGCCTGACGCTCGACGGATTCGCGGGTGCGGCTGCCGACGTGGGGGGTGATGATGATGTTGTCGATGCCGCGGAAAACATGGTCCGGGGCCGGCGGCTCGTGGTCCAGCACGTCGGCGGCATAACCCAGCAGCTTGCCGCTCTTGCAGGCCTCCGCCACGTCGGCTTCGTCGATCAGGCCGCCGCGGGCGGTGTTGACGATCAGGGCGGTCTTCTTCATCAGGGCGATCGAATCGCGGTTGATCAGCTTGCGCGTCTGGTCGTTCAGCGGCATGTGCAGGGAAATGACATCAGCCGCCTTGATGATGTCCGGTACGCTCTCGTAGCGCTGCACGTTGTACTGCTTGGCGAAGTCGTCATCCCAGAAGACGTCATAGCCGATCGGCTTCATGTCGAAGGCGACAGCCCGCTTGACCACTTCCTTGCCGATCCGCCCCATGCCCAGCACGGCCATGGTCTTGCCCGCCAGTTCGTTGCCGGTGATACGTTTCCAGCCGCCTTCCTTGGTCGAGCGCAGGTGCGGCCAGAAGTGCTTGACCAGCGCGATCATCAGCCCGAAGGCGTGCTCGGCCACCGTGGTGTGATTGACGCCGGGCGTGAACAGCACGGGCAGTTTCTTGCTGGTGGCGTACTTGACGTCGATCGAATCGAGCCCGATGCCGTATTTTGCGATGACCTTCAACGGCGTGGGTGCAGCCAAGGCGGCGTCGATGACCTTAGCGGTGATGGCGTCATCGCCGTTGAGCAGTCCATCGAAGCCCTGGTTGTCAGCGATGAGCTTGAGCATGTCCGCTTCGGGTAACGGACCGCGGGCACGCACAACCTCAAAGCCGCTGGCCGCGAGGAAATCGTGGTGGGGGCCGGGGGTGTCCTGATAGCTGGTGGTGGTAAGGAGGATCCGCATGAGTGAGGCCTTTCGTAAACTGAAACGGACTTACGCGTCACAAAGCGGTAGTCCGCTTCGCTCCACGCACGTCCCTCCAGACACCCTGCCAACGCCGCGCGCTTGCAGGGCCGACGACCTCCGTGCGGTTCAATTGAAGGAAACAACATAATGAGCGGCCAAAAGCGGGTCAACTGCCGGACAGTTGCACGTCCACCAGCCGTCGCACGCTGCCGCGCGACTCGGCCCGGGCGGCCACGTGCTCGTCGTGGGTCACGATCACCATGGTCTGGCCCTCGGCGTGCAGTTCGGTCAGCAGTTGCAGGATGTTGGCCCCGGTGTTGCGGTCGAGGTTGCCGGTCGGTTCATCGGCCAGCAACACGTCCGGCTGGTTCATCAGGGCCCGGGCGATGGCCACGCGCTGACGTTCGCCGCCGGAGAGTTTGGCGGGACGATGTCGGGTGCGATCCTTGAGCCCCACGCGCTCCAGCAACGCCAGTGCCCGCTGTTTTGCCGCGCTGTGGCCAGCCAGCCAGGAAAAAGGTCCGCGGCGAATCATGGCGGCGATCATCACGTTTTCCAGGGCGGTCAGCTCCGGCAGCAAGTGATAGAACTGAAAGACGAAGCCCACGTGCTGGTTGCGATAGCGATCGAGCTTGACCCCCGGAAGGTCATAAATGTTTTTACCGTCGAAGGTGACCGAGCCGGAGGTGGGGCGGTCAAAACCACCCAACAGGTGCAGCAGCGTGCTCTTGCCCGAGCCGGACGCTCCGAGGACTGCCACCATCTGTCCGCGCTGTACGCTGATGTCAATCCCCCGCAGCACGCGCAGTTCGCGTCCGCCTTCGTGGAAGGTGCGCTGCAGGCCGGAAGCGGATATGAGATTGCTGAGGTGTGATTGCTGATTGCTGATGTTGGAAACCATGTGTGCGACCTTTATGTTTTACATCAGCAATCAGCAATCAGAGATCAGACATTTCCTATTCATACCGCAGCGCTTCGACCGGGTTCATGATCGCCGCCAGGATGGCTGGGATCAACGCGCCCACCACGCTGGAGACGATGGCGCCCAGCACCACGAACATCGACCCGAACAGGTCCACCCGGTCGGGGATGCGCTCGAAGAAGTACACCCGCGGATCCCACATGCGCCAACCGAACTGCCCGTCCAGCGTGGCGATGCCCGGCAGTGTGACGTGCGGGAACAGGCAGTAACCAGCCACCGACAGCAGCACCAGGGTCGCGGCTGCCGCCAGCATGGTCAACTCCAGGCGATTGTCTCGCCGGCGGCAGAGCAGGGCGGTGGCGACGGTCACGATGATGCTGCTGATGACGATGATCAGCACGAAGGTGATGAAGCTGAACATGCGTGTGGCCAGCGTGTCCTGGATGTTGTTCAGGTGGGTGACGATGATGGACGCCAGGATCAGGCCGATGAGCGAGCCCAGCGTGCCGACGCCCAGGCCGTAGCCCAGGAAAAGCTTTGATACGCCGTAGCTGGACGCCCCGATGGCCCGCAGCACGCCGATGTCGCGCGTCTTTTCCAGCACGATGGTGTAGAAGGTCGTGGCCACCATCACCACCGCCACCACGCTGATGATCACGAACAGGAACGTGACCAGGCCCTTCTCGTTTTCCACTGCTGACAGCAGCGTGTGATGGCGCTGAAACCAGGTGCGCACGCGGGGTTGAACCGCCAGGTCGGGATGATCATTCAGAAAATCATCCATGATTCCGGTGATCGCCTCCGCCTGCTGCGGGGTGTATCCGTCGGCAGCTTTCACCATGATCTCACTGGCGCGGGCGGGCACCGGCTTGTCCACCAGATTGCCCTCGGCATCCACCGACTGGGCGCTGCCGTTCATCAGCAGCTTGCGCTGAAGCTCATCGAAAGGCACGTACACCCGGCTGGAGTCGATCTCGTACAAACCGCTCTTGAACTCGTTGAGCACCACGCAGCGCAGCCGCTGGGCATCGACGAAATCACCCTTGGTGGTCACCGGCAGCACGCTGATGACCGCCTCGGAAAACACAGCCGCCCAGTTGGGGTTGTACTGGCCCTTCTCATCGCGCCACTGCACGGGGTTGGTTTCGATGCCGATCACGCAGCCCGGCCGATCATCACTGGGCAGCGGCGAACGCAGGTCCAGCGACAGCTTGTTCAGGTCGATGTTCTCCGGCAGATTCGCAATGTCCGACGACTGCCACATCAGTGTCCCGCTGAAGTCCACGATGCGGTCCATCTCCCGCGGCCGAATGCCCATCACCTCCACCGGCTTGGTGCTGTCGAACAACCGCAGAAGCCCGTAACTGACCACCGTGGGCGTGGCTGCCTCAACCGAAGGCAGCTTCTCGATGCGCTCGATCAGATCCTGGTAGTAGGGGAACCCGCCGTAGGTGTTGGCGTCGATCACCACGTCGCCGGTCAACTTGTGGGCGCTGTTCTGCAGCAGATCGAGAAACCCGCCCATAACGCTCATGACCACGATCACCATCATGGTGCAGACGGTAACCGCCAGCGCCGCAAACAGCGGGGCCAGCTTGCGGCGAAGGTACTTCGAGATGAGCAGCCATTTGAACATAGGAAGTTGAACCGCCAAGACGCCAAGAGCGCCAAGATGTTCAGGTGTTCAGTCGTCAGAGCGGATGATACGCTGAATGCCTTCCTTCAGGACACGGACGTTGAAGTTGATCAGCAGGCCGAGCTTGCATCGTGTGGCTTTCAGGTAGGAAAGTACTTGAGCCTGGTGAATCGGGGCCAAGCGATCCACAGCTTTCAGTTCTACGATCAGCTTGCCGTCCACTTGCAGATCTATGAATCCTTGGCCAACTGTCTGGCCCTTATACAAAACTTCAACCGGTGCTTGGCAGACATATGGGATCTGTTGGTCTGCCAACTCCAGGCATAATGCCTTCTCATACACTGTTTCCAAATAACCCGGGCCCAAGTTTCGATGCACCTCAATTGCCGCGCCGATCACCCGATGTGCCAACTGATCCAGTTCCCAGCCCGGCTCCATCAGCATTTCTTGGCGTCCTTGGCGTCTTGGCGGTTCAACTGCCTCACCCTTGTGGTCGCATCAGGGGGAACAAAATGACATCGCGGATGCTCGTGGCGCCGGTCAGCATCATCACCAGGCGGTCGATGCCGAGCCCGAATCCGCCGGCCGGGGGCATGCCGACCCGCAGGGCTTCCAGGAAATCCTCGTCGATCGGCTGCTGCTCCTCGTTCCGGGGGTCGCCGACTTGATGACGCAGGTGACGCTCCTGCACGTCGGGATCGTTCAATTCGCTATAACCGGGACTGATCTCGACGCCGTTGATGGCCAGTTCGTAAACGTCGGCGAAGAACGGGTCGTCCTTGTTCTCGCGGGCCAACGGGATCACGGCACTGGGAACACGCGTGACAAAGCAGGGATCGATCAACGTCGGTTCGATCAGCTTTTCATAGACTTCGACCAGTTGCTCGGCGGGTGAGTCCGCCTTCTTGATGTCTTTGCCGGGATTGGCGGCACGCAGGGCCTGCAACTTGTCGTCCGGCAGAGGCTGCTTGTCAAACTTCCACCCGGTGCGCTCTTCGACAAGGTCCACCATGGGTATCCGTCGCCACGGGCGCTGCAGGTTGATGGTGCGCTTCGGGAGCCCCGCATGTACATGCGGGGCTTCGTGGTTAATCTCCAAAGTCCCGAACACGTTCATCGCCACCGTGCAGACCATGTCTTCAACCAGGTCGGCCACGGTTTCCCAACTCCCGAAGGCCTCGTAGGCTTCGAGCATAGTAAATTCGGGATTGTGGCGGGGGCTGAGGCCTTCGTTGCGGAAGTTGCGGTTGATCTCGAAGACCTTGTTGAAGCCGCCGACCAGCAGGCGCTTGAGGTACAGTTCCGGGGCGATGCGCAGGTACAGGTTCATGCCCAGCGCGTTGTGGTGCGTCACGAAAGGCCGCGCGCGCGCCCCGCCGGGGATCGGGTGCATCATCGGCGTTTCGACTTCCATGAAGCCGTGGCCGGTCAAGAATTCGCGAATCGCCGTGACAATGCGGCTGCGCAGCGCAAAGCGCGTGAGCACTTCGCTGTGGACCATCAGGTCCAGGTAGCGCTTGCGGTGGCGCAGTTCCGGGTCAGTGAGTGCGTCCACGGACTTCTTGTTGCCTTGCTCATCGGTGAATTCACGCGGCAGCGGCGGTACGGAGAGTGCCTTGGTCAGAAAGCGCAGCTCGCTCGTGAACAGCGTGACTTCGCCAGCACGGGTGCGTTGCAGCGTGCCCTTGGCCCAGATGAAGTCGCCGAGATCCAGGTTGTCGGCAACCTTCATCGCCAGCTCGCCGGTTTGCTTGGCGTTCAGGTACACCTGCAGCTTGCCCGTTTCGTCGTAGAGGTCCAGGAACACGGCCTTGCCCATGCGCCGGTTGGCCAGCACGCGGCCGGCAATGGCGACACCTTCCACCTTGGCTTCGGCCTTGGTTTCGGGCGATTGTGCCGCCTCGGCACTTTCAAAGCGCAGGCGCAAGGCGCTGATCTGCGTGCGTTCGGGCGTGCGCACTTCATAGGGGTTGACGCCCAAGGCGGCCAGCGCGTCGCGCTTTTGCTCACGGGCAAGTCGGTACTCGTTCACGTCAGATATGCGATTTCCTGAGGCGGCGCATGGTAACGCACG
>CAYYGM010000203.1:0-5550 GCA_964471555.1 uncultured Phycisphaeraceae bacterium
GGCGACGCCAACGGTGACGGCATGGTCAATCTCGCGGACCTTCAAATCCTCGGCGACAACTGGCAATCCACCACCGCCGGTTGGGCAGAGGCAGACTTCACCGGCGACGGCAACGTCAACCTCGCGGACCTGCAGATCCTCGGCGACAACTGGGGCTTCGGCGTCGGGGCGGACGTCAGCTTCGATGAAGCATTGGCTCTGGTAAGCGTACCGGAACCGGCCACAGTGGGGCTGCTGGGTTTGGGCTGGCTGCTCGCGCTGCGGCGTCGGGTGACGCGCTGAGTTCTCCTATGGCACAGGTCGCCTGACCGCGGCTTGCGCCTTTGGCCTCGTACATCCAATTGCCAAAACCCCACACCCATTCGAGAGGCGCGCCACATGCAACGCCGACGTGCATTTACACTGATTGAACTGTTGGTCGTCATCTCCATCATTGCCTTGTTGATCTCCATCCTGCTGCCGGCTCTGCGCAAGGCACGCGATGCGTCGCAGCTCACCATTTGCGGCACTCATCACCGACAAATCGTGGACTCGGTGACATCCTACGCGGTGGATCACGATGGATGGTATCCGGTAACGATCCAGGGACGCACCAATGCCGCCAAGACTTCGGTCACTTATGTACCGCCTGTGTTTGTCAACTACTGGGCAGACAATCCCACCAATAATCTCAACGGTGGCTCGATCGGCCGCCAGCTTGGTTACTATCTGCCGTCGCCCGAGGTGCTTCGATGCCCGCTGACGCCGGGGAATGTCAGAGACTTCAAGACGGCATACCTGCTGCAGACCTCACCCATCGTTCACAACATGGCTGGCGGCTACTTCATGACCTGGGGCTTTCCATTGACCGGCAACGGTTACCCGGCATTCCCCCAACGTATGCAGGACGTCATGGGCCTGATGACGGCGGACTATATGGCATATGGCATGAACAGCCTGATCAACTGGGAGTGTTCGCACCCATTGAAGAATTCCATCGGTTTTGCTTCCGCTGTCTGGCCCCGTTATGTCGGACAAGCCGGCGGACCCAACGAACAGCCTCAGGGAATCGAACTCAACGGCAGTTTTTCTGACGGCCATGTCGTGCGATACCGTTCAGAAGAAGCAATCGACGGCAGCTACAACCCACAATATCGCCTGATGTTTCCCCCCGTTCCACTGGATGACTATTGATCGATTGGTTTACACTTGCAGCAAAATGCGTAATCACGCAGGTATTCGCGATTTCGATTCAATGAGGCATCCTGGCAGTGAAACAAATAAGCCTTCTGACAGTGTTGTGGTTGATTAGTTGGACTGCGTTGCTCGCTTTGGCACAGGATTCCGTGCCGCAACTGCTCAACCTGCCTCAGGGTGAGCAGGAAATTTTGCGGCAACTCGATCATGCCGGGGTGATGTCTTTGCATCCGGTGATCGTTCCCGATGAAACCGGGCGGCGCGGGACCAATGTCCACTTCGGCTGGCCGGTGGCGGCTCAACGGGGCGATACGATCGTCGTGTTGTTCGCCCGCCAACCCTGGCACTATCCCGGCGCTGACCCGACACGGCCAGCCGACGACCAGACCAGCCAGATGGTGATTGTGCGCTCGACCGATCGCGGCCGGACCTGGTCGGACCAGGTGGACCTGCGACAGTTCATGCACGGCGAACCATCGATGAAACCCGCAGGCATGCGCGTGCTGGATTTTGTCAGCGACGGGCGGCTGTTTGCCGTCGGTTCATACGGCTTGTTTATCTCGAATGATGGCGGCCAGACCTGGCAGCACCATCCGGATGCGTTCAACGACTCATGGCCTCAGGAGACCAAGGTCGCCAATTTCGGGCCCAACCTGATCGAACATCCCAAGTTCGGCCTGCTGCTGACGGGCCATGCCTCGAAGATCAAGGGCGGCGTGTTCTATCCTGAAATGTGGTACTGGCAATCCACCGATGGCGGCCAAACGTTCCAGCGCTTTGGCGAGCCCTACAACAATATCCCCAACAGCAACGGTGAACCTTCCGGCATGTTGCTCGGCGATCGGCTGCTGTTCATCGGCCGCTCGCATGACGAACAGAATTATGAGCCGGCCACGGATACGTTCCGCTACAGCCAGTTGCTCAGCGCACCGAACGACCTGCAGCTCCAGACACAATTCACCAACATGCGCACCTCGGATGCCGGCGAGGAGCTGGTTGATCTGGTCGTGCAAGACGGTTTCCCCGAAACGAAAGCGGGAACCTGGGGCAAATGGTCGCAGGACACGGCCGCCATCATGCTCAACCCGGTGACCCGGCGCATCGAAGTTGTGGCGACCAACCGCTCCGGCCGCGGCGGTTCTCTGGTGTACGATCACACCCGTCAAAGCCTGAACCTGTGGAGCATCGATCCGCAGGCACTCATCAACGGCAGCAACGAGTGGCGATTCGAGGGAACGCTGCTTGAACGCAAGCTGCTGGACGCACCCAAACTGCTCGACGGCATGCACCCGGGCGGCGCGACCGTTGACGAGCAACTCGGCATCCAACGGATTTTTATCTACGTCGGCTACTACAAAGGGCCGGCAGGCATTTTTGAAGTTCGCCGCTCCCTGGACACCGGCAAGCTTGCCGCCGCCATCGACCAACTGCGCGGCACGCAAGCCAAACAATCGCCGCCCCCTCCACCGACTGTTTCCGTCCCGAAAGCCATCGCGTCATGGCTGACCCATGGCGAAAAAAAATTTGACGGAGACGATTTTCTCGACCTGGCTTCCGCCGTCACCCGCCTGCGGGCGATGTCCACCGGCAGCATCGCCGCCCGTTTCAAAACCAGTTCCGCCGATCGCCAGGCTATTTTTGCCGCATCCGATTGCACCCGTCCCTCCACCGAGGTCAACCTGTATGTCGAGAATGGCAAATTGCGTTACGTCATGCGCGACGGCGATGTGATCGGAAGCCTGGGATTTCGTGCCGATGATGCTGTCGCGGACGGCCAGTGGCATCAGGCATTGGTCACGGTCAATGAGCAACAGGAAGCGGTGCTGTACCTGGATGGCCGGATCATCGATCGCGGCCGTGTGCCGTTCTGCAAGGACTTGCCGGGCAATCTCAACGCCGCGGGCATCGGCCGCAACATCGACAGCGGCGGCCCGCAATGGTTCTGGATCGGCCAACTGTCGGACGTTCAATTGTGGGATCGCGCCTTGACCCCGCCGGAAATCGCCGCGTTACCGTCCAAACCATGAGCCACCACAAGGCCGCGGTTATACTGTGCCGTGCGTCTGATTGGGGAAAGTCGGGGAACATGCGCGCGACCGCTTTTTACCCATGCCGGGCAGGCACCCGACACGCAAGGCCTGATCGCTGCCACCTTCTATTTGTTCGGTAGTGGCCACCCGTTTGTCTCCGCGATTGTTTGGAACTGTCAACCCTGACAATAGCAAACGTGATGGAACTCGCCATGAAACTGCTGACTTCTGCTTGTGCCTGCGCGATCCTGATGGCTGCCTGCGGCGCCGCGCTGGCGGGCGAAGATCACAGCAGTGCGGCTGCTTTCTTTGAACAAACCGACATCTACGTGTCCGGGCAGGGCGGCTATCACACCTATCGCATCCCCGCCATCGTCGTGAGCAAGCAGGGCACGATCCTGGCGTTCTGCGAGGGACGCAAGACGAGCCCAGCGGATCACGGCGACATCGATCTGCTGCTGCGACGCAGCTTCGACGGCGGCAAGACCTGGCAAGAGACGCAACTGGTCCATGAAGAGGGCGGCACGGCCGAGATCACGATTGGCAACCCCTGCCCGATCGTGGACCAGGACGGCACAATCCACCTTCTGTTCTGCAGAGATAACGCTCAGGCCTTCTACACCAGGAGCGATGACGATGGTGCGACGTTCTCCGCTCCCCGCCAGATCGCCGAGGCGTACGGCGGCTTCCGCGCCAGCTTCCCATGGACCAGACTGGGAACCGGGCCGGGGCACGGCATTCAGACTCGCGCGGGTCGCCTGATTGCCCCCGTCTGGCTGAACGATCGCGTGGGGCAGAACTACCGCTCAGCCGTGGTGTACAGCGACGACCTGGGTTTGACTTGGAAAGCCGGCGGCATCGTTGAGCCGACGCTTCGAGACTGCAACGAGTGCATGGCCGTCGAACAACCGGATGGTTCGCTGCTACTGAACATGCGCACCAAGGAGGCCAAATGCCGGGCCGTCGCCTCAAGCACTGATGGCGGGATCACATGGACGCCACCGCGGTTGGTTGCTGCATTGGTGGATCCCATCTGCCAGGGTTCGATCATCCGCTTCAACGCCGGCGATCGTGATCATCAGAACGGCATCCTCTTCTGCAATGCCGTCAGCAGCAGCCGAAATCACCTGACCGTGAAGCTCAGCAACGACGAGGCCAACACCTGGCCCATCGCCAAACTGATCGATGCAGGCCCCTCCGCGTACTCGGACTTGGCCGTCACCACGGACGGGACCATTCTATGCATGTTCGAGAATGGCTCGAAACGCCCTTATGAGAAGCTTAGCCTCGCGCGATTCAACCTGAAGTGGCTGACCAGCGTCGACTGATCCGTCTGGTCATGCCTGACCGTCGCTGTCGCGAATGATCGCCTGCGCCCGGTCCAGCGTGGCCCGCGTGATGGCGCACATGACCTGCGGCGGCCAGTCCAGCGTCTCATCATCGAGATACTTCTGCGGCACCTGGGCCAGTGACAACTCGCGCACTTCCTTCTCCACACGCTCGCGGCGGTCCTGGATTTCATCTTCGCTGGCGCTGGCCGGACGAATCGGATCGACCAGGTCGTAAGCCAGCATCAACGTCGTGACCTGCCAGTCGAAGTAGCTCTGCAACGGGTTCTGAGCCGGGTCGTTGTCCATGAGTCAAGCTCCGCGCTCAAAAGCAGCCAGCGCTTCGTGAATGCTGAAAGCGTTTTCGTAGAGAGCCTTGCCCACGATCGCGCCCTGGATCGCCAGCCCGCGCAGGGCCCGCAGGTGATCGAGCGTGCCCACACCGCCGGAGGCGACAATCGGCACGCGCGTGGCCTGGGCCAGTTCACGTGTGGCTTCGACATTGGGCCCGGTCAGCATGCCGTCCACGGCGATGTCGGTGTAAACGATCGCCGCCAGGGGCCAATCGCTGACACGGCGGGCAACGTCCAACGCGGTGACATCGGAAGTTTTCTCCCAGCCGTCGGTCGCCACCTTGCCGCCGCGGGCATCCAGGCCCAGCACCAGCTTGTGGTGATAGGCCGGGCGATGGGCCAATGTCTCGAACCACGCCCAGTTGCGCAGAGCGGCCGTGCCGAGGATCACGCGCTCGACGCCGCAGTTGAGCAGCAGATCAATGGCCTGCTCGCTGCGCACGCCGCCGCCGACTTCGACCTTCAGTTTCGTCTCGGCACATATTCGCCGCACATGCAGGGCGTGCACCATCTCGCCGCTGCGTGCTCCGTCCAGATCGACCACGTGCAGCCAGCTTGCCCCCGCCTGGGCGAACACTTGGGCCTGCTCCAGCGGGTCATCGCCATAGGTGGTCTGGCGATCGTAGTCGCCCTGGGTCAGGCGCACGCCGACGACCTCCGGCG
>CAYYGM010000204.1:0-5398 GCA_964471555.1 uncultured Phycisphaeraceae bacterium
CGACGTATGAGGGCAAGCTGAAGCGCGGCGCGACTGAGCAGGAGGCGGCAGAAGCAGCGTGGGTGAAGCGCCCGGACGTCCCGGTGTGCGTGATGGCGGGCACGGCCGCGGCGCTGGGACAGTCGAACATCTTCGTGTTCGGCGGCGCTGACGGCAGCCTGTTTGCCAAGGCCGACGAGTTGCGCGATGAGCATCCGGGTTTCCCGAAGAAAACCTGGACCTACAACACGATCACCAACACTTGGGTGTCGGCCGGCGAATCACCCGCCAACCAGGTGACGACGCCGGCCGTGCCGTGGGGCAAGGACATCATCATCGCCGCCGGCGAAGTGCGCCCGCGCGTGCGTACGGCCGCGGTGTGGAAGATCAGCGCGGTCAGCCACCCGATGCGCTTCGGTGCGGTCAACTTCACGGTGCTGGTCGTGTACCTGCTGGCCATGGTGGGCGTCGGCGTTTACTTCGCCAACAAGAACAAGAACACCAACGACTACTTCCGCGGCGGGCAGACCATTCCCTGGTGGGCGGCCGCCTGCTCCATCTTCGCCACCATGCTCAGCTCCATCACCTACATGGCCACACCCGCCAAGGCCTACGCCCAGGATCTGGTCTATTCACTGGGCACGATCGGCATCATCGGCATCGCGCCGATCGCTGCCTACGTCGCCTTGCCCTTCTTCCACAAGATCGACGCCACCAGCGCCTATGAATACCTCTCCAAGCGCTTCAACCTGCCGGTCCGCATGGTGGCCAGCCTCATCTTCACCTTGTTCCACATCGGCCGCATGGGCATCGTGCTCACCCTGGCCGCCCTGGCACTGAACTCCGTGACGCCGCTGACCCCGGTGCAGTCGGTGCTGATGATGGGTGTGCTGTGCCTGATCTACTGCACCCTGGGCGGCGTGGAGGCGGTGATCTGGACCGACACCATTCAGACCTTCGTGCTGCTGGGCGGGGCGGTGCTCTGCCTGGTGCTGATCATCATCAAGCTGGACGGCGGGCTGGTCACCATGCTCAGCACCGCCTATGCCGACAACAAGCTGCACATCGCCAACTGGGATTTCGCCAGCGACAGCTTCACCACCACGGCTATCTGGGTCATCGTCATCAGCGCCTTCTTCACCAACTTCTCCAGCTACATCTCCGACCAGGCCGTGGTGCAGCGCTACATGACCACCACCGATAAAAAACTGGCCCGGCGATCCATCTGGACCAACGCCCTGATGAGCATCCCCGCCACCATTCTGTTCTACGGCATGGGCGTGGCACTCTACGTCTTCTACAAGCAGCATCCCACCAAGCTCGATCCCACCATCACCACCGACCAGGTCTTCCCCCACTTTATCTCCAACGAAGTGTTCATCGGCGTGTCGGGATTGGTCGTGGCCGGTATCTTCGCCGCGGCCCAGTCCACCGTCTCCACCAGCATGAACTCCACCGCCACCACCCTGGTCACCGACTTCATGCGACCGTTCAACGCCTGCAAGACCGAGCGCGGCTATCTCAACGCCGCCCGCGTGCTCACCTTCAGCCTCGGCGCCCTGGGCACGCTCATCGGCCTGCTGTTTATCAATCCCAACATCCGCTCCCTGGTCGATGAATACGTCCGCATCATCGGCATCTTCATGGGCGTGCTGGGCGGGCTGTTCGCACTGGGCATGTTCACCACCCGCGCCAACGGCTGGGGCACGCTCGTGGGCCTGATCATCAGCGGCATCATCATGTTTATCCTGCCGATGTACAGTAGCATGAGCTTCTTCCTCTATGCCGTGGTCGGCCTCGGCTCCTGCTTCGTCATCGGCTACATCGCCAGCCTGGTGAAGCCGGCCGACAACCAGGATCTGTCGGGGCTGACGGTCTTCACCATGGCGAACGATTAGCGCCATCCACGAAACGATTGCCAAGCCGCACCGTATAGCGCGCGATCTTGCCCGCACAGCGCCGAGCCTGGGCGCCACTGTCGCGCGCGGTTGTACGGGGTACATCACTCGGATCACATTCTCAATCTGCACGCTCCGCCGCTTGCGACTTCGCGATACCATCCGATCTCGCGGCGACGTTTCGCGAAGCGGCAAGCGGCGGAGAAACAGGCAAGTTCAGCGCGCGTGGCGTGGCACACGCCCGCAAGCGTGAGTTTTTCGGGGGATTGCTATTATTAGTTTTCTAAAAAACTAATAATAGCGTGGCAGGCTTGGTTTGCATCTTTGACGGGGCGGGGCCTGGCGGGTTGGTGGTTGGGCGGGTTGGTGGTGTGATATACGGCTCGCACGCTGATTTTGCGCCAACCACACTCACATCCACTTCCGCTCGTCCCAGGCACACCCCCGCGCTCGCCGACGCTGTCTCATGCCGCCCACTGCATACCCTCCACGGCTGTTATTAGTTTTCTAAAAAACTAATAACAGATTCGATCGGCAGAGACTCCCGGCTGCGGGCGGTAAAGTCAGAAGGGGGTGCGTCACATACAACTCGCACTTTGATTTTGCGCCAACGACACCCATTCGCACCCACGCGCCCCAGGCACACCCCGCTCCCCAGGCACACCCCGCTCCCCAGGCACACCCCCGCGCTCGCCGACGCTGTCTCATGCCGCCCACTGCATACCTTCCACGGCTGTTATTAGTTTTCTAAAAAACTAATAACAGATTCGATCGGCAGAGACTCCCGGCTGCGGGCGGTAAAGTCAGAAGGGGGTGCGTCTGGTAGCGATCAGCGGCTGGCGGCGATGCCGGAGGGGAAAGCCTCCGTCTCGATGTGCACGCCGGTGTCGAACAGCTTGCCGTCCTGAACTTCGAGAATCCACAACAGCTTGTCGGGGTGGCACTGCACGACGACGTAGCGGCCGTCGCTGGTGAAGATGACGCCTTCGGGGATGCGGCCGACGTTGAGCAGTTGCACCTGCTGATAGATGCCGGTGTCGGGATCGCGCACGATGAAGCCGACTTGGCCGTGATCGCGGAACTGCGGATCGCCCTGCGGCTTGTTGGAGCCGTTGATCAGGGCGACGGCCACCATGCTGCCGTCGGGGCTGACGGCGCAGGATTCGGCGCCGTAACCGGTGGCGACGTACTGGATGGTCTGCGGCTGCTTGCCGGTCATGTCGATGATGGTGATCCCGGCCGGGTCGCGTCCGTTGCCCTTGCCGCCGCCGTTGGTCACGGCGATTTTGCCATCGTCACTGATGTCGCAGCGGTAGGGGCCGCCGAAGGTGCTCAGCTTCAGATCGGTGCTGGTGACCTTTTCGCCCTCGATGCTCAGGACGCGCACGTACTGGCCGGTGTTGATCGCCGCCAGAGCGGTGCGACCGTCGGGGGTGATGTCAACGTCGCTGGGGTTGTCGCCTTCATCGCAGACCACGACTTCGCCCAGGTGCGTGAGTTTGTCGCCGTCGATGCGAATGACGCTGATGGTGTTGGCGGCGCGGTTGGCGACCAGGGCCAGCTTGCCGTCCGCCGAGACGCACATGCCGGAGGGCTGCTTGCCGACTTCGACCACATCGACCACGTTGATGGGATCGGCCGTCAGATCGAGCAGTTGCACGCGATTGTCGGGGCTGTAGCCGTCCTTGTTCGACGGATCGATGACGATGGAACTGGCCACCAGCAGATACTTGTTGTCAGGTGTCAGGGCCAGGTTGGACGGTGGGCCCAGCACACTGTTGGAGACGTCGGAAACGCGCGTGACCTTGGGCGGAAACTGGGCAAAATCCAGGATGGTCAGGCCGTCGGGCACAGGCGACTGGACCACTTTGGTGTGATCCAGCAGATCGATTTTGCCTTCATCGGCGGACACGATCAGTTGACCGGCCGCCTGAACGGCGATCAAGCCAAGCAGGGCGATCGATAGCGTCATTTCCAGCTTTTTGTGCATGTTGCTGACTCCCATGATCTAGCGGAACGAAATTACGTGAGCGGACAAGAAAGTCGGCCGAAGTCATCGCAGGGCATTTTAACAAGTTGGCAGCAAGACACTTGCGAGGGTTTGCGGCGGGGGGCGACTCTGAATCGGGAAAACTCCCGCGATGGAAAAATGGAACGAAAAATGTTGACCGATTGATTCGCAACTCATTTATTTTCAGTAGTTAATAAAATCGATTTTTGGATATATTTCTCTGTTGACTTTCAATATGGATGTTGTAAATTGATAGCGGAGGCTTCTTATCCGTGTCGATTGTCGACGTTGCCAAACTGGCCGGGGTGTCACAAGCGACGGTGTCGCGCGTGATCAACGGCCGGGCCGGTGTCTCCCCCGAGCGCGCCGCCAAGGTTCGCCAGGTCATGGACCAGCTCGGCTATCAACCGCCGCCGCTGGAGCAGCGCCCCGGTCGCCGACCCAAATTGGACGTTGAAAAAGCTCCCCGCGCCCAGGCCGCCCAGGATTTGAAAAATGGCTTGATCGGCGTGGTGATCCTTGATGCCCTCTTTCACTACACCCCCGGCGTGCTCTCGGCTCACATCCGCGGCATCGAACGCGGGGCGGCGGATTACGGCCTGGGCGTCGTGGTCATGTACGCTGATCAGCAGACGGTGCTTTCCCCGCTGATCGCGGCCGATCGGTTGGACGGGTTGATCCTGATGGGCTCGGACACCTCCGCGCCGGTCATGGCCATGCTCAATCGCCTGCCCGCCATCTGGTCCAGCTCTCACCATGGACCGGCCAGCGACACCGTGCTGACGGGCAATTATCAGATCGGCAACCTCGCGGCCGATTACCTGCTGGCGCGCGGCCATCGCCGCCTCGGCTTCCTCAGCGCCATGGCGCAATACCCGGCGTACCCGGCCCGGGCGGAAGCTTTCGAATCGGCCGCCCAACGTGCCGGGGTCGAGGTTCGCCTGTGGCTGGATGATCAGCCCCTGTCTCTGACCGGGCAGGATCATGAGTTGACCCAGATCCGCACCGCGGTCGATGCCCTGGTCGGTCAGCTTGCCGCCGAGCAACCTCTGGTCAGCGGGCTGTTCGTGCCCAACGACATGATGACCGCGGTGGTCTATGCCGCCCTGTCCAGCCGCGGGATCGCCCCCGGCAAGGACGTGGAAATCATCTCCTGCAACAACGAAGAGACGTATCTGGTTGGCTTGCGACCGCGACCGGCTACGATTGATATCGGGGCGGAATTGATGGGACGCAAGAGCGTCGAACAACTTCTCTGGCGGATTCACAATCCGCGCCTCGCCCGGCAGGTGCACATGGCCGTGGAGCCCATGCTGGTCGAAGGTGGGGCCTGGTAAGCAAGTGATCGAAGGGCGATCGCTCGTGGAGTGACCGTCCCATGACGGGGCAGTTCAGTGTCCAATGTCAGTTCTGACAACAAGGACGCCAATAGAGGGTCGGATGACAACCAGAAGCACTGACCCCTTCCCGATCTTCGTACCAGTCAATTTGAGAGAATCGGGTTGAGGGA
>CAYYGM010000205.1:0-5384 GCA_964471555.1 uncultured Phycisphaeraceae bacterium
GGCCTCGAGCAGTTGGCCCTGCCAGGGCGGGGTGATGGTGCCGCTGAGCTGCCGGCAACTGGTGTCAATGGTTGCGCCGGAGGAGGAGTGGGAGAAGGTCTGCTCGCCACTGATGGTGCTGCGGACGTAGAGCTGGATTTTGGCGGTGTCGGTCAGCAGGCTGGAGCGGACCCAGACGCTGGTGTCGTAGGTCAGGCCGTTGACCAGCTTGGTGGTCAGATCCTGCTGCGGGCCGTCGGTGACGGAGCTGCGCCCGGTGACGGACAGTGAATAAGGGTTGCTGCGGGCGTTGCTGCTGTCGATGGCCAGGATGAGGGTCCAGGTGGGAAACTGCCAGTTGTCAGCGTTGGAGCTGAAGCTGGTGTTGGTCAGCAGATTGGTCGCGGCACTGAGTCCGTGCAGGTCAACGGGATTGAGGGCCAGGCTTTCCAGGCGTTGGACGCCGTTGCAATCGCCGCGGCCGATGACGTTCACGGGCAGGTCGATGGCGGCCGAGAGCGACGTGCCGCTGGAAGCGACGAACTTGAAACGGAAGTTGCCGCGGCCGACGGTGACCGGGCTGGTCCAGGTGTTGTGGGTGTAGGTGGTGCGCCAGTTGTTGTTGTTCTGGATGGCGCGCAGGGCGCAATCGAGGGCGGAGCGGGCCAGGAATGACGCCTGTACCGCATCCTGATCGAGCTGTTCCGCCTGCCGCTGCGCCTGCACCGCCAGCAGGGCGGAGACGCCGAGGATGGTCACCAGCATGGCCGCGCCGAGCACCGCGATGTAAACCGTGCCGCGGCGGCAGCGAATCGTTTTGTTTAGCGGGCGAGCTTTGCTCGCCCATGACGGAGCAAGCTCCGTCGCTAAACAGGTCACATCGCGATTCATGACATCATGCCGTCTCATGGCAGCACCCCTTTGCGCATCAAATCGGAGCAAGCCCAGGTGCGGATGGCCTGCAGGCGGCTGACCACGCGATCGCCGTGTTTGACGGTGACGGTGATGAGCTTGGCGCGGTTGGAGGAGGAAGCTGAAGCGCTGATGTTGTCGGGATTGACGTAGGCCACGGAGACCTGGCGCGACCAGCCGTCATAGCCGGAGATAGTCGAGCCATCGCGATTGGCGGGCGGCGATTCACTCCAGCCGTCGTAGTCATCGACATCGTTGAAGGAGGAGCGATTGGTTACGCCGGTGGGCGAGCCGCCGTCGCCGTATTGGGGGTCGGCGTAGTCCTGGTCGATGATCTCGCTGAGCAGGTCGCCGGCCAGTTGGCAGCCGCGGGTCTGCTCGGCCATGATCACGCGCGTGCTGCGCGAGGCGGCCACGGCGGACAGGGCCGCCACGAACAGCAGGCTGACGATGAGCATGGAGACGACGACTTCGACGAGGCTGAAGCCGGCGTTCGGGTAACGGGTATCGGGTGTCGGGTATCGGGTATTGAAAGTTGGCAAAGATGCGGTGCGCGGATCGCGGCTTCGACCTGAAAGTCCGAAACCCGAAACCCGAGCCCCGATACCCGATACCCGACTTTTCCAACTCGAAACTTTCATCAATAGCTTCCCCCGCTGATGACGGTGATCTGGTCATACAGTCCGCCGCTGCCGGCCGGATAGAGCGTGACGCAGCGTGTGTCGTTGGCATCAGATTCGAACTGATAGTTGAACGTGCCGCGATGGACGCCGTTGACGAACAGGGCCACCTCGTTCTGATCGGGGTTGAGGTACAGGCTCAGGTCGATCATGCCGGTGGGCAGGCCGGTGACGGAGGTGAGCAGGTCGTCGCCGGTCTGTTCGGTGTAGAGCTTGAGGGTTTGTGTGTTGTCCGATTCAAGGCGCGCGACGGCATAGACGCCGCTGTTGGAGTTGCCGGACCAGTCGAGGTTGATCCAGACAGCCGGGCCGTCGCTGCCGCTGACGGTGGCCTGCATGCGGACCTCGATGGTGGTGGGGCTGGGGAAGTTGGATTCGGGCCGCGAGTCGAGGTGGGAAGCGCAGGCCCACTTGCCGTTGTTGAGGTTGCCGCGGTTGAAGGATCCGCCGCCGCGCACGATCCAGTCGGGCGTGCCGTCGGCGTTGCTGTCAGTCTCGGTGGGATCGCTTTCGCTGAAAGTCAGGCGCCAGTAGTCGACGTTGTGCCAGGGGCGGTTTTCCAGTTGACAGGTGGACTGCACGCGGCTGGCGGCGGTGCTGGTGGGCTGGGCGGTGACGGTCAGTCGTGTCAGGCGTGTGCGGGTGAGCGTGCGCGTGGGGCCGGGGGTCCAGTAGTAACCGGCCACGAAGTTCATGAGCGTGCGGCTGCTGTTGTAGCTCCAACTGCCGCCGGAGTTGGAGGTGTAGTGATAGCCGATGCCACCCGGGCCCAGCGAGGAGTACAAGGCTTGGCCTGTCGTGCCGGTTCCACCTGATTGTTCCAGCACGAAGGCAAGTTTCTGACCGCGCTGCATCATGGGTGCATTGTTGAAGTTGAATTCATGCCAATTGAAGCTGAGCAGGCTCATGGCCAATTCGTTGAGCGTGACCGAATCGAGCATGGTGGAGGCCGGCTCACCACTGCCGGTCACCGACCGTATGGAGGCCCGCAAGACGCCGCCCTGGAAGCCGTCAGCCTTGAGGGCAAAATAAGCCCGCGAGACCTGCCAGCGCGTGACGTCGGCGGCCAGGCTGGGGCGGATGACCTGGGCGATCCACTTGTCGTACTCAACGTTGCGGCTGGAGGCGTTGCTGGAACTGGTATTGCCGGCAAAGGCGGTTTCACTGCTCTTGATATCGGCGCCGGGATGACTGAAGGTGACGGTTTCGCTGTTGCTGCTGAAGGTCAGGCTTTGCACCGAGTCGATCATGACGACGTCGGGGCCGCCGTTGTCGTTGCGATAGAGCGGATCGCCGGCCGTGCCGGACCAGTGATAACGGATGCGCTCGGGATCACCGTCGTCGTCGCGGTTGGGTACAGCGAAGGTGATGGCCGTGGCGGTCAATTCGCTGAAGTGCAGGGCGAAGCGGGCATCGTCGGTGATGCGGTCCAGGGCGGCGGCCGTATCGAGGGTCTGACGGATGGAGGCGTCGGTCTTGTCGTCAGGCACCGCCCGCGCCGCCAGCACGATGGCCGAAGTGATGCCCAGCAGCACGATGGCCGAGAGGGCCAGGCCGAGCACCAGCTCGATGAGGGTGAAGCCATGGCAGATGGCAGATGGCGGATAGCCAATGGAAAACACACGAGGTTTTCCTCGCACGACTCCATTTACCATTTGCCATTTGCCATTTGCCATCATTTCACGTTCGTCTGTTCGGTGTCTGCGTCATAGGTCACCACGCGCTGCTGATCACCGACGGTGATGGCCAGCTTGGCGGTGGTATTGGGCTTGCCGTAACCGTCGAACTGCAACGCGGTGCCGTTGCTGATCTTGACCTCGGTCAGGGCGGCGATGAAGGGCGACTCATCGAGCTGGGTATCGCTGACAGTGACGCCGTCGGCATCGCTGAAGCGGACGCGGCTGTCGGTGGTGTCGGTCGAGAGCGTGACGGTTTTGCCGTGGGCCCGGGCGTAGCGTTGGGCCAGGTCGAACTGGGCGGCCAGGTGACGGGTGGCGGCGTCCAGTCGGTAGCGCTGCACGGACCGTGCATAGCGGGGCACCGCCACGGCCGCGGCCACCGCCATCACGACCAGCACGATCATCAACTCGATGAGAGTGAACCCCCGGAAGGGGAAATTCGAAATTCGAGATTCGAAATTCGAAATTGCCATACCGGGCCCCCTAAACAACCACCGGCGGCCAAAGACCGCCGGCGGCTCAAGTTCATGTCACATGTCCACGGGTCTTAGCCGCGCGGCAGTGGGTCAGATCAATACTCGCTATACAGCTTGTTGGATGCATCTTTCTCGGTGGCAGCCGTGTTGGCTTTGACCGTGCCTTCGGTGGCGTTGTAGACCCAGCCGCAGTCTTCGGTGCCCAGCGTGTCGGTGAAGGCGGTCGAACCCTTCTCCGCGCCCACGGGCAGGGCGGGAATGCTGCGCAGGTACGGCCCGTAGATGTGGGTCGTGTCCTTGGTGGCCGAGGTACCGCCCGTAGCGTCACTGTACAGGGTCAACTGATTGGCGATGGTGCTCAGCGCGGGGAACGTACCGCCATGCTCGGTGGCATAGAGGTCGATGGCGTTACGCAACACGGCCAGATTGGCAGTCAGGGCCGAGTCGGAGGCACCGGAGGCGCCGCGGCTGATGCGGGGGATGGCGATGGCGCCGATGATGCCGATGATCACGACCACGATCACCAGCTCGATCAGGCTGAAGCCTTTGCCCCGGCGAGTGCGACGAGCGGTTGCAATGACCTGACTGTTCAACATGATTCTGTCTCCCTGGGTACGACCTTTGTAAGGCTGGGTATTGGATTGTCCTGCATGCAAAATCGTCTTTCGGGGGCGGCGACTTAAGGCCGCTGATTAAAATCCCAGGTTACTCCAGGAAAATATGCAGCACAGCGGCCATGCCGCGATCAGGTAAGGTCCGAATAAACAAATGGGGGTGGTGCCGGTCAGCGGCGGGTGGTCGGCGTCGGGTCCAGCGTCAGATCGACCATCTGCTCGCCGTGCCGGAAGGTGGCCCCCGAGTTGCTCACCGCCACCAGTTGGAAGTCCACCACGCTGTCACCGACGCGGTAGGGTTGGCCGTTGACGATGGCGATGCGGTTGTTCATCACGGCACTGAGCGTGTGCGTGCGCAGGAACTGCTCGACGGGGTCAACCTGGGTGGGGTTCTGTGCCACGGAGGTGGCGGGGCTATCGCCATACCAGGAGGCGTCGGGTGTCAGGGCATTGCGTTCGGCATCGAGTTTGCTCGCCTGCTCCTGGGCGGTCTGCCGCAGGCGCTGGGCGATGGAAGGACCGGCGGGGGCTGCGGTTTTCGGGGGCGTCGTGGTTGCCTCCGGTGTGGCAGGCGCGACGGGGGCGGCGCTTTCAGTGCTCTGCGGCGTCACCACATACTGCTCGGCTCCCGCCGCGGCCGGGTCGGTTTCGCCGGTGCCCAGCACGAAGCGATCGAAGCCCACGGCCGTCAGGCCCAGCGCCAGAAGTCCAATAAGTATTTTGCGTTCCCTGGACATTGTCATCACCCAACAACGGAACGATTCATTGGGCGTTCGAGCAAGTCGAAATGAGGGAAAATTTGCATTCAGCGGGGCCGATAAGGCGAGCGAACCGTCAAGGCACCACCGCGCTGCCGACGTCCAGGCCGTTCAGTTTAGCGGGCGAGCTTGTTCGCCCAACCATCGCTGAGCAAGCTGGTTCGTGTTCTGAATCTTTGTAGCGTGCCGTTGGGTGCCACTGTCGCGTGCGGCAGTGCCTGGTTCCCTGCACGGCCGACGCGCGGCCGTGGCACCCGCCACAGAAAAATGGGCAGCGCTCGAAGCG
>CAYYGM010000206.1:0-5382 GCA_964471555.1 uncultured Phycisphaeraceae bacterium
TGGACGAATTCTTCGAGTCCGTCACGCTCATCCAGACGCTCAAGATCAACCCCTTCCCCGTGGTCTGCATCGGCCGCGAGTTCTGGACCGGCCTGGTGGACTGGTTCCGCCACACCATGGTCGAGCAGTACAAGACCATCGATGTCGCTGACCTCGACCTGTTCCGCATCACCGACGACGTGGACGAAGCGGTCAACATCATCACGCAGCGACTGGACCGCGAAACCTGGGACGATCGCGTGGGCCACCCCATCCCCGAGCCCTACTACGAACAGCCCCGCTCCCGCCTGCACCCACAAGCTGAGGGCTAAGCGCAGCCATGCCCTGGAAATAGGATGTCTGATGTCTGATTGCGGATTGCTGATGTCGGACTGATCATTGACAACAGGTGTTTTACATCAGCAATCAGACATCAGCAATCACGAACATGATGTGGGAGCTGTTCATCGGATTGTCGTTAGGCGTGGCCCTGGCGATTCCCCTGGCGCTGGCCTGGGCTCGCCGCACGGAGCGCCGCGTGCGCCAACTGGAAGCCCGCACCCGCGCCGCTGAACGCCTCGCGGCCCTCGGCACCATGACCGGCGGCCTGGCCCACGAAATCAAAAACCCCCTCTCCACCATTGGCCTGAACGTGCAACTGCTTCAGGAAGACCTGGATCAACTATCTGAAGACCTTCCGGGGGTCGGACGCATGAAGCGACGTGGCGATTCCCTTCGCCGTGAGACGCAACGTCTGCGCGAGATCCTCGAGGACTTTCTGCGTTATGCCGGGCGTATGCCGCTGGATCGCGAACCACTGGACGTCAATCGCCTGGTGGACGAGTTGGTCGACTTCTTTGAGCCGCAGGCTGCCGAGGCTGGCGCTCATCTGCGCACGCAACTGGCAACAGGTCCGCTCAACGCCACGCTCGACGGCAACCTGGTCAAGCAGGCGCTGCTGAACCTGCTGATTAACGCCACGCAGGCCATGAGTGCCGCGCGTGCCAAGCAGGCGCCCCACGGCGGCTGCGATGAGTTGATGATCCGCACCGAAGCTGTGAAACTGGAGAACTCTCCAGCCGTCCGCATCACCGTCACCGACACCGGCCCCGGCATGGCCCCGGAAGTGGTGGA
This sequence comes from uncultured Phycisphaeraceae bacterium, assembly GCA_964471555.1. Taxonomy (GTDB): domain Bacteria; phylum Planctomycetota; class Phycisphaerae; order Phycisphaerales; family Phycisphaeraceae; genus JADLFV01. Next base: position 1,114 of record CAYYGM010000206.1, read on the forward strand.
CCGTGTGTTCGAGCCGTACTACTCCACCAAGCCCGGCGGCACTGGCCTGGGCCTGCCCACCAGCCGCCGCATCGCCGAGGAACACGGCGGCTCCCTCACCGTCCACAGCGAGCCCGGCCGCGGCACTTCCTTCGTTTTGACCCTTCCGTCTGCCGCGGACTGAACCGATTCCAACCTCAGGACGTATCATCTGGTAGCCGCCCCGACAAAAACCCCCCGCGGGGCAGCATACAAGATGAATAGGAGCAACGAATTATGAATCGAATTCGATGGTATGGCCCCTCCGTTCTGCTGATCGTGGCTCTGCTGGCCACGATGTGGTTTGGGCCACAGGTCATGCGACAGATCGCTTTCGCCCAGGAAAACGCCCACATTGTCCTGGCCCGCAACAGTCTGACCGACAACCCCACCCTCGCGGAATTATCAGACGCTTACCGCAAAGTCGCCGAGGTCGTTGAGCCTTCGGTGGTTCACATTGAAGTGCTCAGCAAAGCCCGCCGTTCGCCCTCTGGCCGCAATCCCTTCCAGGGCACGCCCTTCGAAGATTACTTCCGTGATTTCGAATCACCCCGCCAGGCGCCTGCCCAGCCGGACGACCAGAAATACGACAAGTATGACCCTGCCATCCCCCAGGGCAACGGCTCAGGCTGGGTCTATGATGACAAAGGTCACATCATCACCAACCGCCACGTCGTGGCCGGCGCCGATGAGATCCGCGTCACCTTCCACGACGGCAGCACCTACGACGCCGAGCTGGTCAACGCTGACGAGATGACCGACATCGCCGTGATCAAGGTCAAGCGTGATGGATTGCATCCTGCCGAGTTGGCCACCGATCCGGTCGAGCCCGGCGACATCGTCTGCGCCTTCGGCTCGCCCTTTGGGTTCAGCTTCTCCATGAGCCAGGGCATCGTCAGCGCCAAGGGCCGCGACATCGGCATCCTCTCCCGCCAGGGCGGCTATGAGAACTTCATCCAGACCGACGCGGCCATCAACCCCGGCAACTCCGGCGGCCCTCTGACCAACATCCGCGGCGAAGTCGTCGGCATGAACAGCGCCATCGCCACCCGCAGCGCCAACCCCTACGAGGCCGGCTGGATGGGCATCGGTTTCGCCATCCCCGTCGACATGATCCGCAACGTCGTCGATCAGATCATCGCCACCGGCTCGGTCAGCCGCGGATACCTCGGCGTCTACATCGATGACCTCAAGCCCGAGATGGCCAAGACCTTCGGCTTTGACGGCAAGGGCGTGCTGATCAACGAAGTCAGCGCAGACGGCCCAGCCGCCGGTAAGCTCATGCCCGGCGACATCATCACCGCCGTCAACGGCAAAGCTATGGACACCACCAACCTGCTGCGGCGCTTTGTCGCCTCTTTCCCGCCGCAAACCACCGTCAAGGTCACCGTCTTCAGGCCCAGCGACGACGGCAAGGGCAAGAGCATGGACATCGACATCACCCTGGGCAAACTGCCGCCCCCCGACCAGCTTGCCCGCGGCGGCAGCAGTTCCAGTGAAATGACGCCCGGCGAAACCAGCACGCCTAGCGGCAAGGCCATGGATATGCTCCGCCGCTACGGCATCGAGGACATCGCCACCTTCACGCAGGACATGGCCACGCAGTCGGGCGCCACCTTCCACGCCGGCGTGCTGATCCAGAACATCCGCGACGGTTCTGCCGCCACAGCTCTGAAAGCGGGCAGCCCGGTGCTGATCACCCGCGTCATGGGCGCTGATGTTTCCACCGTCGATCAACTGATGACCGAGTTGGCCAAGCACGACACCACCGATGGCGTCCGCGTCCGCATCGCCATCTGGAACGGGCGCAACCATCAGTGGACCGAGCGCTTCTGGCTCATCCAGGCCCCCGCCGCCGCTGGCGAAGAAAACCAGCAGCCCCAGGATCAGTCACAGGAACAGGACCAGCCGCAAGTCGAAACGGTTCCCTGACGCTGCATAACCCGGTTCGCTCTCCTCGAAGCCCATGCTGTCTCAGCGTGGGCTTTTTTCTACAATTGCCGCCATGTCTCCTCCCCCCCCCCGCCGCGCGCGGTCACCTTCCTGTGGTTGATGGCCTGCGCGGGTTGGCAGCCCTGCTGGTGCTGTGGGGACATCTGAACCTGCAGACCGCCATTCCCGTTCTGCATGCCTCCGGTTTCGGCGTGCAGGTGTTTTTCGCCCTTTCCGGTTTCCTGATCACCCGCATCCTGCTCTACAACAAACAGAACCACCTGGGCCTGGGGCGATTTTACAAGCGGCGAATCCTGCGCATTTTTCCTCCGTTCTATCTCATGCTGCTGTTTTTCTGGCTGTGCTTCCGCAACCACGAAGGCCTGCTCTACGCTGCGACCTACACCTACAACTTCTCGGGGGCCAGCAATTTCCCCATCGATCACACCTGGACGCTGTGCGTCGAGGAGCACTACTACCTGGTATGGCCGCTGATCGTGGCCCTGCTGCCGATGGCGTGGTCGCGGCGGGCGGCCCTGCTGCTGGCGATGTTGTCGGTGGCGGCGTACATCGTGGTGAACGTGTACGTGGTGGTCAACGAGGGCCGCTGGATGCCGGCGAGCCTGTCCAATTGGACGCCATTCCAGGTCGTCGGACTGCTGGCGGGTTCGGCCATGGCGTATGACCAGCACCGCATCGTCGGCAGGCGCTACGGCCAATGGCTCGGCATCGTGCTCATGGTCATTGCCATCGTGCTGTGCGAGGCGATCATCTTCTTCGGCGACTTTTTCGCCATCAGCCTGCAAGCACCGGCTGACGTGCTGCGCGGCAACCTGTTCGCCGCGGGGCTGCTCGCTTTTCTGCTTTCACGGCAGGCGCCCGAACTGACCGCCCTCTTCGAAATGAAATGGCTGCGCGGCGTCGGACGCATCAGCTATGGGCTGTACCTCTATCACATGCCCATCTTCATGCTCTTTGATCTCTGGCGGCCGCGCCCGGGACTATCGACACTGTTCAGTTTCCTGGCGGTCAGCCTCTCCTTCCTGGCCGCTGCCGCGTCCTACCGTTGGTTCGAGCGGCCGATCCTCGACGGACGTGTGCCCTGGCCATGGATCGGACGCCGATCCGCTACCACCGCAGTTGCAGAATCCTCCAACTCCGCCTCGTCTTCGCCCACCAATGGTTTATGATGTAACCATGGCCCTGCTGCAAGTCCGCGATCTGAAGACCTACTTCCCCGTCAAGCGCGGCCTGCTCAAAAACACCGTCGGCTATGTCAAAGCGGTTGACGGCGTCAGCTTCGAGATCAACGACGGCGAAACGCTCGGCCTCGTCGGCGAGTCCGGCTGCGGCAAGTCCACCGTCGGCCGCACCATCCTGCGCCTGGTCCCCGCCACCGAAGGCTCCGTCACCTTCGACGGCCATGATGTGCTCACCGCCGACCGCCAGCAGATGCGCCAGCTTCGCCGTCAGATGCAGATCATCTTCCAGGATCCCGTCGGTTCGCTAAATCCACGCATGACCGTCGGCAACATCATCGGCGAGCCGATCAAAGTCCATCGTCTCGCCACCGCAAGTGAATTGCCCGATCGCGTGGCCACGCTGCTGAAAAAGGTGGGATTGCAGCCCGATCACGCCCGCCGCTATCCGCACGAATTCTCCGGCGGCCAGCGCCAGCGCATCGGCATCGCCCGCGCCCTGGCGCTCGAGCCGCGCTTCATCGTCGCCGATGAGCCGATCAGCGCCTTGGACGTTTCCATTCAGAGCCAGGTGCTCAATCTGCTCAATGACTTGCAGGACGAGTTCAAGCTCAGCTTCCTGTTCATCGCCCACAACCTGGCGGTGGTTGAGCACTTCTGCGACCGCGTGGCGGTGATGTACCTCGGCCGCATTGTGGAACTGGCTGACCGCGAGACGATCTATCGCAACCCGTTGCATCCCTACACCAAGGCGTTGCTCAGCGCCGCCCCGACGCCCGATCCGCATCGCCGCAAACAGCGCATCATGCTGGCCGGCGAAGTGCCCAGCCCCATCGAGATGTTCGCCCCCGGAAGTGGGCAAGCGGCGACGGCTCCGCTCACCGGCGACGAACGGGCCGCGCTGCCCGTGGGCGCCGAGCAGGAAGGCGTCACCGTCATCCGCCGCGCCGACCTGCTGGAGCGTCCCCCCCTGGTGGAAGTCGAGCCGGGCCACTACGTCTCGCAGCCGGCCGCCTGATTCCCGCTCCAGAGTTTGCTCCCCCCATCCGCGCCCGGTATCCTGCTGAACTCGATTCACCCTGGAGTGTTGCCGTGGTCAGACTGCGATTGAAGCGATTTG
>CAYYGM010000207.1:0-5053 GCA_964471555.1 uncultured Phycisphaeraceae bacterium
TGAAACGGGGCGTAAGTTCAGGTACAGGCAGCAATAGAAATTTTTTTGCGCGACCCTCGAAAAAATGAGAATCGCTGACCATTCTGTGCGCGCTCACCGTGGGATTTTCGCATTTCTGCAACAACCGAAACCTGACGGACATTTTTTTCCTGCACTGATCGCGCTATAGTCCTGTCCATGAGGGAAGACCTGGACCCCGCGGCACGGCAATGTCTGGCATTTCTGGTCGTCACCTTGTTGAGCCTGCTGGCGCTGCCGGCCACCGCAGCAGTCGAGCGATACAAGACGGAGTCAGCTTACCTGGCGCGGCTGTCCCAACTCGGTCTGCAGTCACTCACCGAAGGCTTTGAATCGTCAGCATGGGATGCTGCTCGATCGCCGAACATCAACGACCGTCACGCATTGCCGCAGGTGATCAGTCAGACGCTGCTGTGGGAACCGGCCGCGAAAGATGTCTGGGGCAGCGCCTACTCCACCAAGGCCCACGGCGTCACCACCAATCACAACTGGGCACGCAGCGGCCTGTGGGGCATCTACGAAGATCACAACGGCGAAGCATATCCCACCACCATCCGCGTGACCGCGCCCGTCACCATCTTCGCCATCGGCGGCTGGTTCGACACCAATCCTGATGGCCAGAGCGTCGGCTTTCTCTTTGAAGATCGCACCGTCGCCAACGATCCCGGCTATGTGATGCCCGGTTACGGCGCGATGTATCCCGGCGACAACCCATCCTTCGGCCACGAGTTTGTCGGTATCGTCGATCCCGATGGTTTCACAAGCGTCATCCTCACCGGCACGCTGCAACTCAATGAAGAAAACGTCCTGGAAGGCGGCAACATCTTCGGCGCGGACGACTTCACCTTCGGCATCCCGCAGGGTGCGTTCGATTATCCCGGCGACGCCAACCACGACGGCATGGTCAACCTGGCTGACCTTCAAATCCTCGGTGATCACTGGCAATCCAGCGCCGCTGGCTGGACCGAGGCGGATTTCACCGGCGACGGCAACGTCAACCTGGCGGACCTGCAAATCCTCGGCGACCATTGGGGCCACGGCGTCAGCGCGGACATCTCTTTCGATCAGGCTGTCCAGCAGGCGGGTCTCGCCATCCCCGAACCAGCCTGCTTCGCGTTGCTGAGCTTCGGGCTGATGATCACCACCTGCCATCGCCCGTCAGCGTTTTCGCAATGCCTGATGGCATGACTTTGTGATTGCTTGAATGTGCCACATCCTGCTGCCTGCTGTCGATTCTGTCTGCGATTATCATGAGCAGCCATGCGGGAGCATCCGGGTATTGCGGGAATAACAGGGGCGTGGGTTGCCGGCATTCTGCTGGGGGCGGAGATTGGCTGGCTGAGTCTGTGGTTTGTATGCGCGGTGCTGCTGACGGCGCTGGGGCTGTGGCGCAGACATCACGCATGGTGGCTGGGGGCGATCGTGGCGTGCGGTGCGGCGTGGTACGTGGTGCGTTGCGATTACACGGTTGATCGTGATGTCAGCCGCTTCGTGGGCAGCGAATCGCGGCTGGTGCGGGTGACGGGCGTGGTGGAGGGGCCGATCGTTTTTTCATCGCCGTGGCGTGGTGCGATGGGCCGGTTCACCTATCACCGCGAACCCAACACGCTGGCGGTGTTGCGTGTCGATGGCGTGATGGATGAGCGGGCCTCGGGCAGGCTGCTGCTGCGCGTGCGGGAGATGGATCATCGCCTGGCGGTGGGGCGGCGGATTGAAGCGACAGGCTGGCTGTACGCGGTGCGGCCACCGATGAATCCCGGTGAGTTGGACTATCGTAAGGAACCGCGCAAGGGCGGCATTGAAGGACATCTTTCACTGGCGTCGGCCGACAACTGGACGGACCTGGGCGAAGCGCCTTTGCGCTGGGCGCTGCCGCGCTGGCCGAGCGCAGCGGGTAGGGCGGCCGAGCAGACGCTGAACATCGGCATGGAAAACGATTCGGTGCAGTTGGCGTTGCTGCAGACGATGCTGCTGGGGCGCTGGAGCCGGGAACTGGACGGCGTGGATGACACGTTCCGCGAAGTGGGACTGGCTCATCTGCTGAGCATTTCCGGGGCGCACCTGGGAATTCTGCTGGGGCTTGTGTGGTTGATCTGTCGGCTGCTGATGGTGCATCCGTCACGGTCAGCCATGGTGGTGATGGTGGTGCTGGGGTTGTTCATGCTGGCGGTGCCGCCGAGGGTGCCGATCGTGCGGGCGGGGATCATGGCGGGCATGCTGTGCGGCGCGGTGTGGTGGGGCAAACGGATCGACGTGCGGCAGACATTGGCGCTGGCGGCGGTGATCGTGTTGATCTGGCGCCCGAGTGATCTATTCACAGCAGGCTTTCAGTTGAGCTTCCTGGTGGTGGGAGCTTTGCTTGCGTTCACCGGTCCGCTGCTGGAGCGGCTTTGGCCGGCCGATTGGATCGTGATGGGGCAGCCGGGCATCGGCGTGCGCCTGCTGCGCTGGTTGCTGGGGTATGCGTTGGCCAGCACGATCGCGTTTGCGGTGGCGCTGCCGGTGGTGGCGTATCACTACCGCATGATCAGTCCGTTGGCGGTGCTGTTGACGCTGCTGGCGCTGCCGGTGCTGACGGCCGTGCTGGCGATCGGGTATGCCAAGATTCTTTTTGGGCTGATTTCGCCGAGTGTTTCGCTGCTTTTGAGTGGTCCGTTGCGTTGGGTGACCGATGCCCTGCTGGGATTGGTCCATGAAGCGCACGGCTGGCCGGGGGCGACGCTGTGGCTGCGCGGGCAACCGAGCGCCGCCTGGTGCATCGGTGTGCTGGCGGTGATCTGGGCCACACTGGCGGGCGCCTTCCGGGGGCGGGGGCAGGGCAGGCGAAAGGCGTTGATCGCAGCGTGGTGCATCGCGCTGGGCTGGACGGTGTGGATGCAACTGCCGCCGCTGCATCAACCGGACGTGTCGATCAACGCCCTGGCGGTGGGCGACGGCTCGTGCTTCCTGGTGCGCTCGCACGGCCGGACGCTGATGTTCGATTGCGGCTCGCAGCGCTACATGGACGTCGGCCTGCGCACGGTCAACCCCGTGTTGCAAACGCTGGGTGTGCGGCGAATCGATGTGATGGTGATCTCGCACAGCGATCTGGATCACTACTGCGGCATGCTGGACGTGGCGGATTTCGTGCCGGTGCGGCAAGTGTGGTTGACGCCGCAGTTGTTGACCGAGGCGAGGGAGAAACCCGATGGGGCGACGGCGTTTCTGCTGGAGGGACTGACGCAGCACGGGGCGAAGTTGCGCGTGGTGACGGCCGGTGCGAGCGATGATCTTTCGGAACAGGTAAGTTTGCACGTGCTCTGGCCGCCGGGTGATTACGAGCCGCGGGTGCAGAACGACGGCTCGGTGGTGCTGTCGATCGAAGCGGGCGATCGTCGAACGCTGCTGACCGGCGACATCCAACAAGACGCGATCACTCGTCTGCTGGCTTCGGGAGCGAACCTGGAGGCGGGGATGATGGATCTGCCGCATCACGGGAGCATCGTGGATGCCACGGGCGATCTGCTGGATGCGGTGGGGCCGGGCATCGTGCTGCAATCATGCGGGCCGGACCGCCGGCGGGATGAGGACTGGGCAGCCTTGCTGGAGCCGCGCGGCATTCTCCACCGCTGCGTCACCGATCGTGATGGGATGATCGAGGTCAGTCTGTTTGCTGATGGGTCGATGCGGGTTGAAACGTTCCGTCAGGGCGCGGGAGAGTTCTGAGTAATCGATTGGGGCGTGGGGGTTGGGGTGAAGACGGCCGGTAAACCGGCCTCCGCCGCGCTGGATCAGAGCTGCTTGGGCTGAGACATTTCGTGGGGCGGGGGAATAAGAACCCGCCTTTGTCGGTTGAGCGAGCATGAAAACACTCACCATGCTTCTTCTCCTGTCGGTCGCCGGTTGCGGCGGTGAGGCCCAATCCCACGAGGATTCTTCCATGCAGACGCAGAACAAGGACGCTTCCACGGTCATGGTCAAAGTCTTCGACGCGGCCGGCAAGCTGGTCGGGCCGGTGGCATCGCCCAAGGTGATCAAGACCGACGCGCAATGGAAAGCGCAACTGACGCCCGATCAGTACCGCATTCTGCGTCATGCTGACACCGAGGCTCCCTTCTGCGGCCTGCTGCTGGATAACAAAACGCCGGGTGTTTACGCCTGTGCCGGTTGCGGGCTGCCACTGTTCTCCTCCGACGCCAAGTTCAAGTCCGGCACCGGCTGGCCCAGCTTCTACGCTCCCATCGCGCCGCAGAACATCATCGAGAAATCCGACTACAGCCTGGGCATGGCGCGCACGGAGATCCTGTGCGCTCGCTGCGACGGTCATTTGGGGCACGTGTTCGACGATGGCCCGCCCCCGACCGGCAAACGCTATTGTCTCAACAGTGAATCGCTGACCTTCACTCCCAGCGAAGATGTGGCGAAACTGGCTGACCCCGCCGCGGAGGTCAAGCCGTTGCAGACCATCGTGCTGGCCGGCGGATGTTTCTGGTGTACGGAAGCGGTGTTCGAGCCGGTCAAGGGCGTGGTGGATGTGGAGGCGGGTTATGCGGGCGGCACAGCCGACACCGCCGATTACGAAACGGTCTGCACCGGGACGACGAATCACGCCGAGTCGATCAAGGTCACGTACGATCCGTCGAAGGTGGACCTGGATGAGCTGCTGAAGATCTTCTTCACCATCGCCCACGACCCGACGCAACTGAACGGCCAGGGCGCCGACCGCGGCCGCCAGTATCGCTCCGCCATTTTCTATGCCGACGACGCCCAGAAGCAGGCCGCCGAAGCGTACATCAAGCACCTGGAAGATGAGCACACATTCAACAAGCCGATCGTCACCACGCTTGAGCCGCTGACGGGTTTTTATGTGGCTGAGAAGTATCACCAGGACTACGCCCGCCGCAATCCCAACCAGCCGTACATCCAGGCGGTCGCCCAGCCGAAGGTGGAGAAGCTGGAGAAGAAGATGGGTGACAAGCTGAAAAGCGCGGATCTCAGCGAGCAGCCCTGAGCGGGATGAGGCTTGATACGGTTTGGATGAGTTATTTGCTGCCGG
>CAYYGM010000208.1:0-4845 GCA_964471555.1 uncultured Phycisphaeraceae bacterium
GCGCGGCGGTCGTAGATGAGGTCGAGCGCGGCTTGCCACTGCTGGTCGTCGATGCGGGTGCGGGGCAGGATCTTGGAGGCGTGGAGGATGGCGCTGGTGAGTCCAGCCTCGACCAGTTCGTGCAGGAAGACGCTGTTGAGCACCTGGCGCGCTGCGGGCAGCAGGCCGAAACTGACGTTGGACAGGCCGCAGGTGATCTGGCAGTTGGGGAATCGCTGGGCGATCAGGCGTGTGCCCTCGATGGTTTCGAGTGCGGAGCGGCGGTCCTTTTCCATGCCGGTGGAAATGGGCAGCACCAGCGGATCGAAGAGAATGTCCGACTCATCGAGCCCGTACTTTTCAGTCGCAAGCTGGTGCATTCTTTCCGCAATGGCCAACTTCCGGGGGGCGGTGCGGGCCATGGCTTCCTGCGGGTCTTCGTCGATGGATCCGAGCACCAGCCCTGCGTTGTACTTTTTGGCCAGAGCACAGAGGCGAGCGAACTTTTCTTCGCCGTCTTCCAGGTTGGCCGAGTTGATGATGCATTTGCCCCCGGCCGCCTTGAGTCCCGCTTCGATGGTGGCTGGTTGCGTGGAGTCGAGCATCAGCGGGGCGTTGACCTGGTTGACCAGCTTGCTGACGATGGTGCGCATGTCCGCAGCGTTGTCGCGGCCGGCGTAATCCACGTTAACGTCGATGACGTGCGAACCTTCGCGCACCATCTCGCGGGCCAGGGACATGATTTCGTCCCAGTCTTCTTTTTCGAGAAGTTGTTTGAACTTGCGTGAGCCGGAGGCGTTGGTGCGTTCGCCGATGTTGAGAATGCTGGCGTCCTGGCGATACTCGACCGCGCCCATGAGCGAGCTGAGGCTGGGTTTCCAGGGCTTTTTCGCAATTTCAACCGGGGCAACGTCGCGGCCGACGGCTTCGATCAGCCGGGCGATGTGATCGGGCGTGGTGCCGCAGCAGCCGCCGACGATGTTGATGCCCAGCGAGCGCACGTACTCAGCCATCTTCTCCGCGAAGGGCTGCGCTTGCAGGGGAAAGACGGTTTCGCCGTTGACCAGCGAGGGGATGCCCGCGTTGGGCAGCAGGCTGATGGGCTTGTGCCAGTTGGCGGACAGGTAGTGCAGGTGCTCGCTCATCTCGACCGGGCCGGTGGCGCAGTTGAGCCCGAGGCTGAAGATGGGGTATCCGCGCAGGGCGGCCACGACGCCGGCAATGTCGGTGCCGATGAGCGTGGTGCCGAACTGCTCGATGGTGACCTGCACCATGATCGGAATGCCCCCGGAACCCCCGGAACCCCCGGAACCCCCGGAAGCTGCACCGACGCAGGGCGACAAGTTCTTTTCCTTGAGCACTTCGAGTGCGGCATTGACAGCGCACTTGACCTGCAGGATGTCCTGGGCGGTTTCGATCAGCAGGGCGTCAACGCCGCCGGCGAGCAACCCTCTCACCTGTTCGGCGTAACTGGCGCACATCGTGTCCCAGTCGATCTGGCCCAGGCTGATCAGCTTGGTGCCCGGCCCCATGGACCCGACGACGAAGCGCGGCCCCCCGGAAGTGGAAAATTGATCGCAGGCAGCCCGGGCGACCTCGGCAGCCGTGCGGTTCAACTCGAACACGCGGTCGGCCAGATCCTGGTCGGCCATGGTGTGGACGTTGGCGTTGAAGCTGTCAGTCTCCACCGCATCGCTGCCGACGGCCAGGAAGGACTCGTGAATGGACTGAATCAACTCGGGCCGGGTCAGCAGCAGCACCTCGGTGCAGTTTTCGCGGCCGAGGTAGTCGCGCTGCAGGTCCAGGTGGGGCAGGCTGTGGATGGCGGTACCCATCGCCCCGTCCAGGAACAGGACACGCCGGCGGCAAGCTTGGGCGAAGGGGCTCATGGGGTCGTTTTCGCGGTTCAGGTTACTTGTTTTTCGGCGGACGGGCGATCCATCCTTTTATCCGGATTGAAAGATAATAGAGCGGTTCTTGCAAAATGCAAACAGGCGGTCGCTAGCATTATGCGCCTCGGCGACCTCGCTAAGCCGATAGGACGTAGGCAGTTAGTGTGACGGCGCGGCCAAGCCGCGACGCTTCGTAGGAATGCCGTCTTTGCGGGCACCTACCGGACCTCGAATCCCGATACCCGATACCCGAAGCCCAAACCCCGAGACCCGATTCCCATGACTTGGTGGCAAGCGTTGATCCTTGGCCTCGTGGAAGGGCTGACCGAGTATCTGCCGGTCAGCTCCACCGGGCACCTGATCCTGGCCCAGCGGGCGATGGGGCTGGAGGGGACGGCCGCAGACGCCTATGCGGTATGCATCCAGTCGGGGGCGATCATTGCCGTGCTGGGTCTGTACTACCGCTGGGTGCGGCGGTGCTTCGTCGGCTGGTTAGCCAAGGCGAAGATCGTGAAGCAGCAGGACGAGCAGGGTTTTGCACTGGGGCTGAACATCGTGGTGGCGTTCATGCCGGCCGCGGTGGTGGGGGTGCTGTTCGATGCCAAAATCGAGCAGTACCTGTTCGGACTGTGGCCCATCGTGTCTGCCTGGTTCGTCGGTGGCGTGGCGATCCTGGCGGTGGCGTGGCGGCGCAAAGGCAAAGCGAGCGGCAACGGCGGGGCGAACCTGGAGTCGATGACCTGGCGCATGGCGCTGGCGATCGGTGTGATCCAGTGCATCGCCATGTGGCCGGGCGTGAGTCGCTCACTGGTGACGATCGTGGGCGGCGTGCTGGTGGGCTTGTCGCTGAGCGCGGCCGTGGAGTTCAGCTTCCTGCTCGGTGTCGTCACGCTGCTGGCGGCTACGGTTTTCAAGATTCACGATGCCGGGCCGGCCATGCTGGAGGCCTACGGCTGGACACCGATGATCCTGGGCACACTGGCAGCCTGGCTGTCAGCGGTGATCGCGGTCAAGTGGATGGTGGCCTATCTCAAGAAGCACGGCCTGGCCATCTTCGGCTACTACCGCGTCTCGATCGCCGTCGCGATCGTGCTCGCGATCGTGGCGGTGTGGCTGTGGAGTATTTCGGGTTAGACAGGATGACAGGATTTACAGGATCAACAGGATGCAGAATCAGGTTTTTATCCTGTAAATCCTGTCCATCCTGTCATCCTGTCGATACGAATCACTTCACGGCTCCAGCAGCACCTTCAGCACATCGCCCTGGTCGGCGACTTTCAGGGCTTCGACGCCGTCGGCCAGTTTCATGCGGCGGCTGATGAGGCTGACGACGTCGATATTCTCCTGCGACAGGGCGTCGATGGCGTCGGGGAAGGGGCCGCAGCGGCTGCCGATGAGGTTGATTTCGTGAATGACGAGAGGTGCGAGATCAAGTTTACTGCTTTGATAACTTCCGGGGGTGACGGTGGTTTTGAGGACGATGGTGCCGCGGGGGCGGACCATTTGCATGGCGGTGGTCAGGCCGGTGGCTGAGCCGGTGGCGTCGATGACGATGTCCTGATCCTGGCGCAGGCCGACTTCATCGAGCGGGCGATGCTTGACGCCCCATTTCTCGCAAAGCTCCAACTTCCGGGGGTGCTTGCCGACGCAGCGCACGGTGGCGTTGAGCTTGCTGGCCACTTGAGCACAGAGCAGGCCGAGGCGCCCGTCACCCAGGACGGTGATGTAGGGTCGGCCCTCGATGGTCAATTGTCTCAGCACCTGGAACGCAGCGGCCAGCGGCTCGACGAAGACAGCCCGATCGTCATCCACGTGATCGGGGATTTCGTAGAGATTGGCCACGGGTAGTGTGAATCGCTCGGCAAAACATCCGTCGCGGCCGGCGATGCCCAGGACGGTGCGCCGGCGACAATGCTCGCGCAGGCCGGCCTTGCACATGTCGCACTTGCCGCAGACGCAGTTGATGCTGCCGACGACGCGCTTGCCGAGCCAGGCTTTGGCGCCGGGTGCTGCGGACGTATCTTCGACGATGCCGACGAACTCGTGGCCCAGGACGCCGCGGAAGCCCATGTAGCCCTTGCACAGCTCCAGGTCGGTGGCGCAGACGCCCATGCGGGTGGGGCGAATGACGACCTCACCGGGGCGCGGGGAGGCTTCGGCATGGTTGGGGTCGAAACGGACGTGCTGCTGATCGAGGACGAGTGCGCGCATGTTGGCTCCGGTGCAAACGATACAATACAAGTCGATGTCGGGCCAAAAGCGAGTTCTGATTCTGGCCAATCGGAGCAAGGAGCCGGTGCGGGAAGCCCTGCGCGAGCTTCGGCCGTGGCTGGAGCAGCGGGCGGAGGTGGTGGCGGAGGTCGATACGGCCGACGTGACGCACGCCACAGCCCGAGAACTTCCGGGGGCTGACCTGGGCTTGATCCTGGGCGGCGACGGCACCATGCTGATGCAGGCCCGCATGCTGATCGAGCGCGATCTGCCGCTGCTGGGCATCAACTTCGGCAAGCTCGGCTTCCTGGCGGAGTTCAGCGTCGAGTCGTTCATGCGGCACTGGAAGTGCATCGCCTCGGGCAAGTGCCCCGCCAGTGATCGGCTGACGTTGGCAGCCGACGTGTTAGAGAACGGCGACAAGTCGCTGTTCAGTGCGGTGGCGATGAACGACGTGGTGATCAACGCGGGTCAGCCGTTCCGTTTGATCGAGTTGGGTTTGTCGATTCGCCCGCCCAACGATGCCGCGCCGACGGTGCTGCACTCGGACGGCGTGGTGGTATCGACGCCCTCGGGTTCGACCGCGTACAACCTTTCAGCCGGCGGCCCGATCATTTCACCGGGCATCGAAGGCTTCTGCATCGCTGCCATCTGCCCATACACACTGGCAGCCCGCCCCATCGTGGCCCCGGCGGACTGCGAAGTGCTGCTGCAACTGAACCGCGCCAATGCAGGCACGCAACTGGTGATCGACGGGCAGGAG
>CAYYGM010000209.1:0-4698 GCA_964471555.1 uncultured Phycisphaeraceae bacterium
ACGCCAACAGCTTGGCATCACTCACCTTGCCGCTTAAGTTCGCGGCGTTCGTTCCAGGAACCTTTTTGGTTCGCAGCGCAGCGGAGCGCTCCCCCGATGTGTTCACACCCGGCGCAAAGCCGGCCCCCGGTGTGTTCACCGGGGGCTAAATGTTCAGGTGGGATCAGACCCGCGCGCTCCGCGGTCTCCGCGAGACACTGCTTGCAGAAGGCATCACGGCAATTGACACCCTCAGTCTTGTGAGCAGGCCGCACCGGCTTCACGAAGAAACCCCTTTCGCGGTTCTCCCGCTCCATGACCGCTTCGAACTGGTCGATGTCGGGCCGGCCCACCTTGTCCACCTGCTTGACCTGGATGGGGAACCAGTTCTCGGCGAACATGTGATCGGTTTTGCCCTTGCGGCTGGAACACCGACAGGCAGGTCAAAGTCCGCCTCCTGAACCATCATGGGCTCAGATTGTCAAGCGTATATCCGGCCGGTACCCTAGCAACAGGAGCAGGCAGGCAATGGTGATGGCCGGGCAGATGGCATTACGCCGCCGGGCAGGGTTGGTCTTGGCGTCGGCGTCGCTATGCGTGGCCGGGATCGGGCTTCTCGATTACCTGACCGGACCGGAGATTGCATTCTCGCCGTTCTATATCGTTCCGATAGCCGGGGCTGCATGGTACGCGGACAAGCGCTCAGGGGTGATCGTGGCGGTCATCGCGGCCGTGTGCTGGCTTCTGGCCGACATTCTGCTGCCTCAGCATTCCGACATGATGATCGCCTTATGGAATGCGGTTGCCCGTTTGATCACTTTCCTGATCATCGCACTGCTCCTGTCGTATCTGCGTGTTTTGACAAACGACTTGAGCATGATCGCGGAGCGGCGCGGCCTTGCCCTGGTGGCGGAGCAGCATGACCACGACGCGGCGCGTACCGCTCTGCGGGAAAGTGAAGACAGGTTCCGCACGCTGATCGAGAACATCGAAGATTATGCGATCTTCATGCTCGATCTTGCCGGCCACGTCGTCACGTGGAACGAAGGGGCCCAGAAATTAACCGGTTATTCCGCGGAGCGCATGATCGGGCGCCATTTCGGATGCCTTTGGCCACACGATGAACTCGAAGCGGATACGCCGGCCCAGATCATGCTGACGGCTGCAACAGTCGGTTCGAGCGAGTTTGAAGGGCCTTTGGTCAGAGCGGACGGCACGCGATTCTGGGCCTTGACGCTTCTGGCGGCCCTGAGGGATGCGCAAGGCCGGGCCACGGGCTACTCGAATGTCATTCACGACATCACGCAACGCAAGAGGCTGGAGAACGAGGTGGTGGAGACGGAAGAGCGCGAGAGGCGCAGAATCGGGAGGGATTTACATGACGTTCTGGGTCAGGACTTGACGGGCATCGCATTTTTAGGCAAGGAACTGGAAGAGGATCTTGCCGCCCAACACGTGGCGCAAGCCGCGGACGCGGCCCGGATCGCCAGGTTGGCCAATCAGGCGATCAGTCGAGCCAGGTCGCTGGCGCGCGGTCTCTGCCCCATCGATCTGAACTCGGGCGGGGTCATTTTCGCATTGCGGCGACTGGCGGAGGAAATCTCGGATGTCTTTGGGGTGCGTTGCGAATGCCTTGTCCAGGATTCCGTCAAGTTTGCCGATGAGGCCGCGGCGCTGCACACGTACCGCATTGCACAGGAAGCGGCCAGCAACGCGATCAAGCATGGCCAAGCCGGGCACGTGCGGATCAAACTGGTCTCGGAGGCGGGCAATCACGTGCTGACGGTGGAAGATGACGGCTGCGGGATCGCCGACCCGCTTGTGGTCAATGGCGGCATGGGTCTGGCGGTGATGAGATATCGGGCGGCGGTGATGGGGGGCACCTTCGACATCAAACGTCTAAGCCGGCACGGCACACGGGTCACCTGCACCGTGCCGAGCCGGAGTCCCGTGTTCGAGTACGATAGCCAGGATGACAAAGCCAGCGAATCCAACCAGGAAAATGCGGGTGCTGATCGTCGATGATCATCCCATCGTCCGTGAAGGGATTGGTCGTCGGATAGAGCGGCAAAGCGACATGGAGGTGTGCGGCGAAGCCGATTCGCGCGCCGCCGCCCTGGATTTGATTGCCACCACCAGGCCCGACCTGGCCATCGTGGACCTGACCCTGAAGGACAGCAGTGGTTTGGAATTGATCAAGGACATCAAGGTGCGTTCGCCCCATTTGCCGGTGCTGGTCTTGTCGATGCAGGATGAAGCGGTATATGCCGAGCGTGCGCTCAATGCCGGGGCCCGGGGCTACGTCATGAAACACGAGGCCACGGAGAACATCATCGTGGCGGCGCGTCAGGTGCTGGCCGGCAAGGTGTACTTGAGCCAAGAGCTTTCGTCGAAGTTCCTGGACGTTCTCTTCGGATCCAAAGGTGCGGCCGGCAGCTCGCCCGCCGAGCGCCTCACGGACCGTGAACTGGAGATTTTTGAATTGCTGGGACGGGGCAACGGCACAAGGCAAATCGCTGAACGACTTCACCTGAGCATCAAGACGATCGAAGCACACCGCGAGCAGATCAAGCACCGGCTGAACCTCACCAGCGCCAATGAACTGCTTCACCACGCTTTCCTGTGGGTGCAGGACCAGATGGCGTCCGGCCACTGAGGGGGCATCCCCGCCTGGCCGCGGAGCCCCCGCCGTTGCAGCGCGGACATAACGCTAGGAAAACCCCCTAGCCCGGGCCCGAGTATTTGGGGCTCAATAACGGGGCGTTTTCCCAATGGTCACGGCGGCAACGGGGGGCATAATAATCATTCAGTTTCAGCGTGCATGAAAGTCTCCCTTTGCCGGGAGCGTCATGGCCGGTGTCAGACAACGGTATCGATCTTGAACAGAGCCTAACAGCGGATGCATGGATCGGGGTGCGTATCCCCGCCGTGCGCAGGCGCCCTGCACGGTCCGGTTACGTGCTGTGCGGCCGGATGGGATGAATGGCCGGGTTTGGAGTATGCGCCATGAAAGCGCGGATGTGGGTGTTGAGTTTGATGTTGATGATCGCTTCGTCTGCGACCGCCAGCACCGTTTATACAGACTGTTGGCGGGTGGACTTCACCTTTACGGGAGGCCCCGCCGGCAAGCAGGCCCGCAATTTCACGGGTTCCGTGTTTTTCGACAGCCTCTGCACACTCGGAACCGGTATCCAGAAGTACAACATCCAGAAGGACAACGACCTGTTCCTGGGTATGACGCTGCTCAACAGCAAAGGCAAACAACTGAGGCTGGACTCTGCCGTTGCTCCCACCATCCGTTTCAAGAATGACCAGTTCAAGGGCCTCAATGTTCTGTTTTACAGCGGTGGGAGCAAGTACCAGTTGAAATACAAGTACGCCATGTTCGGCGGCAAGAATCAGTTCCTGGTCAACTATGACGCGGCGCGATTCCTGGCTGCCTCTCCGACCGCCGGCGCCGAGGCGTTGGCTGTCGCTCAGGTGCCGGTGCCCGCGGCACTGCCGGCCGGTCTGATCCTGCTGGCGACCATGAGTATTCGACGTCGGCCCGTCATGGCTGTTGCGTGACTGCCCGTGTCAATGCTCGCCGCGCCAGGCGCGGTTTTGATGTTTTCATCGGGGCACAGGGTGAGCCGCCACGGAACGGGCCAGCTTCTCGTAGTCCTGGGCCCCGTGGCAGGCTGCGTCGTAATCGAAAATGCTCTTACCGAAGCTGGGCGATTCGGCCAGTTTGATATTGCGGCGAATGGGCGGGTCGAACACCATGGCATCGGACCACGGCTGATCGGTGTTGCGGGCTTCTTCCAGGAAGCGCTTGACGTCGCCGATCACTTCGCCGGCCAGCAGCGTCTGCTTCTCGTGCATGCACAGCACGACGCCGGCCACGCGCAGGTTGGGGTTGATGCCCTGGCGCACCATGGTGATCGTCTCGAACAGTTTGCCCAGACCCTGCAAGGCGAGAAAGTGGGCCTGCATGGGCACGATCACCTCGCGGGCCATGACCAGGGCGTTGATCGTCAGCAGTCCCAGCGAAGGCGGGCAGTCGATGATCACGAACTCGAACTGTTTGATCAGATCGGCGCAACGGTTCTTGAGCACGTTCTGGGCGGCCCCGGTCACCACGCGATCAGCGAGTTCCGCTTCCACGCCGGCCAGGTTCACTTCGGCCGGCAGCACGGCCAGGTTTTCCGCCACCTGCCACACCACCTGCGAGGCCGCGACCTCGGCATCGGTCAGCAGGTCGTACATGCTGTGCTCGATCTGATCGTGATCGACGCCCAGGTGCAGCGAGAGGTGGGCCTGCGGGTCGAGATCGATCAGCAATGTGGGATGACCCAGTCGGGCGAGGGCGGCCCCGAGGTTGACGGCCGTGGTGGTTTTACCCACGCCGCCTTTCTGATTCATCATGGCAATGACGCGCGTCCCGCCCCCGGAAGTGGAAGAAGCGGGCGCTTCGGGTGCAGCGTGATGGTCGGCAGCACTTTGCTTGGTCGGCTGATCGTGAGCGGATGATGTCGGGGGCGTGTGTGGTTGCACGTCGTTGGCCGGTCTCGGTTGCGTTTGATCTGTGGCGGTGACGGACAAGACGGCGCCTCCCTGCGGCCGAATGAGCAACGGTCATCAGTATAGCAGGCCACCCCGGAAGATCACTGCCACGGGTCGTGAATTACTTGGTGGGGTGCCACGGCCGCGCGTCGGCCGTGCATGAAACCCTAGCAC
>CAYYGM010000210.1:0-4613 GCA_964471555.1 uncultured Phycisphaeraceae bacterium
AACTTTGTTACCACCCGTCCCTGACGTTCCGCCCTCACCCTGCCCTCTCCCAGTGGGAGAGGGTTTTGAAACAGGGCGCGGGTTTTCGCGGAGGGTGAACTTTTCGATGTGATCGACGACCAGGCGATCGATGCGGTCGCGCAGTTGGTTGTAGTCGATGCGCAGGCCGTGGCCGGCGAAATCCACGCGCGGGCCGGTGACGCGCACGGGTGATTCGCTGATCAGCTTGCCCAGTTCCAAGTCGAACTCCGCTTCCTCCAGTTCCAGTCGCAGTTGCACATCGCGCTCGGAGTGCAGGTCCACATCGGAGCCGTCGGCCGTCTCCATCAGGCGCAGCACGACGTGGCCGGTGAGCGTGCCGCTTTGCAGTTGATTCTGTTGTTCGTTGAGTTGGAAAATGCCGTGATCGGCGGTGATTTCGACCACGCGGTGGGGCGAGAAGACGATGCGCGTGACGGGTTGTTCGACATCGTTGAGGCCGGGGCTGTCCAGGGGCGTGATGCGATCCCAGTAGAGCCAGGTGACGCGATCGCTGTCGGGGTCGGGCATGCGGAAGTGGCCGGTCTGGGCTTTGCCGCTGCTGCCGCTGCTGAGATCCAGTTGTTCCAGTTCCTGGTCGGTCAACTTCGGCCTTCGCGGCGCGGCATCAGGGCCGGCCAGCAGCGTCACCAGCAGCACGATGAGTGCCGCCGCCGTCGCCGCCGCGATCAATTTCACCCGGTTGCTCATGGTGCTAGTGTCGCAGGGAATGCAATCACGGACAAATCGCTATGATGACCAACCCTAAGCGCATCGCCCTTGCGATAGTGGGTGCCACGGCCGCGCGTCGGCCGTGCGATGAACCAGGCACTGCCGCACGCGGCAGTGGCACCCCAGGGTACGCTACGCAGATTCGGGACGCACACAGGAAAAAGCCATGATTGGAAAAATCTTCAAAGCGTACGACGTTCGTGCCACGTATCCCGAGCCGCTCAACGAAGAAGCGGGCTGGAAAGTCGGCCTGGCCACGGGTCAGTTTCTCAAGAAGGCCAACGGCCGGGGCACGGTGGTGGTCAGCCGCGATCATCGCCCGGCCGCGCCGTCCATGGCCGAGGCCCTGATCCGCGGCCTGCGCGGCGCGGGCATGGATGTGATCGACCTGGGTCGCTGCGACACCTCGATCCAGTATTTTGCCGTGCCTTTTCTCAAGGCGGTCGGCGGCGTGCAGTGCACCGCGTCGCACAACCCGATCCAGTACATCGGCTACAAGATCAGCCGCGAGCAGGCCAAGCCCGTCGGCGCTGACAGCGGCCTCAAGGACATTGAGGAAATCGCCTGCGAGATCACCGGCGATTGCCCGCCGCCGGTCGGGAAGCTCGAACAGCGCGACATCTGGGCTGACTATCGCAAGCACATCCTCAAGTTCATGGGCGAACTGCCGCGCCCGCTGAAGCTGTTCGTCGATGTCTGCAACGGCTGCGGCACGGCGCTGCTGGACAAAGTGTTCCGCGATATCCCCAACTTGCAGATCATTGCTGTCAACAACACCTGGACCGATCAGTGGGCCCACGAGCCGAACCCGCTGGTGGCGGAGAACATGATCCCCACGCAGGAAGGCGTGCGCAAGCACAAAGCCGACCTGGGCGCGTGCTTCGACGGCGACGCCGACCGCTGCATGCTGGTCGATGACAAAGGCGACCTGTGCGGCTGCGATCACCTGACCGCTCTGCTGGCCGGGCACTTCGTCAAGGACAACCCCGGCACGACGATCGTCTATGACCTGCGCTCCAGCAAGGTGGTGCCCGAGACGATCACCGCCCTGAAGGCCAAGCCCGCCATGAGCAAGGTGGGCCACGTCAACATCAAAGCCCTGCTGCGCGAAACCGACGGCATCGTCGGCGGCGAACTGAGCGGGCACTTCTACTTCAAGCACAACAACTTCGCCGACTCCGGAGCCATCACACTGGCCACCGTGCTGGGCATGCTCAGCCGTTCAAGCGAGCCGCTGAGCAAACAGATCGCTGCGTTCCGCAAGTACCCGCAGTCGGGTGAAATCAACTTCCACATCGACGACAAAAAGGCGTTGATGAAAAAGCTGGAAGCCGAGCTTGGCAAGGAGGCGGAGATTCTGCACCTGGACGGCGTGACCATCGACCGCTTCAAGAAGGACGGCTGGTGGTTCAACCTGCGGGCGAGCAACACCGAGCCGCTGGTGCGGCTGAACGCCGAAGCCCGGGACCAGGCGACGCTGGATAAGCTGCTGGCCAACCTGAAGCCCTACCTGGGCGAACCGGCCGCAGGGCACTGATTTAGTCTCGGCGGTCGCGCGGGGGCCACGGCGGGGCTGCCGGGACTAAACGTGCCTTTCAGGGGGGATCGGGGGTATAGTTACCTGTCTATGCCCGCATCCTCGCAAGCAAAAAATCGTCGCCTGATCGTGCTCGGCAGCACCGGGTCCATCGGGGTCAACACCCTGGCTGTGGTCGAACACCTGCGTCGCATTTCCGGGGGTTCCGGGGGCGGGGCGACTGACGTGCAGGTGGTGGGCCTGGCGGCCGGGCGCTCGGCCAAGCGGTTGATCGAGCAGGCCCGCCAACATCGCGTCCGCCACGTGGCTGTCACCGACTTAGCCGCGGCCGAGCAAGTGAAATCCGCACTTCCGGGGGTGGCGGTGTTCAGCGGTCCCGACGCCCCTCGCAAGCTGGTGCAGGAAGTGGAGGCTACGGACCTGGCGGCCGCGATCGTCGGGGCGGCAGGGCTGGCAGCCGTGCTGGAAGCTGCTCAGCGCGGCATGCGCATCAGCCTTGCCAACAAGGAAACGCTGGTAGCTGCGGGGGGCCTGGTCAAGCCGCTGGTGCAGAAGCATGGAGCGGAGTTGATCCCCGTTGACAGCGAGCACTCCGCGATTTTCCAGTGTCTGGCTGAGAGGTCGGGTATCGGGTATCGGGTATCGGGTATCGGGCAAGGCATCGATGCAGAGTCCTCAACCCGAAACCCGAATCCCGATACCCGATACCCGACTTTCGATACCCGAAATGTGCGGCGGCTGGTGTTGACCGCTTCGGGTGGGCCGTTCCGCAGTGCCAGCAAGGAAGTGATGGACAGCGCCACGGTGGAGCAGGCCCTGAATCACCCGACCTGGAGCATGGGGCCCAAGATCACGATCGACTCGGCCAGCATGATGAACAAGGCGTTGGAGATCATCGAGGCCCACTGGCTGTTCGACATGCCGTCCGAGAAGATCGCGGTGATCGTGCATCCGCAGTCGATCGTGCACAGCTTCGTGGAATTTGCGGATCATTCGATCCTGGCCCAGTTGGGTCCGCCGGACATGCGGACGCCGATCCAGTATGCGTTGACGTATCCGCAGCGGGCGTCGGGGTGCAGTGAGGCGATGGATTGGCCGACGTTAAGCAAGCTGACGTTCGAGCCTCCGGACGGCGAGCGATTCCCGGCCCTGGGGCTGGCTTATCGGGCCATCGAGGCCATGCAGCAGGGCGGCAGCACAGCCGGGGCGGTGCTGAACGCCGCCAATGAGGCGGCGGTGGCAGCGTTCCTCG
Source organism: uncultured Phycisphaeraceae bacterium (assembly GCA_964471555.1). GTDB lineage: Bacteria > Planctomycetota > Phycisphaerae > Phycisphaerales > Phycisphaeraceae > JADLFV01. The sequence continues at coordinate 3,540 of CAYYGM010000210.1, forward strand.
AACGCAGGATCCGTTTCGGTCGTATTGTGGAACTGACGCGGCAGGCCATGGAGGCCATCGAACCCGGGCCGATCCGCGACCTGGACGACGTGATGGCCGCCGATGCCGCAGCGAGAAGGTTCGTCAGTGATGCGTTGAGTAAGGCGCTGGTGTGAATAAAACCGAAACACGAAACTCGAAACACGAAATAAATCCCAAACTCAAAATCCCCACCATGCCATCGGGCGCAGCTTCGAGTTTTGAGTTTATTTCGAGTTTCGAGTTTCGGGTTTCGAGTTTCTCGTTTCCTCAAGAATGGAATCTGGCTTGAGCAATACCCTCCTGGCATTCGTGGCGTTCTTCGCCGGTTTCAGCCTGCTGATCTTCATCCATGAGCTGGGCCATTTCGTGGTCGCGCGCTATGTGGGCATCAAGTGCACGCAGTTCGCCATCGGCATGGGCCAGGCGCTTTGCTCGTGGCGCAAGGGCATGGGCTGGCGGGCCGGCAGCACGGAGGCGGAGTACGAGCGGCGGATCCGCGAACAGTTGCGCAGCAAGGGCATCGATCCCGAGCAGGCGACCAGGCTCGTGCCCGTGGAAGAAGTTTCCGTCGCACTTGGCCGCAGTGAAAAACAGGCCGAACCTGCCGCCATGACCTATGCCGACCAGGCTGCATCCGAGCTTGGCCTGGGCGAGACTGAGTACCGCATCAACTGGCTGCCCCTCGGCGGCTACGTCAAGATGCTCGGCCAGGAGGACATGGACCCTGCGGCCCGCAGCAGCGACCCGCGCTCCTTCAACAGCAAGTCCGTCGGCGCCCGCATGGCGGTGATCTCGGCCGGCGTGATCATGAACCTGGTCCTGGGCATGATCCTGCTGACCTTGGCCTTCCAGATCGGCGTCGCTTTCCAGACCAACATCATCGGCTACGTGGACCCCGACTCGCCCGCCGGCGTCACCTACGCCCAGGGCCACGACAACGATCCCGCTTTCCGCGGCCTGCAGGTCGGCGACACCGTCACCCACATCGACGGCGAAACCATCAAGGAGTGCATGGACCGGCGCCCGGAGTGGGGGGTGGGAAACCACGAAAAA
>CAYYGM010000211.1:0-4569 GCA_964471555.1 uncultured Phycisphaeraceae bacterium
GCGACCGGCATCAGCAGCATGATGCGGTCGGTGAGGCGCCTGCCCACGGCGCTCTTGCGAGTCAGCTTCAGCAGCAGCACGAAGGCAATGGGCGAGAGCAGAATCCACACGATGCCGGGCACCATCTGGTTGTCATGCAGTCGCCCGCCCAGCCACTTGCTGAAGTTGATCAGGAAGATGGTCAGGCGCGGCATCTCGGCGTCGAAGTCGGAGAAGATTTCCTCGAACTTGGGCACGATCAACACCATGATGCCCAGCACGATGACCGCGGCCACCATGATGACGCAGGCCGGGTAGATCATGGCGCCGATGATGCGCCGCTTGAGCTTGGCAGCCTTTTCCAGGAACTCCGCCAGACGCTGCAAAATCAGGTCCAACACGCCACCGACTTCACCGGCGGCAATCATCTTGGTGTACAGCTTGTCGAAGGCCTTGGGGTGCTTGTTGAGCGCGTCGGAGAGCGTCGAGCCGCTGGAGACGTCCTCGTGCACCTCGCCCAGCACGTTCTTGAGCAGGCCGGGCTTCTGCTGCTGCTCGAGAATCTGCAGCGAGCGCAGAATGGGCAGGCCGGCGTCCTGCAGCACGGAGAGTTGTCGCGTGAAGCTGGTCAGGTGCTTGCGCGAGACACCGCCGATGCTGAAGGTCATGTTGTTGAGGCCGCCCTTTTTCTTCTTGGCCGGCCCGGCGGAAACCGCGCCGCCGCCGCCCCCGCTGCTCTTGGAGCGCTTGACCTTCTGTTCGCGCACCGAGGTCGGGAAGAACCCCTGGCTCTTGATGCGGGCCAGGGCTTCGTCGCTGCTCGAGGCGCTGATGGTGCCTTTCTGCGGCTTACCCGATTCATCCAGGGCTTCGTATTGGAACGTCGGCATGGCTCACTCCGATCTTATTTTGATTTCTGATTGAGGATTCTGATTGCCGAATCCACCGCCAATCCAGGACTTGTAACCCAATCCAAAATCAAAAAACCAAAATCAAAAATCTAAAATTCCTTTAACCTTCTTCCATCAGGGTTTCGCGAATCACCTCATCGATGGTGGTCTGTCCGTCATAGATCGCCAGCAGGCCGCTCTGGCGCAGCGTACGCATGCCGCGCTTGCGAGCCTCGGCCCGCAGAATCTGTGTCGAGGCGTTCTGCATGATCAGTTCGCGCAGATCGTCGTCGAGCACCATGATCTCAAAGATGGCCATGCGGCCCTTGTAGCCGGACTGGTTGCAGTAGTCGCAGCCGCTGCCACGGAAGAAGACGCGCCCTTCAATGTCCTCGGGCGTCAGGTCCAACTGCATCAACTGCTCTTCGGTGGGCGTGTATTGCTCGCGGCAACGCGGGCAGATCTTGCGCACCAGGCGCTGGGCCACGATGCCTTCCAGGGTGGCGGTGATCAGGAACGATTCGAGCCCCAGGTCCAGCAGACGGGCGATGCTGGAAGGCGCGTCGTTGGTGTGCAGCGTGGTGAACACCAGGTGCCCGGTCAGCGAGGCCTGTACGGCGATCTGGGCGGTCTCCAGGTCGCGGGTTTCGCCGACCAGGATGATGTCGGGATCCTGTCGCAGGAAGGAGCGCAGGGCCTTGGCGAAGGTCAGTCCCACGCCGGTGTTCACCTGCACCTGGATCAGCCCGTCCACGTCGTACTCCACCGGATCCTCGATGGTCAGGATCTTCACATCGACGCTGTTGAGTTCGCTGAGGGAGGCATACAGGGTGGTGGTCTTGCCCGAGCCGGTGGGCCCGGTGACGATGACGATGCCGTTGGGCTTGCGCATCAACTGGCGGAAGGTTTCCAGATCATCGACACGCATGCCGACCTTGTCCAGGTCGAGCTTGACGTTCTGCCGGTCCAGCACACGCAGCACCACGCTTTCGCCGAACATCGTCGGCAGCACGGCCACACGCATGTCCACCGGGTTGTTGTTGACCACCAGCTCGATGCGGCCGTCCTGCGGCAAGCGACGCTCGGCGATGTCCAGGTTGCTCATGACCTTCAGTCGGCTGACGATGGGCATGGCCAGGTGCTTGGGCGGCGGCACCATCTCGTACAGCATGCCGTCGATGCGGTAACGCATCTTGAACTCGTCCTCGAACGGCTCGAAGTGAATGTCCGAGGCCCGGTCCTTGATCGCCTGCAACAACACCAGGTTGAGCAGACGCTTGACCTTGTTGTCGTCGGCCATCTCCAGCAGCTCTTCCAGGTCGATCGAGCCGCTGCGTTCTGCCAGTTGCTCCAGGTCCGAGTCTTCCGCCAGTTCCGCCACCAGCGAACTGAGCGATTCCTCGTCCTGGCCGTAGTAGGCCTGGATTTTCTTTTCCACCTGTGCCGCGGGGGCGACGACCGCCCGGACGTTGTAGCCCATCAGCAGGCGCAAGTCGTCGATGGCCCGGAAGTTGTCAGCGTTTTTGAGGGCGATGGTCAGCGTGTTGCTGCCCGGCTCAAAGGCGATGGGCATGAGCTGATAAGCCTGGGCGGTCTCAGCGGGGATCAGGTGGGCGATCTCGCTGGTGATGTCCATGTCGTCCAGATCGATGATCTCCATGCCCGATTGGATGGCCAGGGCAAGGTTCAGATCGTCGGTGCTGATATAGCCCAGTTCGACAAGCAGTTGCCCGATGGGTTGGCGTTGCTTCTTCTGTAGCTCGAGGGCCTCCTGGACCTGATCACGCGTGATCTTGCCCATCTTGGTGAGCACGCGGCCCAGGCGGCGGCCTTTCATGGATTCAGCGTCGTTGGTGGTGCGTTCTGCCATGACGGCGCTCCTGTCATTGTGGCCGGCCACTCGATGGGGCGGCCCGACGTTCATCCTCCCTCGCGGCCCACTCCGGGCGGGATGATGTTCATTTGCCTGGCGTGAATACTGCGGGTCGTTGCGGTTCTGTCGGAGGGCTCAAAGGTTGGGGGCAGGGACGATTCCGGGGGCGGGGGGAAATAGGGGGTATGGATGAATTCCGATCTCACACTTCATACTATCGCCCAGATTTGCAAATACAACCCCCCTGGCACGCCAATTTATCAATCGACACGTGGTTTTTAAGACGCGTGGCGACGCCAATGGCACCAGATCATCTCATACAAGGGAGCCAATAATCGACAGGTTCAAGCCAACTGGCCGCTGGATCGCATCGCCGCCACACGTGGCTGAAGGTTAGCCCCAGGGCATGTGGTGGGGCCCAGCTCGCGGTGGGTATAGATGCGGGAGCGGGGCACCTTGTAGTAGGAAGCAAAGGCTGAGACGGTCCGCTGCACCGCCACCAGTTGGGCCTGGGTGGGGCTCTGCTTATCGAAGTTGCCCAGGCACATCACGCCCAGGTTGTGCTCGTTCTGCCCGCTGACGTGGGCCCCCTGGAACTGGATCGCACGGGCTTCCCACACCCGGCCGGCCCGGTCGATGACGTAGTGGTAGCCGATGTCAGCGAAACTCCGTTCGCGGACGTGATAGCTGCGGATGCTCTCTAGACGCTGGGCGGTGGTGGTGAAATCGGAGGCCCAGAAGGTGGTCGAGCCCTCGTGATGGACGGTGATACGGCTGATGCCGTTCATCGGATTGGTCCGCCCCGACACCGGCCGGGCGCTGGTCCAGCGTGACCGGGCGATGGCCTGCACCGGCCCTGCCGTACTGACCGCGGGGGCGGGGGTCGGCGTGGTAGTCCGATAAAGCACCGCCCGATCGCTGCTGGGCGGGGCCACCGACTGCGGCCAGACCGGGCTCGGTCGGCTGCTGAAGGCGGGGCCCTCCGTAGAGGCACAACCCGCTGCCAAGGCGCTCAAACTGGCAAGCAACATCTCACGGCGGGTCAGCTTCATCATTGGGGGCCCTGACCAAGAAGAATAGGCGAGTCCGTCGTCCTTCCTCTCTCCATCGGCCGATCACGACCAAACCATCCATTATCCAATATCCGCCCCCCTCCGGCAACCCAACTGACCTGCGCTCCATCGCAATCGCCGCGTTTCGCCCCTCCTCAGCGGCCCAGTGGTGCAGATCCGGCGCACAACGGTGGCTGACCCGCGCTGATCACAATGCTCACATTTCGCTGACTTTACACGAGCTGCGCGCACAAACGTTGCGCTTTTTCAGCATTGACCACTTTCACCTCCGAAGCCTCCGGATCAGCCGCTTGCGGACTGCTCGTCCGCCCGACAACGCGCACTCGCTCCGGGTGTCCGAGACCAACATGAGCGCCGACTTTGGACCCTCTCGCGGAGGTCGCCGTGAGCGCGGAGAGGTTGGCGAGTTAGACACGTTCTATCGAAGCAGTCGTGCCTGATGGCGACCGAGCGACTCGCCAGCGAGACAGCAACACGCGATGGAAAAATGTTTAGGGAAGGGATCGCACGGGCAGTATAATTGTTGCACGATCGGCCGACGGCAAAACGGTGAGAGGGACCACCGGGGCAATTCTCACGTTGGTTTCATGCTGGGTTCCGGGATGCTTGCCGTCAGGCCAACCGAGGGAGGCAGTACCGTGTCACGTCATTTGATTCCGGCCGCCAACATTTTTGGATCATGTCCGAGGGATTACCGAAAGTTGACCCCCTCCCCGAATCTTGAGCCAGACTTTGTGAGAGAATCCGCCCGGCC
>CAYYGM010000212.1:0-4476 GCA_964471555.1 uncultured Phycisphaeraceae bacterium
TCATCGACCCCCTGCTCGCAGCCGACCTGCTCAACTCCTTCGGCGACATCTACCGACTGCCCGAACACAAACACAAACCGTTCGATCTTCCGGGGGTCGGCTCCAAAGATGCGGACAAAAAAGGCTCCAAGCGCGTCGACAATCTTCTAAGCGCGATTGAAGCCTCCAAGAAGCAGGGCCTGACCCGCGTGCTGGCCGGGCTGGGCATCCAGCACATCGGCTCCCGCGCCGCTGATGCGCTCGCTCAACACTTCGGCTCCCTCGACAAGCTGCTCGATGCCGACGAAGAGGCCCTGGCCGAGATCCGCGACATCGGCCCCATCACCGCCGCCTCTCTGCACCAGTTCCTGCACTCCCACGCCGGCCAACACGTCATCGCCGAACTGCGCGATGCCGGCCTCAAGCTCACCGAGAAGCAGCGCCCCCAAGTGCAGGACTCGCCCTTTGCCGGCAAAACCATCGTCATCACCGGCACCTTCGACGCCTTCGAGCGCAACGAACTGAAAAAGAAGCTCGAAGCCCTCGGCGGCAAAGTCACCGGCAGCGTCAGCAAAAACACCAGCCTCGTCCTGGCCGGCGAATCGCCCGGCTCCAAGCTGGACAAAGCCCGCGAACTGGGCATCGAAACCTGGGACGAGGCCAAATTGTTGGCGGCAATAGAAAATTCCAGGTAGGCGTTGGATAACCAGCCGTGCAACCTGCCCTGCAACCCGTGGGCGGCGCGGCCGTACGCCTGCCTGGAGAACGACGATGCGCTACCGATCTGTTGTGCTGGCTGCTTCACTCGTACTGCTGCCCATTGTCGCCCGGGCGGCGGATGCGGATGTCACCACCACACGGGAGGATTGGCGCGATGCAGCCCGCGATCGCGTGGTGCCGGTCAAGATCTACGCACCGACTGAAAGCAAAGATCCGCTGCCGATCTTGGTCATGTCCCATGGCCTCGGCGGCTCGCGCGAGGCGCTGTCCTATCTCGGCCAATATTGGGCGGCCCACGGCTACTTCTGCATCGTGCTCCAGCATGCCGGCTCCGATGAATCGCTTTACAAAGGCGTCCCGCTGCGCGAGGGCATTGAGAATCTCAAGGCGGCCATGACGCTCGAGCAATTGCAGCAGCGCTGCCGTGACGTTTCCTTTGCTATCGACGAACTGGCCCGGCTCAACGCGGATAAGACGTCGCCGTTGTTCGGCAGGCTGGACCTCGATCGCATCGCCATGGCCGGCCATTCCTTCGGGGCGGTGACGACACAGTTTGTGTGCGGCGAATTTGCCGGGGCTGGCGGTAACCTGCTGCGGCTGGATGATCCGCGCATCAAAGCGGGCATCGCACTCAGCCCCTCGCCCCCCAGCATCGGCGACGCCAAAACTGCTTTCGCCGGCATTCACATTCCCATGTCCTTCTGGACCGGCACTGCGGACACATCGCCCATCACGCCGGAGATGACCGCCGAGCGCCGCCTGGAGCCGTTCGCCGCCATGTCGCACGCCGATGCCTATCTGGTGGTGATCGAAGGCGGCACACACATGCTCTTCGGCGGCGCTGCCCGCGGCTTGCGATCACCCACCCGGCAACAGCAGGCTGACCTGGCTCTCATCCAGCAGGGAACCACCGCCTTCCTCGACGCCTACCTCAAGGGGGACGCCGATGCGCTGCACTGGTTGCAGACCGAACAGGCAACCGCCCTCGGCGATCGCGGTACATTTCAGATGAAACAGGCCCAGTAGCGGCAACAATCCTCAGCCGCAATCTGTCTATAATCTCGCCATGATCCGCCGCGCCACGGTCGCCGATGTGCCGGACATGGCACGCATCATCAACAACGAGGCTGAACAGGGCCTCATGTTGCCGCGATCGTTGTCGATGCTCTACGAAAACCTGCGCGAGTTCCACGTCGCTGAAATCAACGGCAACGTGGCCGGGGTCTGCGGGCTGAGCATCGTCTGGGCCAACCTGGCGGAGGTTGCCGCCCTGGCGGTGGCGCCCGAGTATCGCGGAAAGGGTGTGGGGCGCAAGCTGGTCGAGGCCTGCATCGATGAAGCCCAAGCCCTGGGCATCCGCAAGGTGATGTGCCTGACCTACGAGCGGGCCTTTTTCGAGAGGCTCAGCTTCACCGTGGTCGATCGTCAGAATCTGCCGCTGAAGGTCTGGAGCGAATGCGTGCGCTGCCCCAAGAACCAGCACTGCGACGAGATTGCCATGATCCGCGAATTACCCGGCGTCCCCGAACTGGAAACCCCCGCCCCCGCTCCGCCCAATCCCCACGACTACATCGTGCCCATCGTGCGCAAAAACTTCTGAAATAACATGAACCGCGGACGAACGCAGATGAACACGGATAAAAGAACCCTTTGCATCCGCGTTGATCCGCGCCCTATCCGCGTTCATCCGCGGTTACATTCTTCCTTGCTACACTATTGCCAACATGGCTGACCATCCATGGCTGGCGAAATTCGTCGAGTCGGGGCACGTTCGCGCGCTGATCGAGCGGTCCCTGCGCGCCGATCGCACCATCGCACGCGGCACACGCGGCTCGGCCACCACCTTGCTGGCCGGAGCCTTGGCTGCCCAATCGGATCGCACAGTCCTGCTGGTCGTGGCCCATCTCGATGAAGCGGACGACGCACTCGACGACCTGGAGCTTTTCGCGGCTGCGGGTATTCCGGGAGGCGGTCTGAAGGTCGAGCGCTTCGGCGCCATGGAAGTGCTGCCGGGCGAGTCGGCGGTCAGCCTGGAACTGCTGGCTGAACGGCTCGGCGTCGTGGATCGCCTGGTCAAAGGCGACGCACCGGATCTGATCGTCGCGCCCATCCAGGCGCTGATGCAATCGGTGCCCGCCCCGGAAGTGTTGCACCGGTTTGGATTGACGCTCACCAGTGGTGGGCAGATCAGCCAGGGTGACTTGCTCGCCTGGCTCGACAGTGCCGGCTACCAGCGGGCCGACGCCATCGAGCAACCCGGTGACTTCGCGGTGCGCGGCGGCATCGTCGATGTCTTCGCACCGGCCGGCTCCTTCCGCGACGCCGACGGCCAGGAGATCGCCGATGCCAATGCTGCCACTTCCGGGGGAGCCATCCGCCTCGACTTCTTCGGTGACGAAATCGAAACCATCCACCTGGTCGACCCCGACACGCTCGGCTCACGCCAGAAGCTCGCCTCCGTGCGCCTCATCGGCACCGATGCCAAAACCATTCTCTCCGACACCGGCTCCACCAATCTCCTGCAACTGCTTCCCAATGCATTGCCCGTGCTGCACGAGGTGATGGAACTGTCCGAGCAGGCCCGCGGCTATTACGAGCGGCTGACCCATCCGCAGGGTGTGTTCAGCCCCAAGGAAATCTTCGCCCAACTGGCGCAGCTCGCGCACATCCAGCTCAACGAATACTCCGCCACCCGACCTGACGACACGATCCTGGACCTGCCTTTCGAAGCGCTGCCCAACTTCCACGCCGACGCCCACGAAGCCCTGCGCGAACTGGCCGAGTTGGCTGACGATGCCAACAATCAGGTCATCGTTCTTTGCCAGAAGCCCGCCGAGCGCGACCGCCTGCGACAACTGCTGACCGAGCACGCGCCGCAGAGCCTCGACCGCATCAGTCTGGAAGTCGCCTACCTGCATCGCGGCTTCATCTGGCGCGATCAGCAACTCATTCATCTCATTCCTCACCACGAGTTGTTTCACCGCTACGAAATCCGACGCCGCGTGCGGCGTATAACCGCCCCCGGAAGTTCGAACAAGGATGCTTTTCTCGATCTTGCGGCCGGCGATTACGTCGTCCACGTCGATCATGGCATCGCCCTGTTCACCGGTCTCAAGACGCTTCGCCGCAAGGATGAGACGGCCGAGTACCTGACGCTGCAATTTGCTGACAAAGCCCTGCTGCACGTGCCCGCCACACAGATCGACCTGGTGCAGAAATACGTCGGCGGCTTCCAGGGCGTGCCCCCGTTGAGCAAGCTGGGCGGCAAGCGCTGGGACAAACAGAAGCAACAGGTGGCCGAGGCGGTGCGCGATCTGGCCAAACAGTTGCTGCGCGTGCAGGCCGCCCGCGCCACGCAGCCGGGCATCCAGTTCCCCGATGATACCGCCTGGCTGCGCGAGTTCGAGGCGGAGTTTCCCTACGAGGAGACCGACGACCAGTTGGCAGCCATTGCCGCGGTCAAGCGCGACATGGCCCAGCCGCGCTCGATGGATCGGCTGATCTGCGGCGACGTGGGTTTTGGCAAGACGGAAGTCGCCATCCGCGCTGCGTTCAAGGCTGCGGAGTTCGGCAAACAGGTGGCCGTGCTGGTGCCGACCACCGTGCTGGCTGAGCAGCACGAGCGCACCTTCCGCGGGCGCATGGCGGATTACCCCTTCCGCGTCGTCTCGATCTCACGCTTCAAGACCGGCCAGGAACAGACGAAAATCCTCAAGGATCTGGCCGCCGGGCGGAGCGACGTCATCATCGGCACGCATCGCCTGCTTTCCAAGGATG
>CAYYGM010000213.1:0-4171 GCA_964471555.1 uncultured Phycisphaeraceae bacterium
CGACCCCGGCTGCCGCCATCCGGGTGCTGTTATTAGTTATCTAGAAAACTAATAACAGCCGGGAGGGGTGAAAATCAATTGAAATGCAGGGAGTGGCGATGGAATACAAGCAGTAGCGCGGTTGGAATGCGGGGGATGGCGCGGTTCAGTATGCCCGGCTGATGTGGGACTGGGGGTAGAAGGTGGCCAGGATGGCGCGTTCGTCGTAGCCGTGCTGGGCCATGTCCTGGGCGGCCCATTGATCGAGGCCCACGCCGTGGCCGAAGCCGTGACCGCTGAGGAATTGCACGCGACCGCCCAACACCTGCACCTGCACGTTGCTGCTGCGCAACTGCTGATCGGATGGCGCGCCGGTGTTGGCGGCATGGCGGAATTGCTCGGCCCACAGCAGGTAGCGGCGGCCGGCGGCGTCGGTGATGGTGAACTGGGCGGGGCGACCTGAACTGCTGCGCCGGGTGATGCTGATATCGCGCAGGCCGCTGATACCGGCGATGGGGTGCTTGTTGCTGCGGCCCCATTGGGCCAGGCGTGAGGCCAGCGATGTTGCGTCAACGGTGAATGGATTCCATTGGTAATAGGTCGCCTGCGTGCCCCAGCCGTGGGTGCGGCCGCGCAGCGGGGGGATGTCGAACCAGCCCGGTCGATCCACGAAGGCGCAGGTGGCGTCCTGCGTCGCGCCGCCGGAACTGCTGGAGTAAAAGGCTTCGACCACGCGACCCTGGTAGGTCAGCACCTGGCCGCGAGTCTGGGCCACGGCCGCGATGGCGGTGGGATTGCTGGCCCGGCCGCCGTAGACCTGGCTGGCGGTGGTTGATTCCATGTCGTAGGGCTGATCGCTCTTGCGGGCCAGTTGCACGATCGAATAGGAACGGGCGGCAATGGCCTGGGCGCGATACGCAGCCGGGAGCCACTTGGGAAACAGCTCGTGCTGGAGCACACCCGGAAGATAGGTTTCCAGGGGCACGTGGTTGATCGCATCGATGCGGGCCGGATCGGTTGAAGCAGTCAGCAGCACGATGCGGCCGGGATATTCGTGGCCGTCGAGATGCAGGTTGCCGTTGACCAGGCGCAGGGCCTGACCGTTCTGCACGGTGCCGGCATCGACAGCCAGGGTAGGCAGCGCCCAGCGCAGTGCTGTACCCGTGCCGTCGCGCAACATCCACGCCCCGGCGGCGCGGCTGACGGTCAATGGTGAACGAAAGGTCCGCGGCTGACTTTTGGCCTCATGGCCCGGGCCGGGTCCGACGATCAGGGGGCCGGCGGCATCGAAACGCAACGTCGCTGCCGCGGAGGAGATCCGCACGCGCACCATCGGCTCACCGTGCAACGCGCCGAGCGACGGCGCCACGCGATCCAGCGGTGTGCGATCAGCCTCCGCCCCCGGCGTGACTCCACCCGGCGACGGCGCAGTGATGGAGCGGCAGGAGGCCGCCATCATCAGGCCCAAGATCAGCAACAGCGCGCAGATGAAACGCAACATGCCCGCAGTATAAGGCATGTGCGGATTTGAATTTCAATTTGAAACCAACATCCGCCCCGGGCTCACCAATCGCGGTGTGCTTCCTCGCTGTTGGCGATGAACGTGCCGTCGGATTCGTCGTAGGCCCAGGCGCTGCTGCCGGCATCCGCGGAGATATCCGCCACATCGTGGGTGTTGGTGTAGGGATTGGTGGGCAGGTTGGGCAGATAGGGACCGAAGGGATAACCCGCGGTGCCCACGACCGCGGTGTCGCCGTTGACGTCGCTGGCCTGAGTCATCTGGTTCTCGAAGTCATCCAGGCTGGGCGGGTTGTTGTGCTGCGATTTGTAGATTTCGATCTGCTGGCGGATGCGGTTGAGGTCCATCTTGACGGCATTGGCTCGCGTCTCTTCGCTGGCCGAGGTGAACTGGGGCACCACGATCGCCGCCAGGATGCCCAGAATCACCACCACGATCAGGATTTCCACCAGCGTGAACGCCCCGGTCGAACGCTGTGTCTGGGTGTGCATGGGATCGTCCTTCTGGTTAAGCGTAACAATATCAGTGTGATGACATCACCGTTTTTATCGTGAAAACCGCGTTTGACCTTCAGGCTGACTCCACCATCCTTCCAGTCGGAAAGGGCGAAATCGGTAAGTTGTGTCGATCGTAACGGTCAGAAGGTCCGCCAATCGGTTATCATGCCGGCATGTCAGACATGGCAGGGAGGCTGCGACGCTGGCAATGGCGATCCGACGATCCGGCTAACCATGCCACAGCCGAGATCGCCACACCCACCCGCAATGGTCGTCATCGATTGCTGGATACGCTGCTGGCGATCCGCGGCCTGACCGGCGACGATGCTGACCAATTCCTGCAGCCGGACCTGCGCCAACTGGACGATCCCCGCAATCTGGCCGGCGTCGAAGCGGCCACCGGTCGCATCCTGCAAGCGGTAGCCGATCAGCAGCACATCGTGGTTTACGGCGACTATGACGTCGATGGCGTGACCGCCTCGGCCATCCTCTATCACGCCATCAACGCCATCGGCGGCCGGGTGAGCACCTATGTGCCCCATCGCCTGGAAGAAGGTTATGGGCTCAACAGCGAAGCCATCACCGCCCTGGCTGCGGATCCTGCTCTGCGAAGCAGCGCTTCGCTGCGCAGCACGAGTCGGCCCCTGATCGTCAGCGTCGATTGCGGCATCACCGCCGTTGAGCCGGCCAAGGTCGCCCGTGATCTCGGGCTCGATCTGATCATCACCGACCATCACGCCTTCGATGCACAGACACTCCCGGATGCCTACGCCATCGTGCATCCCGAACTTCCCACGCCCCACGCCCCACGCCCCACGCGCCACGCGCATTCCCTCTGCGGCGCCGGCGTCGCCTTCAAACTCGCCTGGCAGATCCTGCGCGCTCACTGCGGTGCGGACCGTCTGCCCGCTAAGCTGCGCGACCTGATGATGGACAACCTCTCCCTGGCCGCCCTGGGCACCGTGGCCGACGTGGTGCCGCTGGTGGGAGAAAACCGTCTGATCACGGTCTTCGGCCTGCGCCACATCAAGGACACGCAACTGGTGGGGCTCAACGCCCTGATCGATGCCGCCCGTCTGCGCAGTAAGACCATCGACAGCTATCACGTCGGCTTCGTGCTCGGGCCGCGCCTCAACGCCTGCGGCCGCATGGGCCATGCGAAGGAAGCCGTCAAGCTGCTGACTGACGCCAGCGCGGAACAGGCTTCGCAACTGGCCGTCATGCTCACGCAGGAAAACGAACGCCGCCGCACCACCGAGCGAGCCATCTTCGAGCAGGCTCAACAGATGGTGATCGACCACGGCTACGACCGCGACGATTGCCGCGCCCTGGTGCTGGCTCATCCGCAGTGGCATCCCGGTGTGGTGGGCATCGTGGCCAGTCGCCTGGTGGAAACCTTCGGCCGCCCCGCTGTGATGTTGTGCATCGACGAAGCGGATAACACGGCCAAAGGCTCAGCCCGCAGTATCGAAGGCCTGTGCCTGCACACCGCCCTGTGCGCTTGTGCCGAGCACCTTCAGAAGTTCGGCGGCCACGCCATGGCTGCGGGCATGACCCTGTCTGCCGACCGCATCGACGCCTTTCGCACGCAACTGACTGACTACGTCAACCAGCGCCTCACGGTCGAACAACTGACCCAGACCATCATGCTGGATGCGGAGGTGACGCTGCACGACTGCGATCTGCCCGCTTTCGAGCAGATGCAGAAGCTGGCCCCCTTCGGCCGCGGCAATCCCTCACCGCGCCTGCTGCTGCGCCAGGTCACGCTCGACCGTCCCGCCCAGCGCATGGGCAATCGCGGCAAACACCTGTCGCTATACCTGCGCCAGGACGATGCCCGCGCCCGGGCTGTCGCCTTCGGCATGGGCGATTTCGCCGACGAGCTGCCGGCCGGCGCCGTGATCGACGTGGTCTTCAAGCCGCAGATCAACCACTGGAACGGCCGCACCACCGCCGAACTGCACGTGCTGGACTTTCGTCCCTGTTCCATCGCAGAACCCGACCACCGCTCGGAAGATCATCCCGCCAAACAGCTCACCCGTTAACCCGTCACCCGCCGGGGTATAAGCTCGTTATGCAATCCCATCCCCGCACATACCATCACACCATCACACCAGACGTCTAAGTTCGACTTTCGCACTTACGCGGCCAGTTGTACGGCGTGGCAGAGGGTTTT
>CAYYGM010000214.1:0-4153 GCA_964471555.1 uncultured Phycisphaeraceae bacterium
ACGGCCGGGCGGATTCTCTCACAAAGTCTGGCTCAAGATTCGGGGAGGGGGTCATGAATCATTTGCGTAATGGGAATTACTTCAATGCTCTCAAACTGATGATGGGTACCTACGAGGATAACCGTACTCGAATGGGTTACTCGGGTGACGAACCAAGTGGAAGTGGCATGGGAGAGAAAAAAAGCCGACTATTTCTTCAGGCTTTGCGCCGCAGTCGGCCGTTTGAAACAGGCGATATTGAGGATATTGAAGACGCAGCATTATTCGTTGAAAGCGTCAGCAATGACATGATTTCTGACATGATGGCAGCGATTCTGAGAGAAAAACTTGTTGAGTACACACAAGATCAGTGCAACGTACATGGAATTGCTTTAGACACGGAAGACAGATTGTTGGCTTGGCGTCTTGGAAAAGGTTGGGTGAGGATTACGCGCAAGCTCCCTTCGGACGGACTGCAAACCATCTTGCTGGTTCCTCGTTCGATCGTGAGAAGTGAATTGTCATTACAGCCGGATAAGTATCTTCGCTCTATCTATGATGCGTGTGATCAGGGAAATCTCAGTGCAAATGAAGCGCTTGCCAAAATGCTTCAACAGATCCCACGCAAAGCCCACAATGATATTCATCGAGGCCAGGCTTTTGAACAGCTGACGGCCGATTCATCCCTGAAAGGTGTGATTGGCAGGATTGTTGGCGAAGATCCTGGCAGTCTCAAGCGGTACAAGGATAGTGCGAGAGCCAGCCAGAAGTGCTTGTCGCCTTCACAGCTAGACAGTATCAATCCACGTCACAAACGCATACTTGAGATTGAGGTGGCAGCGGAAATGCATTCTGCTCGACACGCCTTTGTTAGAGATGATGCGGCGCTGAAGACGGCATCCGGACTTTTGAAGGGGTTGCACCCTTACATACAACATCCAATAGCATACAAGTATCACAAGAATCGCTTTACAAGCATAGTTATGGCAAACGCTGTGCCCAAAGGCCTGCTTGCAGATGCGCGTTATCGTTATGGTCAAGACCTCCGAAGTAATCTTCTAGTCTTAGCGAAGCATGGCAGCTTAAGCCAGAATATCGTCTCGAGACTAAATCCAGAGGAACTGATGAAAGAAAGCGGTAGCGGAATGGCCATCGTGTGTGGCGATTCCCTTGACGATGAACTAATGAGAAATCGCTTGCGTTTGTCAAAGATAGGCTTGTTTGCTCTGTCTACATCTGAGGTTGAAGAAATTGGTGAATATGAAGATGACCCAGAGGCTGGGCTTGAGGTATTGAGTGGGATTTTTTCAGGATCAAATTGACGACTGGCTGCTAAGCTAGCATTGCTGATCATCTTCACGAACTCTTTTGGCGGGAACGAAGTGGTTTTGCCTATTGGTGAACCACGAGTGACGCACCCTCGGTTTTGCATCGCTATCTAACATGCCTGGTTTGTTCATCCCACTGTTGCCTGTGATCATTCCAATTTTGTGGGAAAGGTATGATCCGCGGTGCTATCCCGTATTGAATGCTGATAGTGGCCGGATGTCAGTGCCCCTCCCCCCGTCCGCTCTTCCGGGGACATCTTTCCTCAAACCCTGCCATTCCGTGTAACCTGTAGGGCATCGGTCGACTCTAAAGGCTGATGGACGACAGGAGACGCGCTATGCCGCCAGCTCGCAAGTGGATCAAAATTGCCGCCGTCTGGGTCGGCTCGCTGGCTGCCCTGGTGCTGGCGATCGCCTGGCTCAGTGGGGCGTTGCATCATCGCTCGGCCACGGAGCTGCCGGAGGCGGTGGCCAGGGCCGCGGCCGAGGGGCCGGTGGTGGAGGTGCAGTTGGAGCAGACGCCGCAGATCACCTCGGTGGTGGGCAGTGTGCAGTCCGCTCGGGCGACGACCATTTCCTCGCGCCTCAGCGCCCGGGTCAAGGCGGTGCACGTAGTGGCGGGGCAGAAGGTGTCCAAGGGCGACCTGCTGGTGGAGATGGATCGTGACGACATCAACGCCCAGCTCAGCCGGGCCCAGTCGCAGGTTGAGGCAGCCCAGGCTCGATTGACCCAGGCCGAAAGCGATCTGGAGAAGCTGACCCTGTTGCGTCAGCAGCAGGCTGCCACCCAGCGCGAACTGGACGATTCCAAGCGGGCGGCCTCCGTGGCCAAGGCGGAGTTGCAATCAGCCCAGCACGCAGAGGAAGAGGTCAACAGTCAATTGCAGTACGCCTCGGTGGTCAGCCCCATCGACGGCATTGTCATCGACAAACAGGTGGAAGTGGGTGATCTCGCACTTCCGGGGGCGCCGCTGGTGACGCTGTACGATCCCAAGCGTTTGCAGTTCGTCGCCAGCGTGCCCGAGCAGTTGGCCATGCAGATGAAGGTGGGCCAGACTGTGGGTGTGAAGATCGAAGCGCTGGGCAAGGCGTGTGAAGCGACGGTCAGCGAGATCGTGCCGCAGGCTGCCTCGCAATCGCGTTCCTTTGAAGTCAAAGCCACCGGCCCCTGTCCGGAGGGCGTGTTCAGCGGCATGTTCGGGCGGATGTTGATCGACACCGGCACGCAACAGCGTCTGCTGCTGCCGAGCAGTGCCGTCCGCCGCGTGGGCCAGCTTGAGATGGTAAAAGTGGTTGACAGCAGCGGGGCGGTTGAACGACGCTACATCCGCAGCGGCCAGACGCTCGGCGACAAGGTGGAAATCCTCAGCGGTCTGCGCCAAGGCGACCGCGTGCAGCAAACCTACGGCGATAACGTAACCCCATGAGCAGCACTAACCCCTCTCCCCCTGGGAGAGGCCGGGTGAGGGCGGAAGTCCAGTGGCATGTTTTGATGAAGATAGACACCGGTGTTCGGCCCTCACCCCAGCCCTCTCCCGAGGGGAGAGGGAGTAAAACCCCATGAGCGATCAGCAACACCACGGCCTGCTTTCACGCATCGTCGAGCTGTTCCTGAGAGGCAACCTCTCGGTCATGCTCATCGTGCTGTCGTTGATCGCCGGTGCAGTGGCGTTGTGGATCACGCCGCGCGAGGAGGAGCCGCAGATCGTGGTGCCGCTGGCCGACGTGATGGTCAGCGTGCCCGGCGCCTCCGCCCAGGAAGTCGAACGCCAGGTCGCCACCCGCCTGGAAAAGCTGCTCTACCAGATCGACGGCGTCGAATACGTCTATTCCATGAGCCAGGACGACGGGGCGATCGTCACCGTGCGTTTTTACGTCGGTGAAGACCGCGAAGACAGCCTGATCAAGCTCTACAACAAGCTGTCGATGAACGCCGACGAAGTGCCGTCGAGCGTGGCCGGCTGGGTGGTCAAGCCCATTGAGATCGACGACGTACCCATCGTGGGCATCACGCTGCACTCGTCGCGCTACGGCGGCGAAGCCCTGCGCCGCATGGCGGAAGAGCTGGACAATCGCCTGCAGGCGGTGGCCAACACCGGGCGCACCTATGTCATCGGCGGCCGGGCCCAGCAGGTGCGGGTGACGCTTGATCCCCAGCGCATGGCGGGGCGCGACGTCACCGTGCAGCGCATCACACAGGTGTTACAGGCGGCCAACGTCAACATGCCGGCCGGTACCTTCCAGCGGCTCGATGAAGATCAACTGGTCGAAGCGGGCGTCACCTTCCAGAGCGTGGGCGATGTGGCGGACCTGGTGGTCAATGTGTTCGACGGCCGGCCGGTGTATCTGCACGACGTGGCGGATATCAGGATGGGCGCGGTCGAGGTGGACACCTACACGCAGCTCTACCTGCCCGGCGAAGCGCAGCCCGAAAATGCGGTGACCGTGGCGGTGGCCAAGAAGAAGGGCGCTAACGCGGTGTGGGTCTCGCGGGCGGTGCAGGCGGAAGTTGAAAAGCTGGCCCCCATGCTGTTTCCCGACGGCGTCGAATGGCGCGTCACCCGCGATTACGGCCAGACCGCCGACGACAAGGTCAACGAACTGGTCGAAGCCCTGACGGTGGCCATCATCATTGTGATCGCGCTGATCGTGCTGACATTGGGCTGGCGCGAAGCGCTGATCGTGGCGGTGGCGGTGCCCATCACGTTTGCATTGACGCTGCTGGTCAACGAGTTGGCCGGCTACACCATCAACCGCGTGACGCTGTTTGCGCTGATTTTGGCGCTGGGGTTGGTGGTGGACGACCCGATCGTGGACGTGGAGAACATCTATCGCCACTTCAAGAT
>CAYYGM010000215.1:0-4068 GCA_964471555.1 uncultured Phycisphaeraceae bacterium
AGTTTTTCTCTGTGCTCTCTGTGTCCTCTGTGGTGAGTTCTTTTTTCTGCTCTAAGTGTTTTTTGCTCGCCGGCAGGCTTTTCGCAATGTTAAGCTGGGTAAATTAGCAGAAAATAAACACTTACACCACATCTCCACCTGTTGACACGCATTGGAATTATTGTAAATTGACCAACGAGAGGGAAGAACGGGGCCTGTGCCAGGAGCCCCAAGCTGAAGAATCTCTGGTTATAGGACGCAGAGAAACTGAGGCATATCTTCCACCGCCCGCCGTTGCGGGTGGAAACAACAAAAGTAGTACCCCCTGCTACCCGTGCCCGCGGCTCGCGCACGCCGGTTGGCCAGGTGAAGGTCCGTGTCATTACATGTGTGAATTGTTGAGGAACCGGAATTCCTAAGAAAAGGAGCTTTGAAATGAAAACGACTGTGAGCCTGCTGACTGTTGTGATGTTGTCGATCGCCTCCCAGGCTTTCGCCGGCGGATCCTACACCCCACCCGGCTCGAACTGCGACATCAAGCTGCCCGACTGCTACTGGACGGTTGACTTCACTGTCGCCTATCGCTGGACTCCCAACAGTAACTACGAGTACTACAACGGAACCGCTTTCTTCGACGGTTCACAGGTCGGCAACTCGGGAACTGACTACCTGAAACCCGGTTCCGGCCTCTACGGTCTGGAATTTGACTTCAAGGGCTCGTCCTTCGACCAGTGCGACGACGGCGATGTCAAGCTCAAGTTCAGCAACGGCAACCTCGTCGGCCTGAAGTTCGAGTTCCAGAAGAGCGGCTATAAATATCGCATCGACTACAGCGACTTCGACAAGAAGTTCGGAAACACATGGTACAAGAAGGGCTACGTGACCTACGGCAATCCGTCTTCCACCTGCCAGCCGATTCCCACCCCCGCCGCTGCCGCCAGCGGACTGGCCCTGCTGACCGCCATGGCCTTCCGCCGTCGCCGCCAGGTCGCCTGAGTCGAACCCGCCATCATCTGACTTTACAAACGCTTGTCTCTTCAAGGGAGCCGCTGCCAAGGCGGTTCCCTTTTTCATTGCAGACCACACAGGCCCTACAACCGCTACCGCTTATCAACTGACCGCTACCCGTACAGCCTTGCTGATGCGAGCTGCCGGTCGCGATTGCGATCGATCTGACACGCCGTGCCCAAGCTGTGAGCCGAGGCGGCCGATTCATGTTCTGTGAACCCGTCATCCGGCACGCCCGAACCAGCCGCTTGCGGCGAACCGGCCCCCAGGCGCCGAATGTCTCTGCGCCGCAAGCTCTATGTTCTGCTCACACTGGCCCTGGCCGGCGGCATGCTCAGCGGGTTGTTGATCGAACACCTCGGCCGCAATGTCTGGTTGATTCTCATCACGCTGTTCGTCCTCGGGGTCGTCGTCCTGATCGACACCGGGCGGCGCTGGATCGTGCAGCCGCTGGACGAACTGCTCAGTCGCATCGAACGCATGCAGCTTGGGGATCACCGTGAGGCCCTGCGCCGTCTGCCCGTGCGCCGTGATGACGAGATCGGCCGCCTGGCCCGGGCGGTGCACGCGCTGTGCGTGGGACAGATCCGCAACCGCCACGAAGCCGACAGCCTGCGCCGCACCTTCGACGACCGCGTGCAGCGGGCCACCCGGGCGGCCACCACCCAACTGCGCCAACTCGTGCAGCGCGATCCCCTGACCAATCTCGGCAACCGCCGCTTCATGCAGGAGCAGTTGCCGCAACTGTTCGACGCCGTGCGCCAGTCCCATCAGCCCATGGCCTGCATCGCCATCGACGTCGATAACTTCAAGCAGATCAACGACCAGTGTGGCCACGCCATCGGTGACGCGGTGCTGCTGCAACTGTCCGCTCTGCTGCGAGCCGCGGCCCGTGAGAACGACATTGCCGTGCGCCTGGGCGGTGACGAATTCGCCATCTGGCTGCCCGGCTCGGATCGGGCCGGCGCCTCCGCACTGGCGGAAAACCTGCGCAAGCTCTTCGCTCAGCAGGTCCGTCTGCTCAGTTCCTCCACCGAAGCGCCATTGGACACCGCCCTGTCGATCGGTCTGGCCGACACGCAGCGCGATCAGGTCGAAACCGCTGAGCAACTGCTGGACCTGGCGGACCAGCGCCTCTACACCGCCAAGCACAACGGCAAAGATCGCGTCCACGACGGCGTGGAAACGTCCGCGGCGTAAACCATCTTTCATCACACCACCGACGCGCGTTATGATGGTCGGCCAGTTATGGTTCGTTCGCGGCAGACAATTCGACCGGCTGCCGTCGCGGGCCGGTTCTATCCACGATCGGCTGACGAATTACGTCAGACGCTCCATCAATTACTCGACGCCGCACCACCCCCGCACCCGCCCCCGGAAGGTGCGCCGCCCCCGACAAGTCAAGCATCCCCGCTCCGCGCCATCATCGGACCTCATGCCGGCTACATCTTCTCCGGCCCGGTGGCGGCCAGTGCATACAAACGGTTGCGAGAAGCCGGGCAAGCGTTTCGGCGCGTCGTGCTGTTCGGGCCCGCGCATTACGAGCCGTTCGATGGGTTGGCGGTGTCCTCGGCCGACACATTCGCTTGTCCGCTGGGTGAGGTGGCCGTCGATCGTGAAGCGGTGGATCGGCTGCTCGATCTGCCGTTCGTAACCGTGAACGACGTGGCCCACGCGCCGGAGCACGGGCTGGAAGTGCATCTGCCGTTTCTGATCGACGCCCTGGGCGGCGCGGATCGTTTCCAGATCGTGCCGCTGCTGTTTGCCGAGGCTGACGATGAACAGGCATTGGCCGCCCTGGAAACCATCGGCATGGACGAGCAGACGCTGATCGTGGCCAGCAGCGATCTGTCGCACTACCTGGACCACGCGGCCGCGACGGCCGCCGACCGCGCCACCGCTGAGGCGATCATCGACGACGAGCGCCAATCGGTCGGCCCTTACCAGGCCTGCGGCCATATTGCCGTGCGCGGCTTGATGCGACTGGCGGAACGTTTGCGGTTAAGCTGTTCCTGCATCGACCTGCGCAACAGTGCTGACACCGCACCGCAATTCTGCGGATACGATCGAGTGGTGGGATATGGCGCCTTCGTTTTCAACGGATGAAAAACAAACCCTGCTCGAGCTGGCCCGGGCTTCGATCCGCTATGGCATCGCTCATCATCGCCCCCTGCCGATTGCGCAGTGGAACAAAGAGCACGCACCGGCTGAATCGCTCATGCAGTTGCGTGCTTCATTCGTCACGCTGCAAATGCACGGCGACCTGCGCGGGTGCATCGGATCCCTGGTCGCCCACCGCCCGTTGCTGGAAGACGTGGCGGAAAACGCCTACAACGCCGCGTTTCGTGATCCGCGTTTCGATCCGGTGTCGGCCAGTGAAGAACCGCAACTGCACCTGCACATCTCCGTGCTCAGCCCGCCGCAGCCCATGCAATTCACGGACGAACAGGATCTGCTGCGCCAGATTCGCCCCGGTATCGACGGATTGATCCTCGAAGCGCCCGGCCATCGCGGCACGTTCCTGCCCAGCGTGTGGGAATCGCTGCCCGAGCCGTGGATGTTTCTGGTTCACCTGAAGATCAAAGCGGGCCTGCCGGAAGATTTCTGGTCGCCCCAGATCCGCGTCAGCCGCTACACCGCGGAAGACGTGCAGTGAGTTGGCGGCACGCTCGGCCCCCTGAGCAACCGGCATCGCTCATCCCCCGTCTTGGCTTAACCGCGCTTCAACGCACTCCGGCCAAAGGGCTGCATCATGCTGCCAATTGTTCTTGTCTGCCCCTTTGTGGCTGTTATTAGTTTTCTAGAAAACTAATAATAGCTCCCCGGTGTTCCGGGCGGGGGTCCGGGGGCAAATGCGGGGAGGCGATCTAGGCGGGTGATGGGCGAAGGGCCAGGAGCGAAGTGTCAGACGCGACAGGCGAACAAGCTCGCCCGCCAGAGTAACTGGCGCCAATCGCCTTCCGCCTCACCGCTCCGGGGCTATTATTAGTTTACTAGAATACTAATAATGGCTCCCCGGTGTTCCGGGCGGGGTCCGGTGGAAAATGTGGGGAGGCGATCTAGGCGGGTGATGGGCGAAGG
>CAYYGM010000216.1:0-3894 GCA_964471555.1 uncultured Phycisphaeraceae bacterium
TAGCACCGCGTCGAGGTCGGCATCGAGCAGGTCGAACGTCTGCGTGGGGATGGCGAAGATCAGGTCGAGGTTGATGTTGGTGATGCCCGCCCCCCGGAAGCAATCCATCGCTGCGCCCACCTTCCGGGGGTCGTGCCAGCGTTCGAGTTGTTGCAGTAGCGTGAGGTCGAAGGACTGGGCCCCGAGCGAGACGCGGTTGACGCCCCCGGCTGCGAGCGCCTCGGCCAGTTCATCGGTGACCGTTTCCGGGTTGGCTTCGACGGTGAACTCCTCGGCGCGGCTGAGCCAGCCCTGAGCGGTGAGGGTGGCCAGCAGCTTGCGCCAAACTTCCGGGGGTAGCAGGGTGGGGGTGCCGCCGCCGACGAAGAGGGTCCGCGGCCGGTTATCGAATTGGCCGGCCAGGTGCTCAAGTTCACGGGTCAGAGCGTCGAGGAAAAGGCTGTAGCGATCCTGTCCCGGCGGTTCGACCAGGCTGTAGAAGTCGCAGTAATGACATTTGTGCGAACAGAAGGGCACGTGCAGGTACAGGCCGTCAACGTGACAGGACGCGGATGGTTGCCGCTGCGGGGAGCCGAGGATAGACTGAGAACCAGGGTGGGGCATATCAGCGTTTGAGGGCAAGCATGGAAGTCACGTTAGTGATGTTCAAGGCGGACGGCACGCGGCGGGATTTCCCGTTGAAGAAGCCGCGGGTGGTGATCGGCCGCAAAAACACCTGCGATCTGCGGATTCCGCTGCACAGCGTTTCCCGCCAGCACTGCGAACTGTTGGCGGAGGACGACGGGCTGCGTCTGCGCGACCTGGGCTCTTCCAACGGCACCTTCCATAATAACAAGCGCATTCAGGAGGCCCTGCTGAAGGCCGGCGACAAGCTGACCGTGGGGCCGGTGATCTTCATCGTGATCATTGACGGCCAACCGGAGCAGATCAAGCCGGTACGCACGGTGATCGAGGATTCCGACGACACCGGCAGCATGGAATCACCCGCCGAGGATGAGCCGTTGAAGCAAGAGGAGCAGGACGAGGATGAGGATGTCCCGACGACGGCGGACGATTCGAGCAACGGGTCATCCCTATCGGCGTCGGCATCGTCATCGGCCTTGACCATGGAAGCGGCCGGCTCGGGGATCATCGACATGGACAATCCCATCGCCGCCCTCGAAGCGCTGGCTGACGATGAAGATGACCGGGAAGACAGCGGCGAAGTCGGGGAGTTTGAATTCCTCAGCGAAGACGATCAGGACAAGCCGCGCTAGTTCATTCACCATTCGATAGTTGGGATACGTAGCGCTCCGATTGCGAACGCGAGCGCGGCAGGTGCGCCGCTTTGTGGCGTGGCGTTGGGGTGCCACTGTCGCGTGCGGCAGTGCTTGGCCCATCACACGGCCGACGCGCGGCCGCGGCACCCGCGCCGCAAGTGCGTCGCTTCGTACAAGACACTTCTTGCAATCTGCTCAAACTTTGAGTCTGACGCCGTGCGCCCCAGCATCCGCGCGGTCAGCGGGTCAGGGTGAGGATGACGATCAGCAGAAGCAGCAGGACGGAAACCGACCAGCCGCCGATCATCAGCCAGAACAGCGGGTTGGCGGTGACGGGGATTTCGCTGTCGATGGTCTTGAGTTGCTTGGTTTCGGAGGATTCGAGCGTGGCCAGTTGGGCGAGGTCGAACATCTTGCGGGCCTGCATGGGCGGTTCGCCGCGCTGAATGGCCTGCAGGTCTTCCAGCAGTTCGGCGGTGGAGGCGTAGCGCTTGCTGCGGTCCTTGGCCATGCAGACTTCGATCACTTCCGCCAGGCCGCTGGACAGTTCCGGGTGGATGTGGTCCACCGGTTTGGGCTGGTTTTTCAGGTGCATCTGCATCACGGCCGAGGGATTGGGCCCGTCGAAAGGCACGCGGCCGGTGACCATGTGATACAGCGTGCAGCCCAGCGAGTAGATGTCCGCACGGAAGTCAACGTTCACTTCGCCGCGGATCTGCTCGGGGCTGATGTAGTAGGGCGTGCCGAAGGCCTTGCCCGCTTCCTGCTCGGCAGCTTCACGATCGCTGATGGCCCGGGCCAGGCCCATGTCCGCCAGCTTGGCCACGCCATCCTTGGTGATCATGATGTTCTTGGGTTTGACGTCGCGGTGGATCAGGCCCTTCTGATGAGCGTGGTCGAGGGCCTTGGCGATCTGGACGATGATGTCGAGGGCGTCGGCCTCGTTGTAGCGGCCGCGATGAGTGATGTCATCGAAGACGGTCTTGCCCTCGACGTATTCCATCACGAAGTAGTGCGTCTCAGCAGCCTCGCCCACCTCGATGGCCCCGACGATGTTGGGGTGGTTGAGCTTGGCGGCTGACTTGCCTTCTTCATAAAAGCGCTGGACGAACTCGGGCTTCTGGGTGTACTTGCGGGGCAGCACCTTGATGGCGACCATGCGGTCGAGCGAGAGCTGCCTGGCTTTGTAAACGGTGGCCATGGCCCCGGCCCCGAGGCGCTCGATGAGCTGGTAGCCGGGGATCTGTCGTTTCTGGCGGTCTTCGGCTTCGGGGCGCAGCCGTTCGATCTGGCCGCGGGTGACCACGCCGGTCTCCACCAGCAGGTCGGCCAGGCTCTGGCCGGCCAGGTTCTCCAGGTCGGAGCGGTCCAGGCGCTGCCTCTGGAGGGCATAGGCTTCCTGCACCTCATCACTGGTGGCCAGGCCACGCTCGATGATGAGCTTGCCAATAAGCGAGTCCATACTGGATTGGTGATTTTCCGCCATGCGACTTGTCAAAGGCGGCCGCCCCGCCCTTCAATGAGAAATTCGACCCCCATCACGAACCAGTTTAGCGCAGGAAAAGTAAAAAGCGCCGGAGTCTATGTCAACCTTGCCACACATTATAGGCAAAAACCCGAAGATGGGGCTTGCGGGCAGATGGCGTCTGCTGCATGGTGGCCAGAGCGGGGCCTGGGGATATACAATTGCCGCACCCCGCCAGGTCGGCGACGGAGGCCCGATATGTTGCTCGTGACCCAGCCTGACCCGATGATCCAGCAGCAGTTGTCGCGCGGGCTGGCGGACGTGGCTGAACGCTTCGCCCGGGAACTGGAAAGCGACCTGCCCTGCGTCAACGATCTGGTCCGCCACATCGAGACCTACCGCGGCAAGATGCTGCGGCCGACCCTGGTGCTGGCCACCGCCCTGGCCCTGCGCCCGGGCCAGGAGCAGACGTCGCCGGCCCATCACGTGCTGGCCACCGTGGTCGAGATGATCCACATGGCCACCCTGGTCCACGACGACATCCTCGACGAGGCCGACCTGCGCCGCCGCGGCGCCACCGTCAACGCCCTGCACGGCAACGAGGCGGCCGTCATGCTCGGCGACTACCTCATCTCCCACGCCTACCACCTCTGCTCCAACTCCGGCATCCCGGGCGCCGGCGCCATCGCGGCAGCCACCAATGCGGTCTGCGAAGGCGAACTGCTGCAACTGGCCAACCGCGACAACTGGCAACTCGAGGAGGCGACCTATTTCGAGATCATCGGCCGCAAAACCGCCAGTTTGTGCGGGGTTTGCTGCTCACAGGCCGCCGCCCTGCTGGACGAGCCGGAGCATGTGATCAAGGCCCTGGACAACTTCGGGCGCAAGCTGGGCATCGCGTTTCAGATCATCGATGATGTGCTGGACCTGACCGGCGATGAAAGCACGGTGGGCAAGACTTTGGGCCGCGATCTGGACAAAGGCAAGCCCACGCTGCCGGTGATCCGCGCCCTGGCCGACGGCGATGCCGCACGTCATGCCCGTCTGCTGGAGGCCCTGAACAAGGTGGATGCGGCCGCGGTGCACCGCCTGGTGCGCCCGAGCAAAGCGGTGGACTCCGCCCGACGCAGTGCCGGCCAACTGATCGCCGAAGCCAAGGCCGAACTGATC
>CAYYGM010000217.1:0-3851 GCA_964471555.1 uncultured Phycisphaeraceae bacterium
CTGGTTGATGAGCTCCGGCCGGTTCGCCGGCGCGTTCATGTTGCGCACGCGCAGGGAGATTTTGAAACGTTTGGGGCCACGGGATTGATGAGACTGCGAATCCGATTTGCCGGCTTGTTTGGCCTGGGCCGCGGCCATTTTTTCGGCAAAGCTGCTGCCGCCGGTGGGGCTGTCGGAGTAGAAGGGGTTGCCCCAGTGGAAGCCGCTATTGCGAACGGTTCCTTTGTAGGAGCCGAAGAGCACGAGGACGCGGGCCTCGTTGGGTTGCAGGGCGAAGAAGCCGGGCATCAGGAGGATGCTCAGCAGCAGGCCGAGGATGGACACCACAAAGGGCCACCAATGGGGATGTCTCACCGCCACCACCCCGGCGGCGATGGCGTAGATCAGCAGGCCGATGCTTCCCAGCAGCAACAGCATGTTGATCGGCAGCATGATCCATCCGCTGCTCACGTGCACGGATCGCTCCCGACTCACCGTTAATGCCTGCTCGTTCATGTTGGTGCTCCCTCTGGTTTGGAATAGACACCCGCCCGGGGGCGGTATATCAAAATGATATCACATTGAAATCAAGCGGTCAAGGGGGGAAAACATGGCCGATGGCAGATGGCGGATGGCAGATGGGGGGAGGGCGGGGGCGGCTGTTTGCGGCTTCGCGGAGCATTGGGATTGCCGGTGGGTGGCGCGAAGCCGCAAGCGGCTGGCGTGCGGCAGACAGAACAGTCGGTGACAACAGGTGAACGTTGAGCTTGTGCGGCGCTCTTGAATCTTTATCCCCGCGCGGTACAGTAGGACATGCCCACCACGCAGGATCTACTTCAGAACGCCGGCCACAGTTCCCAGGAATCCGAGTTCTTCAATCCCATCCCCCCAGGCTATGTGCCCGGACGACATAAGTACGTCGTCGTCGTCGGCACCGTCATGAGCGGACTGGGCAAGGGCATCTTCTCCAGCTCCCTGGCCAAGCTGCTCAAGGACAAAGGCCTGCGCATCGCGCCGATCAAGATGGAGGGCTATCTCAACATCGACTCCGGCACGCTCAACCCCTATCGCCACGGCGAAGTGTTCGTCCTCGACGATGGACTCGAAACCGACATGGACCTGGGCACCTACGAGCGCATGTTGGATCAGAACCTCACCAAGGATAACTACACCACCTCCGGCCAGGTCTATCGCACCGTGTTGGACAAAGAACGCGGCGGCGGCTACCTCGGGCGCGACGTGCAGATGATCCCGCACGTCACCGGCGAAGTGAAATACCTGCTGCGTCAACTGGCGGTGCGGCAGAAGGCGGACGTGGTCTTCGTCGAAGTCGGCGGCACCGTGGGCGATCACGAGAACGCCTTCTACATTGAAGCGTTGCGTCAGCTTGCTTTTGAGGAAGGCGAAGGCGCGGTCTGTTTCGTGGCGTTGACTTATGTCATCGAGCCGCCGGCTCTGGGCGAGCAGAAGTCCAAGGCGGCCCAGTTGGGCTTGAAAAAGCTGATGGAAGCGGGCGTGCAGCCGCACATGATCGCGGTGCGGGCCCAGAACCCGGTGCAGGAAGCGGCGCGGCAGAAGATCGCCATGTTCTCCAACGTGCCGGTCGAGCGCGTGTTCTCGATGCACGATCGGGCCTCGATCTACACCATTCCCGACGCCATGCGTCATGCGGGTCTCGACCGCGAGGTGCTGACCATGCTGCGCCTGCACGGGCGGGTCAACCAGGCGGCGGAGGACGAAGCCCGCGAGCAGTGGGCGGGTTTCGTGCGCAAGCTAACCAGGCCCCGCAAGTTCAAAGCCAAAGTCGGCATCACCGGCAAGTACGCTTCGCTGCGAGATGCTTACGCTTCGATCGACAAGGCGCTGGAGCACTGCGGAGCGCACCTGTCGGCCGAGATCGACGTGGCCTGGATCGACACCACCAAGTTTCCCCCGGCCCCGGAAGTGGCGGCGAAGGAGCTGCAAGGTTTCGACGCCGTGATCGTTCCGGGCGGCTTTGGGGTGCGCGGCACGGAGAGCAAGATCGCCTGCGTGCAGCACTGCCGCGAGAACCGCATTCCCTACCTGGGCATCTGCCTGGGCTTCCAGATGGCGGTGATCGAGTTCGCCCGTCACGTGTGCAATCTGGATGGGGCCGGCTCGACGGAGTTTGACCGCGAGACCAAACATCCGGTGATCGACATTCTGCCGGAGCAGAAGAAGATCGAAGGCCTGGGCGGCAACATGCGCCTGGGGGCCCAGGATGTGGCGATCAAGGCGGACACGCTGGCGGCGTTTCTGTTTGACGGCAAACCGCTGGTGCACGAGCGCTTCCGCCATCGCTTCGAGGTGGATCCGAAATACATCCAGCAGTTGGAGGCTGCCGGGCTGATTTTCTCCGGTCGCCACCCGCAGCAGCCGATCATGCAGGTGCTGGAATTGCCGCGCTCGGCGCATCCGTACTTTGTGGCGGCCCAGTTCCATCCCGAGTTGACCAGTCGTCCGCTGCGGCCGCAGCCGATGTTCATGGGTCTGGTGGCAGCGGCCATCGCACACGCTCACCCCGACGTGCCGGCGGCACAGATCAGCGAGCGCTGGCTCCCTTTCGCGCAAGCTGAACCGGCTGTCGTGTGATTCTCTCGCAACTTTTTTCACGGATGACACTGATGCGATCATGGATGATTCTGGCGTGTGCCGCGTTGTCGGCCGCGGCATGTCTTCAAACTTCGGCCGAGGAAATTGAGCTTTCCAACGGCGACAGGATCAACGTCAACGTCCTGGAACGGACGGACGATCACCTGCTGGTCGAGCACCCCGTGCTGGGCAAGCTGACGATCCCCCTGGCCGCCGCCGCGGAGCAAGAAGCCCAGCCTGCTCCCGAGCCGGAGCCGGAACCGGAACCCGCACCGGAGCCTGAAAAACTCGAAGACCCGCAGGTCATGGGCATTGCGATTCTGCCCGGCTGGACGCGGCACGTGGAGTTCGGGCTCAACGGCACGTCCGGCAACACCGACAGCTTCAACTTCCGCGCTGCCTTCTCCGCCAAGCGCGAAAATGAGTCTGATCGCTGGCAGATCAACGCCGCCTTCGCTCGCACCACCAGCGAGGGTGTGACCACCCGCAATGATTTTTACGCGGAACTGATCAAGGACTGGCTGCTGCCGGGCGAGAAGCATTTCTATTTCGCCCAGGGTCGCTACGACTACGACGATTTCCAGGACTGGCGGCACCGTGCCACGGCGGCCGGCGGCGTGGGCTACCAGTTCTACGACACCGAAAAGTTCAACCTGCTGGGGCGCCTCGGTGGCGGCGTCAACGAAAGCTGGGGCGGCGTCGCGGACGAAACGCTGACACCTGAGGCCCTGTTCGGCATCGAGGGCTGGTGGCAGTTGTGTGACAACCAGCGCGTCGAGTTCAAGAGCACCGTCTACCCGGCATTGGATGAACTGGGCGAGTTCCGCAACCTCAGCAGCCTGGCTTATGTGCTGAAGCTGGACAACGCCCACAACCTGAGCCTGAAGTTCGGCCTGGAAAACGAGTACGAATCCCAGGTCGATGACGGGGCCCGGCGCAACGACTTCAAATACTTCGCAGCCCTGCTGTTTGATTTTTAGCCCGATACGCAGCGCCCCTGCAGCGCGATGATGATTTGTTTAGCGGGCGAGCTTGCGCGCCCAACGCGGAGGAAGCTCCGCGGTTAAACGTGTTGCATGGTTACGGCAACTGCTGCTGCCAGGAGCCTTCGCTGAGGGTCATGGCACGGGGGCTGGAGGAGCTGATGGCCAGGTAGGCGTCGTCGATGTAGTAGGAGCCGGTGCCGGTGCCAGTGACGATCTGCCAGCGGGCCTCGAGCAGTTGGCCCTGCCAGCGCGGGGTGATGGTGCCGCTGAGCT
>CAYYGM010000218.1:0-3699 GCA_964471555.1 uncultured Phycisphaeraceae bacterium
ACGCGGACTAAATCTCTTCCGTCTCAGCGATCTGGTCATCTTCCGTGCGCGGCAGCACGTGCGGTTCGTGCGGCGACGCGGCCGGCGCGTTCAACGCCGCCTTGCGTCGGCCACGCACGCCGGCCAGGCGCATCAGCAGGCCGATGGCGAAGATCACCAGCGCTACCAGGAACACCCACA
Organism: uncultured Phycisphaeraceae bacterium; assembly: GCA_964471555.1. GTDB lineage: Bacteria > Planctomycetota > Phycisphaerae > Phycisphaerales > Phycisphaeraceae > JADLFV01. Next base: position 181 of record CAYYGM010000218.1, read on the forward strand.
GGCGATCGATGGGCTCGTTGGGCACCAACAGCAACAGGGCGCAGAAGCCCGAGGCTGCGATCAGCACTGAGCCGTTGAGCAGCAATTGCTCGTGATCGGTGCCCTGGCCGACTTCCTTTTCAAAATCGACCGGCGTGTGCATGAGCGTGAAGAAACGTTTGGTCTGTTCGCGGTAAGCTGGACTGGTCGTGTACCAGAAGAACCTGCTGCCGCCGAACACGGCGATGCCCACGGCACTGGTGATCAGCATCTGCTCCTGGAACAGCCACGTGTGGCCGAACAGTTTCTTGCTGTAGGTGCCCAGAATGGTGACGCCGAACATGGCCACCGCAGTGACGATGGCCGACCACGGCGGCACCTTGCGGATGAACAGACACAAAATCAGCGGGAACGTCAGCGGCATGCCCAGACTGACCGCCAGATCGAGCATGAGTTGGAAGATGCCTGCCCCGCGTTTGAAGGCGAAGATCAGGGCCAACGTGGTGAAGCCCACCCCGCACAGCAGCGAGAAAACCCGTCCCAGCGTCAGCAGCTTGCGCCCCGTCACCGGTTTGACGCCGATCAGTTTGCAGACGCCGGGATAAATGTCCTGGGTGAACATGGCCGCCGCCCCGTTGAGCCCGAAGTCCAGCGAGCTCATGGTGGCAGCGAACATGGCCACCACCACCATGCCCAGCATGCCCTTGGGCAAAAGCTCCATGCTCACCACCGCGAAGGAAGCATCCGGCGGGTTGGGCAGGTTCACCTGGGCCACCTGCGCCGCATACATCACGTGGGCCACCATGGGCGGAATGAACCAGGTGAAGATGCCGATGATCATCAGCACGGCGCTGAGGATGGCAGCCTTGCGGGCTTCGCGGCCGTCCTTGACGCTGAAGTAGCGCGGGGCTGCGGTCAGCGAGTTCTGGTTGAGCAACTGCACGAAGAACGTGGCCGTGGCCCAGCCAATGGTGTAGCGATTCAGCGGAAAGGCGCCCGGAGCCTGCAGCATTTGAAAGTCATCGGCCAGTCCCGCGTCGCGCACCGCATGGACGAACCCGCTGATGCCGCCGACTTTGTACAGACACAGCAGCGCCAGCAGCGTGGTGACCACCATCATCAGCACGCCCTGCAGAAAGTCAGCCGCCATCACCGCCCAGCGTCCGCCCATCACTGAATAGCTGACCACCACCACGCCCAGCACCGCGATCACGCCGTACAGATTCAGGTTGAACACCGCCGAGCAGAAAATGCCCAGAGCAAACAGCGGCATGGCGGCGAAGCACATGCCCTGAATCACGCTGAGCCAGGCGTAGAACTGTTGCGTGGTGCGCCCGAAGCGAGCCCGCAGTGCTTCGGGGAAGGTGATCATGCGCAACTGCCGCAGCCAGGGCCCGATGAACAGCGCGTTGACGATGAAGGCCGCGGCGTTGCCGATGTAGATGGCCGCCACCGCCCAGCCTGCTTCGTAGGCAGCACCAGCGTTGCCGGTGAAGGTGAACGCGCTGATGCCGCTCATGAAGGCGCTGAGCCCCACCATCCACCATACCGCCTTGCCGCCGCCGCGGAAGTAATCGCTCACATCGCGATTGGCTTTGCTGTACAGCCAGCCGATGACCAGCAGAAACAGCAGATACACCACGATGACGACGCTCTCAACGCCCAGGTCAATATTCAAATGCCGCTCCCTCGATATTTTGCGTGCGTGAAAAGGTCAGCGCAAATCACACTTACGGGTTGATCTGCAATGCCGGCTGCCGGGCGCCGCTCAAAGGCACGGTCAGGGTGTACTTCTTACCTTCAAACATCACGTTGATCAAGGCACCGCCATTGTCAACCGCCTGCAACTGCGCCTGTGCCGTCGGCGCCGTCGCGCCGCGGTACGGCAGCAGCAGCCAGGCGAAGGTCGCGCTGCCACGATCCACTGATGCGCTGTACACCGCCGTCGGATTGGGTACGGCGCTGTTGTAGCGCTCGCTGTACCAGCCCTGCAGCACCGGCTGCTCCTGGCCCTGCACGATCTGCACGTCCCAGGCTACATCGCCCAGCGGCGCGATGCCCAGGTTGCCTGCATCAGCATCGGTCGAACGCACCGCACCACCCACCTGCTCAACCGTGCAGTGCGGGTGATAGTGCCAGTCGGCTTCGATGCGGCGCGGCCGATCCGTTTCGATGCGATCCACCACCACCCAGAACTTGCCGCGCACGTACATCACCGCCCGCGTGTGCTTGGCCTTGCCCTGCAAATCGGTGTATCCGTCGCAGGACTGGCAGCCGAAGTCGTAAGCATCGGTGACGCGGTATTGATCGGCGGACAAGGGCTGCTGGGCTTCGCTGTTGGCGCGAGACTGGCCGCAGCCGTCGATGAGGATGCTGTTGTGGCCGCGCGTGTGGCGGGCATAGGGTTCGCGGAACTTGTCAGCGAGCTGGCCGTCGTAGGCGAAGCGCCCGCTGTCAACCAGCAGATCGCGCCCGAATGCAACCACCGAAAGGTGCAGGCGATCGTAGTGAGCGTGACTGCCCCAGCCGCTGGGGCCCATGTCGAAGAAAGCCCACTGGGCGTCGGCGTCGTAGCCGCTGCGCATGATCAGTTGGCCGGCCCAGGGGAAGATCACCGAAGGCGGACCATCGGGCTGCGTACCTTGTTTACCGTTGGTGGCGATGTACAACCAGTCCGGCCGATCGTAGAACCTGGCCCGATCGATCACGTCGGAAGCTACTTGCTCGCGGTCCGAGTCGTTGTTGAGCGGAATGGCTCCATCGGGACGCAGTTCGCAGGCGGTGTAGTTCCACATCGACTCGATGGCTTTGTCCAACTTCGCGGTCGCGTCGAGGTGAGCATTGCGGCAGACCGTCGCCAGACGTTCGAAGTTGCCGGTGGCGTACTTGTGGTAGCCGCTGGTCAGTTCCTTCTGCACGCCATCGGGATAGACCTGGTGCGAAAAGTCCTTCATCAGGTAATCGACGGCATAGTGCAGCCACTCGTTGGATTCTTTGAATTCGGGCCAGGCTGCGCCCAGCAGCGACAGGGCTGAGAGGTCGAGCGTGGCGTGATTGCCGCTGCCCGTGTGGTCCTGGCGCAGGCCGCAGGCGTGGTCCAACAGGCTGCGCAGCATCATGATGCGGGTGGCGGGCCGGATCTGCGGGCAATCCATCAGGCCGTAGAAAACCGGGGCCCAGGAGAAGGTGCGGATGCCCATTTCCATCGGCCGCCACATCCAGTTGTCCATGCGTTGCTCTTTGTTGGACGGCGGGGGCTGACTGCTGACGATCCAATCGCGGATGGACTCGTCGATCTTTTCGGCGTAAGCAGGATTGCCCGTGGCACGGTAAGCGCCGGTCAGGGCGCGGATGAAGATGTGACGGTTGAGAAAGGTGGTCCATTGGTTGTCGTTGGCCGGGCCGCGATTGAGCCAGTCGATGCGACCGTCGGGCAGGCGCACGAGCGGCCCCTCGCGGTCCTGGGAACTGAAGCAATCCTGCATCACCAGGTCGGCCAACGAATCATGCGCGGCATTGGGGTTGACCGTCACCGGCTCC
>CAYYGM010000219.1:0-3671 GCA_964471555.1 uncultured Phycisphaeraceae bacterium
ATGCCGGTTCACTGCTGGATCAGATACCGCAGCGCCAACACCCGGCGGTCCAGCACCTGCGGCAGGCGCTGCGATCCTGGAAACGGTCCCTGCCGTGGTGGCGGCGTCTGCTGCTGCTGATCGGCATCTGCCCCAAGGAGCCGATGACGCTGGACTTCGCGCCGGGTGAATTGTGGCGACCCGGCGCCCCGCAACAGCCGCAGAAGCGCGCCGCGTGAGGCAACATCCATGATCGGCGATCGCCCCCTGGACTGGGTTCTATTTCACCTGTTTATCCTGGCCATGCTGGCCATCGACCTGGGCTGGCTGCAGCGCAAGCATCAGGTGATGACGCTGCGCCAGGCGCTGACGTGGACGGCGGTCTGGATCAGTTGCGCCCTGCTGTTTGCCGCGCTGCAACAGTGGTCGGGATTCACGGCAGGCGATCAGCAGCAGACCGGCTCGCTGACGACCAAGCCGGCCGTGGTGTTTCTGACCGCGTACCTGGTGGAGCTGTCGCTGAGCGTGGACAACCTGTTCGTGTTCATCCTGGTGTTCCGCTATTTCGCCATACCGCCGCAGCATCAGCATCGCGCGTTGTTCTGGGGCGTGATGGGCGCGATGGTGATGCGGCTGGCGTTCATCCTGGCGGGCGTGGCGCTGCTGAATCGCTTCCACTGGGTGGCGTACGTGTTCGGCGCGATTCTGCTGTGGACGGGGGTGAAGATGTGGCGGCACCAGCAGACGGAGATTCATCCGGAGCACAATCCCGTGCTGCGCGTGTTGCGCAAGCTGATGCCGGTGTCGCGGCAGGCGATCGACGGGCGTTTCGTGGTGCGCGAGGACGGTCGCTGGCGAGCCACGCCGCTGCTGGTGGCGCTGGTGATGCTGGAGACCACGGACGTGGTGTTCGCCGTCGATTCGGTGCCCGCGGTGCTGGCGGTGACGCGCCAGCCGTGGATCGCCTACACCTCGAACGTGTTCGCCATCCTCGGTCTGCGCTCGCTCTATTTCGCGCTGGCCGGTCTGCTGCCGCTGTTCAAGGCCCTGCACTACGGGCTGAGCTTCATCCTCATTTTCATTGGAGCGAAAATGGTGGTCGGCGCCTTCTGGGCCTTGCCGCACTGGATGCCGTGGGCCTCGCTGGCAGTGGTGATCGGGTCCATTGCCGTGTCCGTGCTGTGGTCGCTGATGGAGCGCGGCCGGCAACATGTTAAAGCGGCGACCCGATAATCCCGGGCATCGATTGAAGACATGGCTCCTGTTCCCGACGGTGAGAATCTCCATCGCCCGCCGGTTGAAGTGCCCAGCCGATCAATCCGACAAAAATACCGGGAGGATGGCGATCCTACAAAGTGATCGTTGCCGCGTATGACTCAACCAGATTCCGGCCATGATCAGTATTGCCCCGGCTCGGGTGATGAACTGTTGCCGGAAAGTTGCCGTGGGCTGATGGATGCCCTCGGCTTCGGCGCGATGATTGTCGATGCCGAATCCCATCACATCCTGGCCATCAATCAGGTGGCCCTGAACATGCTGGGGCTCAAGCGCGAAGACGTGGTCGGCCGCATCTGTCACAAGTTCGTCTGCCCCGCCGAGAAGGGTCAATGTCCGGTGACCGACCTGGGCAACACCGTGGATCGCTCGGAGCGCACGCTGTGCCGAAACAACGGCACGTGTCTGCCCATTCTCAAGAGCGTGGTCCCCGTGGAAGTTTACGGCCGCAAGCTGCTGTTGGAGAGCCTGGTGGACATCTCTGCCCAGAAACAGGCCCAGGAATCACTCCGCGCCAGCGAGCAACGCTTCGCCCTGGCCGCCCGCGGCGCCAACGACGGCCTGTGGGACTGGAACCTGCTGACCCACGAGGTTTACTACTCGCCGCGCTGGACCGAGATGCTCGGCTACACGGAGCAAGACATCGAGCCGGTCCTCGACGCCTGGATCAGCCGCGTGCATCCTGACGATGTGCTCCAGCTCAAGACCGATCTGGATCGCCACCTCGCCGGCTGCAGCACGCACTTCCAGAACGAGCACCGCATCCTCCATCACGACGGGGAATACCGCTGGATGCTCACCCGCGGCCAGGCCCTGATGAACGCCGAGGGCAAGCCCATTCGCATGGCCGGCTCGCAGACCGACATCACCGATAGCAAACGCAATGAAGAAGAGCTGCGCCGCGGCGCGTTCTACGATTCGCTCACCGGCCTGGCCAACCGCGCCCTGCTGCTGGATCGGCTCGACCAGTGCATCGCCCGCGCCCAGCGACACATCGGATTCCAGTTTGCCGTGCTCTTCCTCGACCTCGACCACTTCAAGGTCGTCAACGACAGCCTCGGCCACCAGGTCGGCGACCAGTTGCTCATCGCCGTGGCGGAACGCCTGCACCAGAGCCTGCGCAACACCGACACCATCGCCCGCGCCGACCTGCCCCACACCGTGGCCCGCATGGGCGGCGACGAGTTCACCATCCTCCTGGAAGACATCCGCCATCGTGACGACGCGGTGCGCGTGGCCGAACGCATTCAGAAGCTGCTGACCCGGCCCCTGCAGGTCAACGGCCAGGAAGTCTTCACCGCCGCCAGCATCGGCATTGCCGTCTATGATGGCTCGGTCACCAGTGCCGACTCCATGCTGCGCGATGCCGACACCGCCCTCTACCGGGCCAAAGGTGAAGGCCGCGCCCGCTTTGCCGTGTTTGATCAGACCATGCACGCCGAAGCCGTCGAACGCCTGGCCATCGAACGTGAACTCCGCCGCGCCATCGAACTGAAACAGTTGCACCTGGTCTATCAGCCGATCGTGCATCTGACCGACGAACGCGTGGTCGGCTTCGAGACCCTGGTCCGCTGGCGCCATCCCCAGCGCGGTGACATTCCGCCCGCCCAGTTTGTGCCCGTGGCTGAGGAAATGGGACTGATCGTGCCCATCGGCTGGTTCGTCCTGCAGCAGGCCTGCCGCCAGATGAAGCTCTGGCAGCAACGCTTCCCCACCGATCCGCCGCTGAGCATCGCCGTCAATCTCTCCAGTCACCAGATCCGCCAGCATGATCTGGTCGCCAAAGTGATGGAGCTTCTGGACGAGATCGACCTGTCCCCGGCCTGCCTGCACCTGGAAATCACCGAAAGCGCCCTGCTGGAAAACGACCGCCACACCATCGACACCCTCAACGAACTGAAGCGCCGCGGCGTCAGCCTGCACCTGGATGACTTCGGCACCGGCTATTCCTCGCTCAGCTATCTGCACCAGTTCCCCATCGACGTGGTCAAAATCGATCGCGCTTTTATCCGCGAACTGGACGAGAGCCCCGACAAGAACTCGCTGGTGGCCTCCATCGTGGCCATGGCCCACAACATGGGACTGCAGGTCGTCGCCGAGGGCATCGAAACCGCCACCCAGCTCGCCCGACTCAAGTCCATGTCCTGCCAACTGGGCCAGGGCTACTACCTGGCTCGCCCCCTGTCCGTGCATGACGCCGAACAACTGCTGATCCGCGACCGCAGCGCCCCGCCGCTGGCCTCGTAAGCGTAACACCGCATGTCACTGCCGTGCCCTCCTTGCTCCCGCGTGTAAATGCGGTGCCACGTGGTCAATCGCCACGATGGCACGAAGGACACGAAGCAGGTCACGAAGGTCACTCGCTCCATTTAGCCCCCGGTGAACACACCGGGGGCCGGCGTTGCACCGGGCGTGAA
>CAYYGM010000220.1:0-3628 GCA_964471555.1 uncultured Phycisphaeraceae bacterium
GAACGCTCCAACTCATCTTCGTAGTCCCGCGGCTCATAGTTGCTCAGCGGGTCTTCGAATTCCTGCGTGTCGGTTGGTCTTCGGTATCGACGTGCCATGCGGCAACCTCACTCAAATTCATCGGAAAACTTCGCGTTTGCGCCACACTGCGGCCGCAGCGATCAGGCGCCTTCGCGCTGATCCATGTACAGCTTCGACTCCAGCACGTGCACCTTCACCTGGCGCGGGAAGTGCTCGGCCAGATATTCCATCACGCCGCGCTGGCCGGTCAAACCCGCCACTTGATCCTTCTCGTCCACCACGCACACAAAGCGGATGTTGCTCTGCTGCATCTGCTTGAGCACCAGGCTGATCGGATCGCTCAATTTCACCAGGCACGCAATATCGATCGCGTGCTGCTGCACCGGATCGTCCAGGTGGTCCGGGTCGCTGGCCAGCAGTTGCACCATCACCCGTTCGGTGAACATCCGCGTCGGGCGGCCGCTGTCGGCCAGCAGAAACACGCAGCCCAGTTTTTCCCGTCGCATCAGGTCCAGCGCCTCACGCACCGGGCGCTGCGGCTCGATCATCAGCGCCTTGCGCAACGGCAGGCTGGACACCGGCTCATGCAGAATCGCGTCACGAAGCCCCATATTCACTCCTGATTAACCCCCGAAAAAACCATCATCACGAGGGTACGGGTAGTGTATGCCTGATGTGGAACAATGCCAAGCTTGGACCTGATCGGGGACTCGTCCGTCGCCGGAATAACCCTCGGAACCATCCCCGGATCATTTCCCCGAAAAACCCCGGAGCCATCCCAGGTGTTGCCCCCTGCAAACGGACGCGAGAGGATTCGAACCTCTAACCGCCGGTTCCGTAGACCGGAGCTCTATCCAATTGAGCTACGCGTCCCATGCGACCGCTGGCCGCGACGGAAGGTGTAAGAATACGCCACAGCCGCCCTGAAAGCAACGGACCCCGTTCCCGTCCGCCGCCTCAGGCCGCTCCGGAGCGGGGGCGGGGGGCGGGCTTGACGAAAGTGTCCCAAGTGGCGACACTTGTGACGCTGCGCTCGGCGCAGTGAACCGTGTTTTTCACCGGCCCCGACCCCCGATATCGGCGGGTCTCTCTGGAGTAACCCATGGCACGAGCACGAACCGGCGGTGGATTGGCAGTAGCGATGGTGTTCTTCATCATCCTCTTCTTCTTCGCCCTCGTTCTGGCGGTCATCTTCTACAACGGCAAGTCCAAGTCGGACGCCGACCTGGAAGCGGCCAAGAAGCAGCAGGCCACCGATCGCGCCCAGTTGGGACAGGTGACCGAGGAGAACACCCAGCTCAAGAGCTTGATCACCACGCAGCCCGACCTCACCCTCGAGGCCCTGCAGCAGCAACGCGATCAGCGCGGCATCTCGCAGGCCATGTTCGACGAGGTGGATCGGCTGAATCGTGAGTTGACCGCTGCTCAAAGCGCCACCAAGCAGGCTGAGCAGGCTCGCGACCAGGCCCTGGCCCAGGCTGCCTCTGCCGAGCAATCCAAGGCTGCCCTGGACAAGAGCTACAACGACACCATCGCCGACCTGCGGGCCCAGATCGACAAGGTCAGCAAGGATTTCGAGCAGTACCGCAACGACATCCGCGGCTCCGATGACAAGCTGAGCACCGAGCTGGCCGACCTGCGCCGCGAAAAAGATCAGAAGATCGCCGACCTCGAGCAGCAACTGCGCCAGCGCGATGCTGAGCTTGCCAAGATTCGCGTCGACCTGGACATCGCCCGCGGCGGCCAGAAGGGCAGCACCGGCGGCGTCGAGAACGTCGTGATGGCGGACGGCAAAGTCACCGCCACCACCGACAACCTCGATCAGGTTTACATCAACCTCGGCTCCAACGACCACATCACCCTTGGCCTGACCTTCGAGGTCTTCAACGCCATGGACCTGATCAAGACCGACGATTTCAAGGACGTGCGCGGCAAGGCCACCATCGAGGTGATCAGCGTCGAGCCGGCCACCAGCCTGGCCCGCATCGTACGCAAGGGCTACAAGGCCATCGTCAAGGAAGGCGATCAGATCGTCAACATGGTTTACGATCCCAACAAGTCCTTCAAGTTCCGCATCTACGGCGACTTCGACATCAACCACGACGGCCAGGCCACCGAGGCAGAGCGCCAACTGGTCGAGTCGATGGTCCGCCGCTGGGGCGGCCAGGTGACCAACGAGTTGACCTACGAGGACGATTACCTGGTGCTGGGCATCGAGCCCCCGCTGCCCGAAGCGCTGCCCCAGGACGTGATCGATCCGGTGCTGATCGCCAAGAACGTCGAAGCCAAGAAGAATTACGAGCAGTACCAGACGCTGATCGGCGAGGCTCGCTCGCTGACCATCCCGGTGCTGAACCAGAACCGCTTCCTGGCCCTGGTCGGCTACTACGATCGCTGAAAAACCAACACCGAAAAAATCTCAAGGCGCAGGGTGCGATCAACCCCCTGCGCCTTTTTTCTTTGACAACTGATCTGATGATCCCCGAAGCCCACAGCGAGTCGCTGTGGGCTTCCTTGCGGGATGATCGCTAGACGCTGAATCCCCTGCGCTTTACGCTACAACCACATGGCCGCTCCCTCCAACGCTTTTTCGCTCTGGTCGCAATACCTGGCTGCCCGCACCGCGGCCATGACGCTGACCTGCTTCAGTGTCCGCGACAACCTGCGCACCGCCGCGGCCGTCGGCCGCACCATGTATCGCTTCGACCGTCGCCACCGCCAGCGGGCCCTGGACAACCTGACCACCGCGTTTCCCGAATGGTCCGACGCCCAGCGCGAGCAGGTGGCCCTGCAGTCATTCGAGCACTTCGTGCAACTGGCGGTTGAAGTCTGCCACACGCCGCGCCTGCTGCACATCGACACCTGGCCCCGGCACGTGCGCCTGGGCAACCTCGCCCCCGCCTTGCGCCTGATGCTGCAACGCAAGCCCGCCATCCTGCTCACCGGCCACCTGGGCAACTGGGAAGTGCTCGGCTACCTGCTGGCCACCATGGGCTTTCACATCGAGGCCCTGGCTCGCCCGCTCGACAACCGCCTGATCAACGACTGGCTGCTGGGCATTCGCCAGAAGCGCGGCCTGACCGTGCTGACCAAGTTCGACGCCACGCAACGCATGGTGCAGGTGCTCTCCGACGGCGGCGTGCTGGGCTTCATCGCCGACCAGAACGCCGGCGACCGCGGCATGTTCGTGCCCTTCTTCGGCAAAATGGCCAGCACCTACAAATCCATCGGGCTGCTGGCCATGAACCAGAACGTGCCGATCATCTGCGGCTACGCCCATCGCATTCCCGCACACGACGCCTTGGGCCCCGCCTTCCGCTACGAGATGGGTGTCGCGGACATGATCGAGCCGCAGGACTGGGCCGACCAGCCGGACCCGCTGTACTACATCACCGCCCGTTACAACCGTGCCATCGAGATGATGGTGCGTATGCGGCCTGATCAATATCTGTGGATGCACCGTCGCTGGAAGAGCCGCCCGCGTTATGAGCGACAAGGCAAACCCATGCCCGCCTCCCTGCGTCGCAACCTCGAACAACTGCCCTGGATGGACCAGGCCCAACTCGACCGCTTGAGCCGCAACACCCCGACCGCCTGACCGCTCACC
>CAYYGM010000221.1:0-3456 GCA_964471555.1 uncultured Phycisphaeraceae bacterium
ACCTTGCGCCGGTCGTACAGCTTCCTGGGCATCACCGGCTCGATGATGTGCTTGATCACCTGCTTCTTCAGCTCGGCTTGCTTCCGGGGGCCGTTCCACATGGGAGCGTGCTGGGTGCTGAGCACGACGGTGTGGATGCCCAGCGGCTTGCCGTCCTCGTACTCGATGGTGACCTGGCTCTTGGCGTCGGGGCGCAGGCCCTTGATGGTGTTCTGTTCGCGCACTTTGGCGTGGCGCTCGACGAGGCGATGGGCCAGGTAGATCGGCATCGGCATGAGAGCGGGCGTTTCACGGCAGGCAAAGCCGAACATCATGCCCTGGTCGCCGGCGCCTTCGCGATCGACACCCATGGCGATGTCGGCGCTCTGGCCGTGGATGGTGCGGATCACGGCGCAACTGTCGGCGTCGAACTTCATGGCCGGGTCGGTGTAGCCGATGCCGCGCAGCGTCTGGCGGACGGTGTTTTCAATGTTGTCGAGAGCCGCGATGCCCTTGGCGTTATGGACGGTGACTTCGCCGGCCACGACCACCAGGCCGGTGGTGCAGAGGGTTTCGCAGGCACAGCGGGCATAGGGGTCAGCCTTGAGCAGACTGTCGAGCACGGCATCGGAAATCTGGTCGGAAACCTTGTCGGGGTGGCCCATGGAGACCGATTCGCTGGTGAACAGGTATCGGCCGCCGCCATTGAAAGTTCTGGACATGTGCTTGTGAATCCTCAGTTTATAGTTTCAGTGAACACGTAAAAGCTTGGGTTGGGACCGCGTGGGCGGCTGTTGAATGCAGCCCCTTTTTCTAACGGGTTTAACGTTTTTTAGCAACCGGCTGCGCGGTGTCGGGTTTGTTTAGCCGCCGAGCTTGCTCGGCGTTGTGCGAGCAAGCTCGCACGCTAAACGGTCGCGTTCACAGTTTTCCGAAGACCAGCGAGACATTGTGGCCGCCGAAGCCGAAGCTGTTGCTCATGGCTACCTTGACCTTGCCGCCGGTGTCGCGGGCGGTGTGGGGGACGTAGTCCAGATCGCATTCCTCGTCGGGGTTGTCGAGGTTGACGGTGGGGCAGATGTTGCCGGTCTGGATGGTCTTGGCCACGATGACCGCCTCCACGCCGCCGGATGCGCCCAGCAGGTGGCCGGTCATGCTCTTGGTGCTGGAGACGGGGAACTGTTTGGCACGATCGCCGAACAGGAGCTTGACGGCTCGTGTCTCCGCCAGGTCGCCCAGCCCGGTGCTGGTGCCGTGAGCGTTGATGTAATCCACTTCGTCGAGGTTTTTGCCCGCATCCGCCAGGGCCCATTCCATCGCCTTGGCCGCCCCGCGGCCCTGTTCATCAGGCGCGGTGATGTGCGAGCCGTCAGCCGACTGTCCCCAGCCCAGCAGTTCACAGTAGATTTTCGCGCCGCGGGCCTTGGCGTGCTCCATCTCTTCCAGGACCACGATGCCGGCCCCCTCGGAGAGGATGAAGCCGTCACGATCCTTATCAAAGGGGCGCGAAGCGTGCAGCGGATCGTCGTTGCGCTTGGACAACGCCTTGAGCGCGACGAAGCAGGCCAGCCCCAGCGGAGTCAAGGCCGCTTCGCTGCCGCCGGCGATCATGATGTCGGTGGCGTTGTGGTGGATGGTGTCGAGTGCTTCACCGATGGCGTGGGCGGCCGAGGCGCAGGCGCTGGTGGGTGCGGAGTTGGGGCCCTTGATGCCGTAATGGATCGAAACATTGCCGGGTGCGGCATTGCACATCAGCTTGGGGACCATGAAGGGGCTGACGCGATCGGGGCCTTTTTCCAGCAGTTTGCGGTAGCCCTGCTCGAACTCCTCGATGCCGCCGATGCCGGAGCCGATGATGGATCCGCAGCGCCAGGGGTTCTCTTTGGAGAAGTCGAGGCCGCTGTCGTTGACCGCATCGATGGCGGCATTGAGGGCGAACTGGCCGAAGCGGTCGAGACGCTTGGCATCGCGGACGCTGATGTTGGGGTGGTCCCAGTCGGGGATTTCGCCGCCGATTTTGGTGCTGTACTGGGTGGTGTCGAAGCGCGAGATGGTCTTGACGCCGGAGCGGCCTGCCAGCAGGTCAGCCCAGACGGATTCGACCTCGTGACCGAGGCTGGTGACCCAGCCCAGTCCGGTGATGACAACACGACGCGGTTGACTCATGGGATACGATCAACGTTCCGCGCCGCAGCGGTCAGGCCGACGACGCGGACAGGTGAAAGCGACTGCCTGGGGCTTACGCGTTGTTGACGTGAGCCTTGATGTAGTCGATGGCCTTGCCGACGGTGTCGATCTTCTCGGCTTCCTCATCGGGAATGGAAGTCTCGAACTCGTCCTCGAATTCCATCACCAGCTCGACGGTGTCGAGGCTGTCGGCATTCAGGTCGTTGACAAACGAGGTATCGCGATTGATCTCGCCCTTGTCCACGCCCATTTGCTCGGCGACGATCGAAATAACCTTTTCTTCGATTTCCTTTTCGTCCATCGGGCTTCTCCTGTAGCACCAGCCTACGGGGGGCGGTGGGTTAGGGTTTGGTTCTTCACGGCCAATCCGCCAGTGCGGACTGGACTATATCGTGTCGATTCAGCCGTCACAAGTGGCGGCTTGGGGTCATTTTACCGCCCTACGCGGCGGCGTGCGGCCTCAGGTGTGCATGCCCCCGTCCACGCTGAGCACCTGGCCGGTGATGTACGCTGAATCCTCCGATGCCAGAAAGGCCACGGCATTGGCGATGTCGCGCGGTTTGCCGAAGCGCTGCAACGGAATCTGGGCCATCGCCATGTCCTTGGCCTGCTGCGGCAGCACCTCGGTCATCTCGGTCTGGATAAACCCGGGGGCCACGGCATTGCAGCGGACGTTCTTGGAAGCCAGTTCCTTGGCGGTGGTCTTGGTCAGGCCCAACAGCCCGGCCTTGGAGGTCGAGTAATTGGCCTGGCCGCGGTTGCCCTCGAGGCCGGAGTAGCTGGACATGTTGATGATTGAGCCGCCGCGCTGCTGCACCATGTACTTGGACGCTGCCCGCGTGCCGATGAAGGCGCTGGTCAGATTCACCTTGAGCACCAGTTCCCAGTTTTCGTCGGTCATGCGCATCAGCAGACCGTCACGGGTGATGCCGGCATTGTTGACCAGCACGTCGAGGTGGCCGTACTTCTCAACCACGTCGCCGACCAGGGCGGTGAAGGCTTCGCTGTCGGTCACGTCCAGCTTGCGGCAGTCGAGCTTGCCCGCGGGCGCGCCCAGTTCCTGCGGCAGCTTGGCCAGCAGATCGGCCTGCAGATCGACCGGCACCACGGTCATGCCCATCTCCAGCAACCGGATGACAATCTCGCGGCCGATCCCGCGGGCTCCGCCGGTGACGATCGCTACCTTTTCATTGTCGTTCATGCCAATCCCTTCGGTTGAGGGCGATTTTCTATGTTAATCCGGCCCGGCGTGCAAGCGCGACGGGGAAATTCGAATGACGAAATTCGAAT
>CAYYGM010000222.1:0-3410 GCA_964471555.1 uncultured Phycisphaeraceae bacterium
ACGGGCTCTACCTCAAGGAGGACTACGCGGTCATCTTCATCGGCAAGAGCCTGTACGTGTTCTATCTCGTCCATCCCGACCCGGCGGTGGCGGGAATGCGCGGCGAAGAGGTGGTCGCCCACTTCCTGAAAGTCAGGGTGCCGATCGGGCTGACCGGCCTGATCGTCGCCGGTTGCCTGGCGGCTGCGATGTCCACGCTCGACTCGGCGATCAATGCCTTATCTTCCGTTGCCGTCACCGATGTCCTGCGGCGTTACACCCATGTCGGACGCTCGGAGCGGTTTTACTTTCGGGCTGCCAAGTGGATCTCCGCCACGGTTGGGTTTGTCATGATCGTCGGCGCGGTGATTTTGCACTTCGTGCCGCGCGAGAGCATCGTCAACCTGGGCCTGATCGCGGCATCGTTGTTCGGCGGATGCCTGTTGGCCATGTACCTGATGGGGTTCTTCGTGCCGCGCGTCGGTTACCGTGCCATGATGATCGGCCTGATGGCGGCGATTGTGATCAACGTGTACCTGACGTTGAACCAGTTCGCCTGGCTGCCCGAAGCGTGGCAGATCATGGTCCATCCATTCTGGACTCGCACCCTGGTGAACCTTACATTGGCCGCTGTGACGCTGCCGGCTGCATTGCTGTTCGGCAACGACAAGCCGCCCATTCCCGGGTTGACCTTGCAGTCGATCCGTGAGGAAATCAAGCCATGAGTTTTCCCCAGTCATCCCATTCGTGGTTCGGGACCTGGCCGGTGATGTTGACGCCGATGCGTGAGGATCGGTCGGTTGACTTTAAGGGGCTGGACGCGCTGACGGACTATCACATCAATTCCGGTTGCACCGGCTTGTTCGCCTGTTGCGGATCGAGCGAAGTTTACCAGTTGGATGACAAGGAAAAGATAGACATCGCACGCGCCGTGTTGCGTCGAGCCGCCGGGCGCGTGCCGGTGGTCGTGGGCGCGATCGGGCAGGGGGATGAACCGTCGCGGATGCAAGTCGCCAGGCAATTGGCTGAGCTGGGCGCGACCTGCGTGGTGCTGGTGACGGGTGAATTTGCCGGTCCCAATGAGCCGGAGGACTTGCTGTGCGAGCGGCTGGAGCGTTTCGCCGAGGCCGCGCCGGGTGTCCCGTTTGGATTATACGAGTGCCCGCAGCCCTACCATCGCCTGCTTTCGCCGGCAGCGGTGGGGCGGTTGGCACACACCGGCCGATTCATCTGGCTCAAGGAAACCAGCCGCGACCCGGTTCAGCAGAAAGCCAAAATCAAAGCCATGCAGGGCACGAGCTGTTGTCTGTTCAATGCCAACAACGGCCTGCTCCGCCAGGCGTTGACCTACGGGGCCACCGGTCACAGCGGCACTGCGGCCAACTTCTCCACGCTGCTGGCCTCAGCGCTGTGCCGGCCTGACGCCGATGCGCAGCAGGCGACCGCATGGCTCAACGCGTTGATGGCAATCCATAACCTGGTGGTACCGGACTGGTATCTGGTGTCCGCCAAAACGTGCATGCGACTGCGGGGGCTGCCCATCACAACAACCTGTCGCAAAGACTGCAAAGCACTCTCGGTCGAGTTGACCGATCGGCTCACGTCACTTTTTGCCGCAGTTGTCGCATCGGAGGACGAAGTGTTGCGCAGCGGCCTGCTCACCCGAGCCAACCCTTGCGTTTGAAGTAGATCAGCAGCCCCACGGTGATCAGCACGCACACGCCCCAGAACGCGGCATAGCTGTAGTGCCAGTGCAGTTCGGGAATGTACTCGAAGTTCATCCCGTAAATGCCGGCCAGAAACGTGATGGGAATAAACAGCGTGGCGATGATGGTCAGCACCTTCATCACCTCGTTCATGCGGTTGCTGATCACGCTCATGTGCAGGTCGGTCAGGCTGGAGGCCATCTCGCGGAACGTCTCAACCAGATCGACGATCTGCACCGTGTGCTCGTACACATCGCGCAGGAACATGCGGGTAGTGGGGTTGAACTCGCTGGTCTGCTCACTGCTGAGCGAGGCCAGCATCTCGCGCATGGGCCACATCACGCGGCGGAGCAGAGACAGCTCGCGCTTGATGGCGTTGATGTGAGCCAGTTCCTTCGGCGAGGCTTTCTTGAGAATCCGCCGCTCCAGCGCCTCGAGTTGATCGCCGTATTGCTCCAGGATGGGAAAGCCGTGGTCCACGATCGCATCGAGCAGCGTGTACACCAGATAGTCCGGCCCGCCCCCGCGCAGGCGCGTGCCTGCCGTGTCGATGCGCTGGCGGATCGGATTCCACACGTCGCCGGCCCGCTCCTGGAAGGTCACCACCGTCTTGCCGTGCATGAACAGGCCCACCCGCTCGCTGGCCGGTTGGTGAGCCTCCAGCAATTGCGTCATGCGGATGATGATGAACAGCCGCCCGGCGTCGCGCTCGACCTTCGGCCGCTGCGGCACGTGCAGCACATCCTCCGCCTCCAGCGTGTGATAGCCGAAAGCCTCGCGGAAACGCTGCACCACCCAGGCGTGCAGGCCGTCCACGTTGATCCAGCGCACCGAGACATCAGCCGGCTCGGGCTCTGCCAGAAATCCAGGCAACTCGTCCAGCGTCACATCGCGGCGGCGCACGCTCTGGCGGTTGTATTCGATCACGTGGATCGCCACCTGCTGCGGTGACGGCTGCACGTGCATCTCTTCGTGCGATTCGATGCCCGGCCGCGCCCCCGGGCGTGTGTGCCGCTGCTTGCCGTGGTTCTTGTGTCCCAACCCCGGCAGCGTCAGCAGAGCGCGGGCGCTGGTGCCGACCAGGTTGTCGATGGCATCGCCGATGGTTCGCCCAAGTCTCATCATGCTTCCTTGATCATTTTCACCTCGAGCGGCCGCAACGTATCCAGGTGCAGGTCGCGCTGCGGGAAGGCGATGACGATGCCCGCCTGCCGCATGGCCGCATCGATGGTGAAGCGAAGCTCACTCTGCACTTTGCGCAGGTCCATCGGGCGCGAAATGCGGGACCAGAAATAGAGCTCAAAGACCAGGGCGTTGTCGCCGAAATCATCAAAGATCACGAGCGGCTCGGGATTGGTCAGCACACGCTCGTTGCCGGCCGCAGCTTCCAGCAGGATATCGCGCACCTGCTCGGTGGGTGAGCCGTACATCACACCCACCGCCACCTTGCCCCGCACGTCGGCATCCGACAGCGTCCAGTTGATCACCGTCTGCTCGAGGAAGCTGCTGTTGGGCACCAGCAGATCGACGCCGTCGGAGCGGCGCACGCGCGTGCAGCGGTTGCCGATCTCCTCGATCTTGCCCTGATAATTATCGACCTCAACGATGTCGCCCATGCGGATAGGGCGTTCAAGCATGATGATCAGGCCGCGGATCAGGTTGTTGAACAGGTTCTGGGCCCCGAAGCCGACGCCGATGGCCACCGCACCGCCGAGCACCGCGAAG
>CAYYGM010000223.1:0-3404 GCA_964471555.1 uncultured Phycisphaeraceae bacterium
ATTTGTAGATCATCAAGCCATCACAGCCTCCGAAAAGTGCGAAAGTCGAACTTAGACCCGGCCGTAAATGTAGGCTTCCAGGTGTTGGATCTTGATCTCGTGGCCGTCCAGTTGCCAGGCGTTCAGGTCGCCGATGGAGATCAGCCCGACCAGCCGATCGTTATCGTCGAGCACGGGAAGATGGCGGATGCGCTTCTGCATCAGCAGACTGCGGGCCTCGTCGATGTCGTTGTGATCGCGGCAGCAGATCACGTCCCGGGTCATCACCAGATCGACCGTGGTTTCGGCCGGATCACGCCGCTCAGCCACCACGCGGCGAAGCACATCGCGCTCGGTGAACATGCCCACGACCCGATCCTGCTCCTGGACCACCAGGGCCCCGACCTGGTGCTCATTCATGCGGGCGGCTGCTTCCAGCACGGTGGCATGGGGACGAATGCTGACAATGCTGCTTCCCTTGCGCTCAAGGATTTGCTTGACCTGGTTCATGGCGATGGTCTCCTGCGGCAAGAAGTGCCCCCGTGACGGACAATTGAATCATTCTAACCGATCGCCTGCCGCAAGGGAAGAGTGAACACGCAAAAATCACGGTGCCTAAAGTGCTTTGAGAAAAGAGCTTACGATCGTTGCGGCGCAGCCGGAACATGCCGCGGCGAGAAATGCTCAGATCAGAAAAGCTGGCCCTGATCGGGGCCGATCGGCGGCGTCACCTGTTGCTGGACCTCGCGGGCTTCGTCCATCAGGTCGTCGAGATTGCGAAGCTGCATGTACACGCTGGCAAAGCGGATGTAAGCCACCGGGTCGAGGCGCTTGAGACGCTCGGCCACCATGCGGCCGATGTCGATGGCCGCCACCTCGCGACGACCGGACTGAAACAGCTTCTCCTCGATCTCGTCAACCATCTTCTCCAGCGTCGCGGCCGCGATCGGCCGCTTGTAGCAGGCTTTTTCCAGACCGCCCAGCACTTTCTGGCGGTCATAGGGCACGCGCGAGTCGTCCTTCTTGATCACCATGATGCGGTTGTTGCGCTCGACGTGCTCGTAGGTGGTGAAGCGCTTGCCGCAGGCCACGCACTCGCGCCGCCGGCGAATCGCCTTGCCCCCGTCGGTGGCCCGCGAGTCGATCACCTTGTCATTGTCATCATGACAATACGGGCAGCGCATGGCCATAGTTTAATGCGGAACGGACGGCTCGTCGTCGACAGTTTGAGCCCCGGCCCAGGCTCACACCGTGCAGATGCTCCGCCGCGCCGTGATCCACGCCCCCAGCACCCAGCTCACCACAGCCACCACCGCCATCACGATCATGTTCCGCACCGGCCAACCCCGACCCATCAGCACGCCCGCCGGTCCGTAATAATCCACCACGCTCAGCTTCGCCAGCGTCTCCAGGCGCGGCCACCATTGGGCTGCGAAGCTGACCAGGCTTGAAGCGGCCAGCACCGCCACCGCCCAACCGATGGCATGACCTCGCCGGTTGCAGACGGCCGAAAGCAGGCTCGTGATCCCCCCGATCGCCAGCAGCAACAGCAGCAGGTTGACCAGGACGATCCCGATCTGCCCCATCGGCGGATAGAAACCGCTTTTGGCAAACGATCGCCCGATCAGGTGTCCCGCCACCGCGAAGCCCATCACCAGCACCACCGACATCGTCGCCGCCAGTGCTTCGCACACATACACCCGCCAGCGCGACACGGGCAACCCCAGCAACAGGTCGATCGTGCCGCGATCGATCTCCGCCACCGGGTAGCGCGTGTGAAAGATCACCTGGTGCGACCACAGGATGACGAACACCACCGGATGCACCCACAGGATGGCCGAGAA
Organism: uncultured Phycisphaeraceae bacterium; assembly: GCA_964471555.1. Lineage (GTDB taxonomy): Bacteria > Planctomycetota > Phycisphaerae > Phycisphaerales > Phycisphaeraceae > JADLFV01. The sequence goes on from CAYYGM010000223.1 coordinate 1,824, forward strand.
CACCGCCGGCGAAACCGTGTCGCGAATCTTGATGCCCAGCAAGCCCCCGAGCAGGTCGCGCATGAACGGGAAGCCGGTCAGCATCATCGGCAGGTTCTGCTGGAAACGGGGCACGATGCCGGTCAGCACCACCTCTGCCACCAGGATCGCCGCGCAGCAGAACACCGTCAGCCAGCGCGTTTCCCGCCACGTCTTGAGCAACAGTCCGCCCATCATGACGCCTCGCCCTCCGCGTGGTAGTGGCGATGGAACATCACCTCCAGGTCCGGCTCGTTGATCGTCAGATCGCGCAACGATTGCCCGGCCGCCCACTGAACCAACGGCCCAGCATCACCCACCCACTCGCACTGCCAACACAGCCCGTCGCGCTGTTCGATGCGCAAACCCGCCGGCGGTTCGTGGGCCGCCTGGGCCTCGAACACGATCGTCACCCGTCGCGGCGCTTTGCTCCGCAGCGATTGCAGGTTGTCGTCAGCCACGATCCGCCCCTGCCGCACCATCGCCACGCGATCGCACAACTGCTCGACCTCGCTGAGCGTGTGACTGGAAAAAAAACCGTCGCCCCTTCGCGCGCCTGCTGCCGCAGCAGATCGTGCAACTGCCGCTGCATCAGCGGGTCCAGCCCGTTGCTCGGCTCATCGAGGATCAGCAGTTTCGGCCGATGCGCCATGGCCAGCACCAGCCCCAGCTTCTGCCGCGTGCCGCGCGACATGCGCCCGACCTTCACGTCCAGGTCCAGCTTGAACTGCTCCGCCAGTGCCTCGCCTTGTCCTTGAAGGTTCTCTCCCCGGATGTGTCCGAAGCAGCGCAGGGCCGATCGGCCGGTCATGTACGGATACAGCCGCAGGTCGCCGGGCAGGTAGCCGACCGCGCGCTTGATCGCCGCGCTGTGCCGCCAGCAATCATCGCCGAAGATTTGCGCCCGCCCCCCATGCGGACGCAGCATGCCCATCAGCAGCCGAATGGTCGTGGTTTTGCCCGCCCCGTTGGGCCCGAGGAATCCGAAGATCGCCCCGCGCGGCACATCGAGATTCAGCGCTTCGATCCCGATGCGTCGCCCGTAGCGCCGCGTCAGTTGCTCGCAATGGATCGCTTGCGTGTTCATCGATCGGGTATCGGGTGTCGGGTATCGGGTATCGGGAGTTGAAAAACACCGTTGTTTTCTGCCCGAAACCCGAATCCCGATACCCGATACCCGTCCTTTACAGCGCATCAAGAACCATCTGCCCGATCTCGCTGGTCGAGAAGCCGGAGCGGTCGAGCTTTTTGCCGGCAAACCTGGGCGTGACCTTCTGCACGGCGGCCGTTACGCGCTGACCGGCTTTGAGCCAGACGTCGTTGCCGCGGGCTCTTCCCGTTTCCATCAGCAACAGGGCGAGCGAGTCGATGGCGGCCAGCGGATTAGCTTTGTTCTGGCCGGCGATGTCGGGCGATGAGCCGTGCACGGGTTCAAACATGCTCGGACCGCCGGAAGAGTCTTTGCTGCCGGGCAGAAAATTCGGGTTCAGGTTGCCGGACGCGGCGATGCCCATGCCGCCGGCGATTGCGGCGCCCAGGTCGGTGATGATGTCGCCGAACATG
>CAYYGM010000224.1:0-3389 GCA_964471555.1 uncultured Phycisphaeraceae bacterium
TCTGTCGGTCTTCGACGCTTCGACCTCCCATTCAGCGGACAGCTCGACAGTAGCAGTTTGCCCCCTGCCCGTCAAGCAATTTCCGCAAATATTGCGTCTATTGACCCCATGTAGTTTATAAATATAATACGCAACAGATGACTTGACCCTGCCGCGGGCCTATATTGAACCACCCCGTCAAAGCCGAATGTCAGATCACGTGACAGGACATGTGTGTGCAGGTCAACCCAAGTCAAAAGTGAGCGAACATGATGAGACGGATCATGAACCTCTGCCGGCTTGGTTTGCTGACCGTCGTCGCCGCACAAGCGCCAGGGATGCCCGGCGATGCCCCGATGACCAACACGCTGGGCATGACCTTGGTGCGCATCGAGGCAGGTGAGTTTGCCATGGGTAGTAACGACGGTGAGTATGATGAGCAACCTGTGCGCCGGGTGCGCATCACGCAGCCGTTTTTCATGACTGCCACCGAGGTGACCAACAGTCAATACGAGCAGTTCGATCCCGATCACAAGCAGTTGCGCGGCAAACATGGCGTGTCCACCGGAGATGATGATGCCGTGGTCTATGTGAGCTGGCACGACGCGATTGCGTTCTGCCAATGGCTCAGCAGGAAAGAAGGCGCGACCTATCGGTTGCCGACTGAAGCTGAGTGGGAGTATGCATGCCGGGCGGGAACAACGACGGCCTATCACACGGGCGATGATCTGCCGGAGGCATACGAACGTGCGCAGAAAACCGCCTGGGAGCAGGTCGCCATCGATCTTCCCGTGGCCGCCAGCCCGCCCAACGCCTGGGGGCTGCACGATATGCACGGCAACGTGGAAGAATGGTGCCTGGACTGGTATGGACCGTACCCCGCGGAAAATCAGCAAGATCCGGTGGGGCGATCATCTGGCGACGGCCGTGTGACAAGGGGCGGCAGCCACCACACGGAAAAGCAATATCTCCGATCCGCAAACCGTATGAGTCTGCTGCCGGAGGACCGAAACTGGCTGGTGGGTTTTCGCGTGGTGATGGCAGAGGAGCCGTCAACTGAACCTGCAGCGGCAGATGTCCCCTTGTGGGCGCAGGACGTTGCCCAGCAGCGTTGTGATTGGTTTGACGGCCCCGATCCGGATGTGCCATACTTCGCTGAGCCCAGGTCATTTGTTCGGATTCCCGCTGGAGAACAAGGCCCCCTTTACAACGGCCACAATCATCAACCGGCGATCACCGCCTGTCCCAACGGCGATTTGCTGGCCATCTGGTACAGCACCATACGCGAGCCCGGCCGGGAGTTAACCGTTGCCGCGGCCCGTTTGCGCAAGGGGCACGATCAATGGGACAAGCCATCGGTATTCTGGAACGCTGCCGATCGCAATGAGCACGGATCGGCACTGTGGTGGAATGGCCGGGACACGCTCTATCATTTCAACGGCCTGGGAAGCGACGGCACATGGGGCAAACTCGCACTGGTGATGCGCTCCAGCCAGGACAATGGTGTTACCTGGCAGACGCGCATCATCGATCCCGAACATCGCACCGGACGCAATCAGGTCATTGCCGGCCCGATCCGCACGCGTGAGGGCTACCTCCTGTTTGCATGTGACGTGGTGGGCGAGAGTGAAGACCCTTTCAAATACGGCAAAGGATATGGATCAACCATCAAGATCAGCACGGATGAAGGAGCCACCTGGACTGATCATAGCATCGACGCACCGACTCCGAAGTTTGAGGCGGGTTTGACAGGTCACTGGATCGCGGGCCTTCACGCGGGTGTGGTGCAGTTACACGACGGCAGGCTGTTTGCGATCGGCCGCAGCAATCCGATTGAGGATCGCCTGCCTCAGAGCATTTCAACCGACATGGGCCGGACTTGGAGCTATTCCGCCAGTCCATTTCCCGTGATCGACGGGCCGGGCCAGCGACTGGTCCTGATGCGACTGCAGGAAGGGCCGCTGCTGCTGATCTCGTTCACTCACCAGGCCAAGCTGCAACCTGACTTTGCGGGCATGGAGCTGACCATGCCGGATGGCCAGGTGCGTCGCGTGTTCGGTATGTTCGCGGCTCTGTCGTTCGATGAGGGCCAGACATGGCCGATATGGCGCTTGATCAGTGACGGCAAGCGCAGAGAACTTGACGGCCACGCCTGGACGGGCAAGTTTGTCATGGATGAAACGCATGCGGAGCCGCGCGGTTACCTTGCCGCCACGCAGACACCCGATGGCGTGATTCAACTGATCTCCAGTGGAATTCATTATCAGTTCAACCTGGCCTGGCTGCGACAGGGCAAGGGAAGCGATTGATGATGTCAATACCGGTTTCGGCTGACATGGAGCCTCGACACAGCGCTTCGCCTTTGGCAGTCATTCAAGCTGTGAGCGCAATTTCACTCAGGTTAAGGAGCGACCCGTGACTTTGAATTGGATAGATCAGATCATCATCGTTGTGTACCTGCTGGCCATGGCGAGCATTGGCATCTATTTCGCCTGGCGCAACAAGAGCACGGATGAATACTTCGCCGGAGGTCGCAGCCACGGCGGCTTTTTGCTGGGCCTGAGCCTGGTTGGAGCGCATATCAGTTCGATCACCTTCATCGCGCACCCGGCAGATGCCTACAAAACAGCTTACTTGCGTTTTCTGCCCGCCCTGGTCCTGCCTTTGGCGATTCTGTTTGCGGGGATGTTCTTCGTGCCGCTGTATCGCAAATCTCGCGTCACCAGCGCTTATGAATATCTGGAGGCCCGCTTCGGACCCGGTGTGCGCCTTTACAGCGCCAGCATGTTTGCCATCTACATGCTGCTTCGGCTCAGCGCCGTTTTGTTTCTTTTCTCCGTGGTCATCAAAACAATCACCGGGCTTGATCCCAACCTGTGCATTCTGATCGCCGGCGTCATCACCGCAGGATACACGGTGGTCGGCGGATTGAATGCCGTAATCTGGACGGATGCCATCCAGAGCATTGTGCTGCTGGGCGGTGGACTGGCGATCCTGGTGCTGCTGCTGATGCATATCCCCGGCGGGCTGGGTGAAGTGCTGAGTACCGCCTGGGCGGATCACAAGCTGTCCGTGGGTGATTTGAATTCAACCACGGGAGCCATCGAACCCACCCGTTGGGTTGATGACCTGGCCCACAAGAGCATCCTGCTGATGATCGTGATGGGCATGACCAACTGGTTGACGGAATACTGCACCAGCCAAAGCAACGTGCAGCGCTACGTCGCAGCTAAAACCGCCAGTGAAGCCCGCAAGAGCATCTGGCTATGCACCGTCATGAGCATTCCGGTCTGGGCCATCTTCATGTTCATGGGCACGTGCATGTATGTCTTTTACAAGAATTTCCCCGATGAACAGGCGGCCCTGATGCTGACCGGCGGCCGTAAGGCGGAGGATATCCTGCCCCATTT
>CAYYGM010000225.1:0-3331 GCA_964471555.1 uncultured Phycisphaeraceae bacterium
TCATGAACGCTTCCTGCGGGATGTCGACGGTGCCGACTCGCTTCATGCGCTTCTTGCCTTCCTTCTGTTTCTCCAGCAGTTTGCGTTTGCGCGAGACGTCGCCGCCGTAGCACTTGGCGGTCACGTTCTTGCGCATGGCCTTGATCGATTCGCGGGCGATGATCTTGCCGCCCACCGCGCACTGCAACGGGATCTCGAACATGTGGCGATCGATTTCCTTCTTCAGCCGTTGCAGCAAGGCCCGGCCGCGATACTCCGCCTTGTCACGATGCACGATCACGCTCAAAGCATCGACGCGATCGCCGTTGACCAGGATGTCCATCTTCACGAGCTTGTCGGCCCGGAAGCCGACGAAGGTGTAGTCCATGGTTCCATAACCCCGCGTGATGGACTTCAGCTTGTCGTAGAAGTCGTAGATGATCTCCGCCAGCGGCAGTTCGTACTCGAGGATCTGTCGGGTGGCCGAGAGAAAAGTCTGCTTCTTGTATCGTCCGCGGCGGCCTTCGCACAGGCGCATCAGGTCGCCGATGGATTCGGTGGGCGTGATGATCTCCATGTCCACGATCGGCTCGCGCACCTCGCGGATGCGCGAGGGATCGGGCAGATCCGCGGGATTATGTATCTGAATCACCTCATCCACATCGCCCTTCAAGGCCACCTCGTAGGTCACCGTGGGCGCGGTCTGCACGATGTTGACGTTGCTCTCGCGCTCCAGGCGCTCCTGGATGATCTCGATGTGCAGCATGCCCAGGAAGCCGCAGCGGAAGCCGAAGCCCAGGGCATCGGAACTGGTCGGCTCATAGGTGAACGAGGCATCGTTGAGATGCAGACGATCGATGGCGTCGCGCAGGTGATCGTACTGCGTGTCGCCGGCTGGATAGAAGTCGCAGAACACCATGTGCTGCGGCTCTTTGTAACCCGGCAGCGGGGCGTCGGCGGGATCGATGTCGCGGGTGATGGTGTCGCCGATGTGCACGTCGTCGAGCGTCTTGATGGAAGCAACCAGGTAGCCCACTTCGCCGGCGGACATCGGCTGCTTGTAGGGCGTGGGCTTGGGTGTGAACTTGCCCAGTTCGGTGATGTTGTACGTGCGCCCGGTGCCCATGGTGCGGATCTTGTCGCCGACCTGGAGCTGGCCGCCTTTGAGTCGAAAGTAAACGATGACGCCGCGGTAGTCGTTGTACTCGCTGTCGAAGATCAGGGCCTGGGTTTTCTGTCCGCCTTCCGGGGGGCCGGGCAGACGGGTGCAGATAGCTTGCAGCAGTTCATCGATGCCCTGGCCTGTTTTGGCGGAGCAGAAGATGCAGTCGTCAGCGGGCAGGCCAAGGATGGATTCGACCTCGAGGGCGACATATTCGGGCCGCGCCCCCGGCAGATCGATCTTGTTGATCACGGGGATGATTTCGAGCCCGGCATCGATGGCCAGATAAGCGTTGGCCACCGTCTGGGCTTCGACGCCCTGCGAGGCATCGACCACCAGCACCGCGCCTTCGCAGGCGGTCAGCGCCCGGCTGACCTCGTAGTGGAAGTCCACGTGCCCGGGCGTATCGATAAAGTTGAGCATGTATTGCTCGCCGGCCAGTTCGTAGCCGACGGTGACGGCCGAGGCCTTGATGGTGATGCCGCGTTCGCGTTCCAGGTCCATGTCGTCAAGGGTCTGGGCCCGGGCTTCACGGTCGCTGACGGCCCCGGTGCGCTGCAGCAGACGGTCGGCAAGCGTGGACTTGCCGTGGTCAATGTGGGCGATGATGCAGAAGTTACGAATTTGCATGGACTGGAGATGATAGCGGTGATGCGCGCAGAACGCATGCGGAGACGGCGCGATGTACGCCCCACTGAAGTGGGGCGGCCTTGGGGGTGGGCGTGTGGGGTAAAGATCAGACGTTGATCAGTTTCAGCGGGGGATAGGCGCGGCCGAGGGCGACCTTGGCGTCGAGCTGCATCCAGTTGGCGAGCAATTCGCTGTAAACGCTGCGGAAGTCGGTGTGGTAAGCAAGGTTGCCGTCGTTGAGTTTGTCCAGCGAAGGATGTTCGCCGATCAGGCCGCCCCCGGAAGTAAAGTCCGCTGCAAGATGATCGCCGAAGACAAAGACCGGGCCGGCCTCGCCGTGGTCGGTGCCCTGGGAGGCGTTCTGGGCGGCGCGGCGGCCGAACTCGCTGAAGGCCACGCTCACCACGCGATCACCGTGGCCGGTGGCATCCAGTTCAGCGTAGAAGGCTGCCATCGCCTCGGAGAAATCACGCAGCAGGTTGGGCTGGCGGCCGGTCTGGTTGGCATGCGTGTCGAAACCGCCCATGGCCACGTAGTAAACCCGTGTGGGAAGTTCAGCACGAATCATGTTGGCGACGGCGGCCAACTGTCGGGCAAGAGTGCTGTTGGGCAGTTGTGTTTCGTTCTTGCGCCCGACGGCCTTGCGCACCTTGTCCGATGCGACCTGGGCGTCCATCGCCGTGCGGAAGACAAACGACGCGGCGCCCCCGGATGTGTCCATCTCGGGCGCCTGCTGCAACTGCTGATACACCGCATCGAGCTGCTCGTCACTTTCACCGGCCCAGCGGAACATATCGCTGCGCTCGAAGGCCACCGGCTGCACGATGCGGCCCTTGGTGGCGGGCGGGGCTTCGGAGCCGATGGCGATGCAGTCCATGCACACGTCGGACTTCAGCGGCTTGCTGTCCAATGCTCGGCCGATCCAGCCGGTGCCGTGGGGCACGCGCACGGGCTGATCTTCGTCGAGGTTCACGCCGCTGTGCCAGATGTCCATGGAAGCGAAGTGGGAATGATTGGGGTTGGGATAACCGACGCCCTGGATGATGGCCGCCCGCTTCTGGCCGATCATTTCCTGCAGGGCGGTCATGCTCGGGTGAATGCCGACGCCGTTGGTTTCATCGAGCAGAAGCACCTGTTTTTCAGGCACGCTGATACCGGGGCGGATCTTGTAGTAGGTGGGCAAACCGCAGGGAATGACGGTGTTGAGCCCGTCGTTGCCGCCGGAAAGCTGCACGACCACGAGGATGCGGCCTTCGTCTTTGCCGGGCGTGTTGCCGGGTGTGGGTGAAGCTAACAGCAGCGAGCTGCGCGAGAGGAACGCCGGCGCGGTGCCGATGGTCGAGATCAGCGCCAGCGAACGATTGAGAAACTGGCGGCGAGTGAAGGGCAGCGAGGAATCTAGCATAGCTGGTATTCCGGCATGGCGGTGATCAGCAGCAGCAGTTGCACGAGGTTCTGCTTTTTGGTTCCGGCTTGATCGAGATACGCCACCAACGGAGCGCGGCGCTGGGCGGGGATGTGCTCGCCCAGGAGCAGATCGACGTAACGATCGACGATGGC
>CAYYGM010000226.1:0-3192 GCA_964471555.1 uncultured Phycisphaeraceae bacterium
ATTTGTAGATCATCAAGCCATCACAGCCTCCGAAAAGTGCGAAAGTCGAACTAAGCGCCGATGGTCACCATCAGATACAGCAGCAGCAGGCAACCCGCAATGGCGATCGTGCTGCCGATCACGCCCTTGATGTCCTCGCGATCCCACTTGCGAAGCTCCCAGTTGCTGCGCGGCAGCAGCTTGAGGTGATCGAACCGATGCGGGTCGGCGTAGGACAGCTCCATCTCGCGGGCATCGATCTCCGGATCGGGGTGGACCCGGGTACGCAACTTGACATAAAAGAGATCGAGGCGTCGCTGGTCTTGCGGCGGGGTCAGCAGGGCCACGGCGAAGAATGACCCGAACGGTATCACGGCACTGAGCACCAGGGCCAATGTTTCATTGAAGGCATAGCTGTTACGCGACAGATCCCAACCCGCCAGGTCCAGGGCGACCAGGCCGACCTTGAGATAGCCCTGGCCGTGGCGATCGCCGTTACGATCATAAATGCCCTCGGACCAGAAGATGGAGCGGGCGGGGAACTTGAAGGACTTTTCAAAAGACTGGCCCTGTGTCAGGGGGCAAGGGCGCTCGCCTTCAGCCCTGCCGGCCGCCTGCTGCTGATCCCACAGGGCGATGGCGGCTTCGCGCTCGGCGATATCAACGGCCCTGGCGTGATAAGTCTGCACCACCGGCGGCTGATCCACTCGCTTGAGCAGGTACTCGTTTTGCTGAACCCCGGGAATCAGGGGGATGCCGAACGGCAGCAGCAGCGTGAACACGAACGTGACGATCATCGAGCACCAGGCTGCCGCACGATTGGCCCGCCGCCACAGCATGCCCATCCAGAAGCTGGCCGCCACGATGCTGTTGAAGGTGACCATGAACTTCATCAGGTTGAAGATGCTGTCGAAGAACATCGCCCCGCCCAAACCGCCGGCGATGTAGATCAGCCCACCGATGCGGCCGGCCCAGACCATGTGACGTTCACTGAGGCCGGCGTCGGCGGTCAACTCGGGATCGGTCGAGACGTTCATGCTGTGCTCTTGCACGTGCTGCGGCCCCGCGCCGATCGTGGGTTTGCCGCGGCGCAGATGCTGAACCAGCGGCAGGTAGATGTTGCGCGTCAGCAACGCTGAGACGCACATCTGGTGGGCGCTCATGGTGGACATCAACGCCGCAAACAGGCAGGCCACGGTCAATCCCAGCAGACCGAAACCGATCGGCCCCATCAGATCGCGCACCGCCCGCCCCCAGACCATGTCCGGGTCGCCCACCGTCGATCCGTACAGCAGCAGCAGCATCATGGCCACCAGTCCCCAGAACACGGTGACGTAGCGCTTGATGATCAGTCCCACCACAAAACCGTAACGGGCGACGTAGTCATCCTTGGCCGACGCCGGCCCCACGAAGTTGTTGGCCTGCACCGCCACGTTGATGATGCCCAGCAACCCAAAAGCCAGGATCCAGTACCAGGTGAAGTCCGGCACCGCGACTGATCCCAGCAGTTCGAAGAATGACTCAGGCAACTGCTCGTGCATGGCCTGAAACGGCCCCAGAACCCCCTCGCGGCCGAACAGTTGATTGATGCGGACTGCGGCGAAGGGCACCATCAACACCGACAGAATCAGCATGAAGATGCCCTGCACCAGGTCCGTGAGGAACGCGCCCTCCAATCCCCCCAGCCCCGCGTACACCAGCACGGCCAACGCCACGCACACCGACAGCACCTTGCGATTGACGTAGGAGAACTCGCGCTGCGGATTCAACTCGCGCAACTCGCGCAGCTCGCCCTGCTCATCGAGCGTCAGGCTCATGTAATCGCGCCCTTCCAGGTCCAGCTTGCGCTGGCTCAGGTCGTACTCCGCCCGTTCCTCGGCATTCAATGCACTGGTGGGTTTGATGGCGATGGCGTGCACCGTTTTGCTCAGGGCGATCATGCCGCCGCTGGCCAGAAACATGAGGAACACCGCCTGCGTCAGCGCATAGAACGAGGCCAACGCCCGGCTGTCGAAGCGCTCTTCGAAAAAGTCCGCCAGCGTGGAAAGGCGAATCCGCCGATACCACATCGACCAGAACCAGATGATCGGCAGGTTGAACAGATTGCCCACCAGGGTGACCCACACCCCGGCTGCACCGTTTGTGCTCACGACGGTGGACGCCGCCACCGCGTTGTCAGAACTGGTTGCCTGACCGAAACTGGCGAACACCTGGATCAGCTTCCCGAAGCGCCGCCCGCCCAGGAAATAGTCCGACTGGTTCTTGACGCGGCGCATGGCCCACCAGCCGATGAGCATCACCACCAGGAAATATCCCGCGATCACGACCAGGTCGGCGATCTGCATGCCGAACCATCCGGTAGCGAGCAGCACAGCGAGCATCAGTTGGCGGCCTCCTCGGAAATGAGGTCGAGTGCAGCTAGAACTTCTACGACTTCTTCTTCTTCTGTTTGGCTTCCGCGATCAGGCGATTCAATAACTTGTCAAATGCCGCGTGATCCGTGGGCAGATGCACCGGCTGACTGCCGTTGAAACCACTCAGCAGCATGGCGTTGGACAGCTCCAGGCTCATCAGGCCGTCCTCGCCCGGCGCGATCAGCGCCTCACCGTGGCGGATGGCGTTGATGAAGTTCTGGAGAATCACATGATGGCCGTGGTTATCAGCCGCGGGCGTGACGGCGTGATAGTGGGCGTCGATCTTGCCCCAGACCTGCGGCGTGGTGGCGATGAACTCGCTGACCGAGCCGGTCATCTCGTGGAAAGTCAGCGGCGGTGATCCGCCGGGCTGGGCGATGATGGTGCCCAGGTCACCGACGATTTCCAGGCGGTTGACGCCCGGGGCCTCGGCCGTGTTGGTGATGAACGTGCCGGTGGCGCCGCCCTCGAATGACAGCAGCGCGTTGACTTCGTCCTCGACTTCGACCTGGTGATACTTGCCGACGCCGATCTGCGTCACGACCTGCGTGGGCATGCCGACCAGCCAGCAGAGCAGATCCAGGTTGTGCGGGCATTGGTTCAGCAGCACGCCGCCGCCTTCGCCCTCCCAGGTGGCCCGCCACGAGCCGGAGTTGTAGTAGGCCTGCGTGCGCATCCACGTGGTGACCGTCCAGTTGACCCGCAGCAGCTTGCCCACGCGACCGGCCTCGATCATGCGCTTGACGCTGCGGTACAGCGGATCGGTGCGCATCTGGAACATGACCGAATAGACCAGCTC
>CAYYGM010000227.1:0-235 GCA_964471555.1 uncultured Phycisphaeraceae bacterium
TATATCGTGGCGTTGGGTGCCACTGTCGCGTGCGGCAGTGCCCGGTTCCTTGCACGGCCGGCGCGCGGCCGTGGCACCCGCTACAGAAAAATGGGATGCGCTCTGATCATCCGGTTGGGTGATTGTCAGCGAGCGCGGTAGCGCCGTGACCGCTCCAGCAGATCGTGTCCAAGCTTGGTGAGCCGAGCCCGCTCTTCGGGGGTGGTGCCCAGCAGCAGCCTCTGCTCGAACGAGC
>CAYYGM010000227.1:245-3113 GCA_964471555.1 uncultured Phycisphaeraceae bacterium
GGATCGCCGTTGACCAGTTGCGGATTGCGGATCGCCTGCTCCAGTGGATTGCTGTCCACCCATTGCAGGAACGAGTTGCCGCCATCGATCGTCTGCAGCATGAACAGCAGGCGATCCAGATACGGGCCCTGCTGGGCGGGAGGCAGCTCGTTGTAGTCCTGGGCCAGGCTGCTGGCCATGGCCAGGTCCAGTTGCGCTTCGACCTGGCGGCGAGTCTGGCGGTTGAGTCCGCTGGAGCGCCAGGCGGTTTCAACGTCGTGCCGCTGGTTGCGATCCATGCTGAAGTAGCGGCGGGCCATGCCGTGCAGAAACGCCTGTCGATCCGCAGGCGAAACGCGATTGAAATCGTTACCGGCCAGGAATGCGATGATCTGATCCTGGCTGGCGCTGGCGGCATCGGGCGGCGAGGGCCGATGGAACGTGCGATAAGCCAGCAGCCCGCCGCAACCCAGCAGCAGCACACAGACCGCGATGGTCGCCCATCGGTGTGAAGGTTTGTCGTTGATCCAATTCTGGATGCGCTTGGGCATGATTAAACCTCGCAGGGTCATTCCGTGACCGGCGGCAACTCGACTTCGGGAATCGCGTCCCACAGCCAGTCCACGTGCGCGTCGTAGTACACGGTCTTGAGCGGCTGTATCACATCGCGCGGGGCGGGATGCACTTCGTCACCATCGCACAGGATCGGCACCAGGTTCGGCTGCTTGCGGGCGATGCTGGCAATGGCGATCGCATTGCGCGGATCGAGCGTGATCATCAATCCGGGCAGGTACTCATAGCTCGTGCCGCGCAAGGTGAAACGCTCGCTGTCGGACGGGCAGCAGTAGATGTTCTGGTCCTTCAGGTGCGGCATCATGGCGTCCATGAAAGTCTTCTCATCCGGCGGGGCGGTGGCGATCGGCTCGGGCATGTTCACCGCGATGGGCAGCGCCGCGGGATATTCGTCGGCGTAGATGGTGAAGGCAGCTCCGATGTTCTTGAGGTTCGAGGCACACTGCGTGGCCTGGGCGGTTTCACGGGCCCGCTTCAGTGACGGAGCCAGGATTCCCATCAGCAAGCCGATGATGCTGATGACCACCAGTAGTTCGATCAGCGTGAACGCAACGCGGCATCGATGTATATCACTTGGCCGGGTTGTCATGGCGTCGTCTCCATCTCAAGGTTGCCGCGCACGATGCAGGTTGAGCCGTCGGACTGTTGCCAGCTCATCAGCACACCGTCGTCGCCGTGGCGCACGCGGTCGCCGAAGTATTCCAGGTGCCTGCTGTCTTCCTGCAGTTGCAGATAGAACAGGCCGCCGGCAATGGCATCGCCCAGGGCCTGCCGCTGACCGTCGGGGCCGCGCATCGAGGTCGGCAGCATGTCCCAGGTCGTGCTCGGCTGCACCACGATGGTCAGCACTTTGACCAGCGCTTCCCAGGTGGGCATTTCGCTGGAGGGAAAAGCGTCGGCATTCAAATCGGCAAAGCGTCCCAGCGTGCGCACCAGGGCCTCGGCGCTGGGGGCCGGCACCACCAGCGTTTCGCTGCGCTCATAGTCAGCCGGCGCCTGCAGGCGCAGCGACGAGCCATCCTGCGGCGAATCCCACTGGAACTGCTCGGTGGTCCACAGCACAGCCTGCCCGTTGCGCAGCGGCACGCGGCAGGTGAGCTTGGCGGGCAGACTGGTGGCGCGATCGACCCACAGTTCGATGCGAGCGTCGGCCGGCAGGTGCAGGTCCGTGGCCGCGATGGCGAAACCGATCCGATCCCCGGCATCAGGGGCGGGAATCGGCTCGATGTGACCGCCGAACATGCTGATCTGGTGGACCAGCGTAGCGGGGTCGAAGCGCAACAGTTCATCCGGATCGAGCATGCCCGGCAACTCGATGGGCATCACCGCCCGGTGCAGGTGATCGACCAACATGGCCCGGCCGTTTTTGGGCAGCCAGACCTGCACCATGGGTTTGCCCATGAGGTTGATGTCGCATCGCGTGCCCTGATCGCGCACGATCCAGGTGCGCGTGTCACTGATCGGCAGCAGGTTTTGGCCGTAACCGACTTCGATGTGGGTGATGTAGTTGAGGCTGACCGACTGCTGCATGTGCTGCTGGACATCCGCGAAGCTGGGGCCGGGCCCGGGCAGGAGCATCAGAACCACCAGGGCCGCGCAGGCCGCCACTGCCGCGCCTCCCGCAAGCCAGGGCGTGACGCGCCGTGGTCGCCGCACAACCGCATGCGTGCGCACCTGTTGCTCCAGCGCGTTCAGCCACGCCCCGCGCGGCTCCTGGGGTTCAACCCTGCTCAACAATTTGTCCAGTTCGTCGTTCATGTTCCAGTTCCCAAGCCTTCTGGCAGGTGTTGTGGTTGGTACAAATCCCGGAATCGTTGCCGCGCCCGATACAGCAGGTTTTCCGCCGCCTTCTCCGTGCGGTTGAGTCGCGCTGCGATCTGGCGCACACTCAGGCTGTCACGGTGCATCCAAAGCAGCACGTCCCGTTGTTGAGCGCTCATGCGGGCCAGTGTTAGTCGCACCCGCTCGGTCGTGGTGTCTTCCGTCCTGCCGTCATCGGCTGCACATTCAGGCGGATGAGAAACCAGGACCAGCCGCTGGCGGTAGGCAGCCCGCAGTCGATCCGCCACTTTCCGCCGGGCGATGCCGAACAGCCAGCCTTCCAGCGATCCGCTGCCCGGGTCGTAACGTTCAATGGACTTGATGGCCGCCATGAACGTTTCGCTCACCGCGTCTTCAGCCTCGCTTTCCTGATTAAGCCGGCGGCGGGCGAACTGCCACAACGGGCGCACATGACAGCGGTAGAGCGCCGTCCATGCGTCGGCGTCGTGTCGCTTCAGGGCGATGACCGTTATCTCGTGCTTCACCGTCCGGCTC
>CAYYGM010000228.1:0-2661 GCA_964471555.1 uncultured Phycisphaeraceae bacterium
CGCCCGGTGATCGGTGGTGTTGCGCGAAGCCGCTAGCGGCCAAGACGCGCCATTTTGACAACCCGGGCGGGCTGTCGTAGCGTCAGATCATGCACAGAACATGCTGGCTATTGCTGCTTGGGGCGCTGGCGGCCGGTTGTCAGACCGCGGCGCCTTCGGCGAAATCCGAAATCCGAAATTCGAAATCCGAAATATCCACTTCTCCCCTGGCCTTCATCGACGGCCAGCCGGTGACACTGGAGCAAATGCGTCCGGGCCTGCTGGAGACGGCCGGGCGGGTGCTGCTCAACGAAATGATCCTGGACCGCCAGCTTGACATGCAACTCAAGCAGCGCAACCTGCAAATCAGCGACAAGGACATCGCGGCTGAGAAACAGCGCCTGCTGGACACCTTGTCCGACGATCCCGACGAAGCAGCCCGGCTGCTCGCCCAACTGCGCGAGCGACGAAACCTCGGCGACCAGCGCTTCGCCGCCTTCCTAACCCGCAACGCCGAACTGCGAGCCCTGATCGCCGACCAGGTCGAGGTGACGCCGGCCGCGATCAGGCAGGAATACGACCTGACCTACGGCCCGCGCTACCGGGCACGGGTCATCGTCACCGCCACCTTGCGCCAGGCGGCTGACCTGCGCCAACGTGCCCAGAGCGAAGACTTCGCCGACCTGGCCCTGCAGCACTCGATCGATCCCTCCGCGGCGACCGGCGGCCTGCTGGAACCCATCAGCGCTGCCGACCCGGCTTATCCGCAGGCGATCCGCGAGGTGCTGATGAAATTGGAACCAAACCAGATCAGCGATCCGGTGAGCATTGAAGGCGGATTTGCCATTCTCAAGCTGGAGGCGACAATACCCGGCTCGGCTGAGGCTTTGCCGGACGTGCGCGACAAGCTGGCCGAGCAGGTGCGCCGCCGCGCGGAACGATTGCTGATGGACCAGTTGGCCCGCCAGTTGATCGCACAGGCCAACGTGGTCATCCTCGACGGCGACCTGCACCGCGTGTGGCGAACGAATCCGAACGAATAATCCGCCGCAAAGGTCACTGTACGAATTGATGGAGTAGTCCTTCGGCCGCAACCCTACTCCCTACCCCCTACTCCCTACTCCCTGCCCATCATGGACATCAAACCCGCATCACGCATTGAACGTCTGCCGCCCTACGTGCTGGGTCGGCTCAAGCAGATGATCTACGAACGCCGCAAGGCCGGCGCCGATGTCATCGATCTGAACATGGGCAATCCCACCGATGCCCCGCCCGATGCGGTGATCGAGAAGATCCGTGAAGCGGTCACCGACCCCCGCAACAGCCGTTATTCCGTCAGTGCCGGCGTGTACAACCTGCGCCGCGACATGGCCCGCAAGTATCAGCGGCGCTGGGGCGTCGAGCTGGACCCCGATCGTGAAGTGATCGCCACCATCGGCTCCAAGGAAGGCTTCAGTCACATGTGCCTGGCCATGCTCGGACCCGGCGACATCGCGGTGGTGGCGGACCCGGCGTTTCAGATTCACACCTATGCGGTGATCCTGGCCGGCGCTTCGACGGTGAGCGTGCCGCTGGGCAATGATGATGCGTTCCTCGCCCGCATTGCCGGCGTCCTGGAACATCTGACGCCGCGCCCCAAGACGGTCATCCTCAACTATCCGCACAACCCGACGGCCATGACCGTCGATCCCGGCTTCTTCGAAAAAGTCGTGGCCATGGCGGACAAGTACCAGGTCACCATCCTGCACGACTTTGCCTACGGCGAAACCTGCTTCGACGACTACAAAGCCCCCAGCTATCTGCAGGCGGCCGGAAGTAAAGATTTCGGCGTCGAGTTCACCACGCTCAGCAAGCCCTACAACATGGCCGGCTGGCGCATCGGGTTCTGCTGCGGCAATGCCCAGATGATCAAGGCCCTGTCCACCATCAAGGGCTACTACGACTACGGCATCTTCCAGGCGGTGCAGATTGCCGCCATCATCGCCATGCGCGAAGGTGACAAGCACGTCGAGCAGCAGGCAGCCAAGTACCAGTCGCGTCGTGACGTGCTTGTGCGCGGGCTGCAGCGCCTCGGCTGGCAAGTCGAATCACCCCGCGCCACCATGTTCGTCTGGGCCAGGGTCAATCCCGAGCACCTGGCGCCCTTCAATGGCTCGACCAACGACTTCTGTCTGGCCATGGTCGATCAGGCGGAAGTGGCCATGACCCCCGGAGCCGCCTTCGGCGACCTGGGCGAAGGCTACGTCCGCCTGGCCCTGGTCGAGAACGAGCACCGCATGCGGCAGGCCCTCAAGCAGTTGACGCGGGTGCTGACACGGAAAGACTAGGCAGTAGTGAGATAGGCAGTAGGCAGTAGGGTTTGGCATTCGACACCCGCCTGTGACTACTGCCCCTACTCCCTACTGCCTACTCCCTACTCCCCGCCTTGCTACACTGACCCCATGAACCGCACGCACATCCGTCGGCCCTGGACGGCCGCGGCTCTGATGGCGATGTTCCTGCTGCCATCGGTCGCTGCCTTCAGTCAAACCTCCAACGAAGAAACCGAAACGCCCCAGCAGCGCGATGTCCGCATGCAATGGTGGCGCGAGGCACGCTTCGGCATGTTTATTCACTGGGGCATCTATTCCGTGCCGGCCGGCACCTATCACGGCCAGCCCATCGACGGCATCGGCGAGTGGA
>CAYYGM010000229.1:0-2638 GCA_964471555.1 uncultured Phycisphaeraceae bacterium
TTTCTTATACGGATCACGTTTAATCCTCGTGCGATCCTCACCATTAGCCCCCGGCTCCGCCGGGGGGTATCCCCGGGCAAAGCCCGGGGCTAACGGGAGATTAGACGCACAAGTTGCAAATGGAATCCGTATTAGATCGTTTTGCGGTGATGGCGATGCGGGCGTGAGGTTATCGTGAGCAGGCCGGCGAACAGCAGGCTGAAGGATGCTGGCTCGGGCACCAGGGTGACGAGGGCGGCCCAGTCGTTGGTGCTGTGCAGGCCGTCGGGCGTGAAGCCGAGGCTGACCCAGTCGCCGCCGGTCAGCAGCAGGGGGTTGCCGACGAACGTGCCGGAGCGGGGGTTGTACCATTTGAGTTGAAAGGTCGCGCCATCCCAACCGGTCAGGTCGAGGATGGGCGCACCGCCGTTGTAATCGTCGTTGGAGCCATCGGGCAGATAGATCGCATACTGCTGGCCGAGGATGGCGAACACCTCGGCGCCGCCGAAGTCAGGGTCTTCACCGGCGACCAGGCTGTCCATGGGGGTCATTTCCCAGAAGCGGGTGTTCTGTTCGAGAAACTGGCGGGCATACCAGGTTTCGCGGTACACCTGCTCGAACTGTCGGAAGTTCTCCAGCGACTGGTCCATGGTTTCGGTGAACCACTCGACGCTGCCGCCGGACAGGTAGATATCCCAGGTCATGCGTTTGCGGACATTGTCAGCGCCGCCGGCATCGACATCGATCGAGCCCGGCTCATCGATCATGATGACCAGGGGGTGGCCGGCATTGGCCGAGCGTGTGCGCATGTCCTCCACGACCAGTCCCAAGCCGTCCACCACACCCGCCTGCTGGATGCTGGTCAGGGACCAGCGATCCTCGCCGAGGAACTTGTACCAGGTGTTGGCCAGGTTGTTGCCGGCATTATGCACGGTGATGGGGTGATGGTAAGGATCGATGGAAGTGATGAAGTCAGCGAATTGGCGCACGGTGTTTTCGCCGAGATTCAGCAGGGCGTTGTATTCCTCGCTGATGTTCCACTGCAGGGCGTTGTGGTGGCCGAAGCGAGCGATCATCTCGCGGTAAAACAGTTTGCGTTCGACGCCCAGGGTGGCGTTGTCCAGTTCCTGCTTGTTGGCGACTTCCGCCTCGTTGAGCACGACCTGGAGGTTCAGGCCTTTTTCCTGTGCATGGTTGAAGACGATCTCCCACTGGGCGAGCTTGGAGATATCGAAGCGCGTGTTGTCGTTGCTGCTGCTGCCGGAGCGATTGATGGGGCCGACGTAGGGCCAGGTGTCCTTGGCGTCGCCGCCGATGTTCATGGGCAGGAAATAGATGGAATTGACGTGCTGCTGGCTGAGGTAATTCAGGGCGCCGATGATATTTTTGCCGGTGCGTGTGCCGCTGCCGTTGGGCGCATCGTTGGTCCAGTCGGGGTCGCCGCTGTTCCAGTCGCCGGCGTGTGCGGCATACTGATGACGGAAGTTGGGTGTGTTGTCGAAGCCGGAATAGCCCAATATGTTTTCCGGGCTGTCGGCGCCGCCTTTGAGCCAGTAGTCACCGTCGCGGAATTTCAGGTAATGGCCGCCGACGTATTCGAGACGCCCCTGGGCCTTGAATCCTTTGGCATTGGGGTCGAGGTCAGCGACGGAGAAGTTGCCGCTCTGGCCGTGCGGGCCGGTCGTCGCAAATGAACCGAGACTGGCCGAGTCAGCCACAGCCACGTTGCTGCCGGTGCGAAAGGCGGCGGTGTATGACCACGCGCCGGGTTCATCGGGTGTGAAGCGGGTGCGCCAGACGTTGCCGGTGCCGCTGCCGGTTCCGTTACCGTCGAAGAAACCGGGCACGACGTAGGTTTTGCCGGTGGCGACATGGGTGAACGTGACGTCCAGGCGGTAATCGGTGAAGGGATTGGTGGCGGCAGCTTCGCTGGTGCTCGGCCCCTGGAAATCGATCGAGACCGTGTGCCACTTGATCAGGTCACCACCCACCGTGCCTTGGGCTGCGGCTTGGCCGGCCAGGCAAAGACACGACAACCCGACGGCGCAGAAGAACCACTTTCCCACCACGGTTAGACCTTTCGTCCCGTTTTCCAATAAACGACCCACACCTCCGCCACACCGAATAGATGGGCACGATTATACCCTGAAATGTACTATTCGGCATAGTGTGAGTGTGCAAACCGGCTCCCTGCCGGGTCCGCCCAGATTAACAGCGCTGCGGTGTGTCTGATCGGCCGCTTATTCTGTGTCGAACACGTCGCGGATGACCCCGGCCAGGCCGGTGAGCAGGTGATCGGCTTGGCCGAGATACGATGAGCCGTGCATCACAGCCAGCGTCTTGGGTTTCAGGTCGGCCAGGCTGCGCAGAACGCCTTCGCTCTGCCGCGTGTACGGGATGTAGCCGGTCAGTGGGCCCTCCTGCATGCGCAGCATCGCCTGGTGGGATGGCTCGATCAGGTCGCTGCTTGTCACGGGCGCGACGTTGCCGAAGTGGTGGAACAGATCGGAGCAGAACAGCGTGCGCTTCGTTTCCTCGAACAGCACGCCCGCATCCCAGCCGTGCGGCAGGTGCGGCGAGCGATGGAAGCGGTAGCGATATTTGCCGGTTTCCAGCACATCATCGCTGGTCATGCCCTTGGCGGGACGAATGGCGAAGT
>CAYYGM010000230.1:0-2429 GCA_964471555.1 uncultured Phycisphaeraceae bacterium
TCCCCATCGGCCGCGGCCAGCGCGAGCTGATCATCGGCGACCGCAAGACCGGCAAAACCGCTCTGGCCATCGACACCATCATCAACCAGAAAAAATTCGTCGGCACGCCCGATGAGTTGATCTGTATCTACGTCGCGGTCGGTCAGAAGGAATCCACCGTGGCTGCCACGGTCGAAGCCCTGCGCCAGCACGGCGCGATGGACTACACCATCGTGGTCTGCGCCTCGGCTTCCGAGCCGGCTCCCATGCAGTACATCGCGCCGTACTCCGGTTGCGCCATGGGCGAGCATTTCATGTGGCAGGGCAAGCACGTGCTGTGCGTGTACGACGACCTGAGCAAGCAGGCGACCGCGTATCGTCAGCTTTCGCTGCTGCTTCGCCGGCCCCCGGGCCGTGAAGCCTATCCGGGCGACGTGTTCTACCTGCACTCTCGTCTGCTGGAGCGTGCCACCAAGCTGTCGGACGACCACGGCGGCGGTTCGCTCACCGCGTTGCCCGTCATTGAAACGCAGGAGGGCGACGTCTCGGCTTACATTCCGACCAACGTGATTTCGATCACCGACGGTCAGATTTATCTCGAGCCGGACCTGTTCTTTGCCGGCGTGCGACCGGCCATCAACGTGGGCATCTCCGTCAGCCGCGTGGGTGGCAACGCCCAGATCAAGGCCATGAAACAGATCGCAGGTTCCTTGCGACTGGACCTGGCAGCCTACCGCGAACTGGAAGCCTTTGCCCAACTCGGCACTGAACTGGACAAAGCGACGCAACATCAGTTGGATCGCGGCGCCCGCATGGTGGAGCTGCTCAAGCAGCCGGTGTACGAGCCGATGGACGTGATCGATCAGATCATTCAGATCTTTGCCGGCTCGCGCGGGTTCCTGGACGACCTGTCGTTGAAACAGGTGCTGCCGTTTGCCTCGGCCCTGGTCGAACACATGCGTTCGGCCGGTGCATCCGTGCGACAGACGTTGGCTGATAAGAAGGCCTTCGACGACGCTCTGGAAGAGAAGCTCAAGAAAGCGATCAGCGACTTCAAGGCCGGCTGGTCTGCCAAGTGACCCGGTTTGACATGTTGCGCCGGTAGATGCGGCCTGCATCGCCCGCGGCAGATGCAGAGTTTGTGCTGTATTTTGCGCTGCTCTGAAAAAGAGCCGAGGTCCCCGTCCCGGGTTACTGATTTGTTTGACGGCATCACCGTGGAGCGAAAACACCGGGGGGACTGGCCAAAGACTTACAATCAGTCTAAACTTGTAGGACTAGGCGCATAACCCCCCGCCATGATGAGGGCCCAACATGAGCACAGCCGTTGAGAAACGTATCGCTAGAATTGAACTGCCGGACCAGACCGTTGAACTGCCTCTGGTGGTGGGGGCGGAAAAGGAGCCCGGCATTGATGTCGGAGAGCTCCGCAGCAAAACCGGGTACATTACTCTCGACGAGGGCTTCGGCAACACAGGGTCCTGTATGTCATCGATCACCTTCATTGACGGCGAAAAGGGCATTCTGCGATACCGCGGATATCCCATCGAACAGTTGGCCGAGCGCAGCAGCTTCCTGGAAGTGGCCTGGTTGTTGATCTTCGGCGAACTGCCGACCAAAGACCAACTCGGACGCTTTGAGGAACTGGTCAAGCAGAACGCACTGCTGCACCAGGACATGCGTCACCACTTCGAAGGCTTCCCTGCCAGCGCCCACCCCATGGCGGTGCTCTCCTCCATGATCAACGCCTGCTCCTGCTACCACCCCGAATTGCTGGAGACCGAGGACCTCGAAGAGAACGAACGTTTCCTGCTGATCGTGAGCAAGCTGCTGGCCAAGGTGACCACCATCGCCGCCTTCAGCTACAAGAAGTCCATCGGTGAGCCGCAGCGCTATCCCGACCCCAAGATGGACTACTTCCGCAGCTTCCTGCACTGCATGTTCAGCGTGCCCTACGACCGTTATGATCCGGAGCAGGAAGTGGTGGACGCTCTGGACTTGTTCCTGATGCTGCACGCTGACCACGAGCAGAACTGCTCAACCTCGACCGCCCGCATGGTGGGCTCGTCCGGCGCCAACCTGTTCGCTTCCATGGCCGCGGCCGTCTGCGCCCTGTGGGGTCCGCTGCACGGCGGCGCCAACGTGGCCTGCATCCAGATGCTGCAGAAGATCTACAAGGAAAAGATGCCGCTGGACCAGGTGGTCGAGCAGGTCAAGAACCGCGAGTTCCGCCTGATGGGCTTCGGCCATCGCGTTTACAAGAACTTCGACCCCCGGGCCCTGATCCTCAAGAAGGCGGCCGACAAGCTGCTGAACAAACTGGGCATCAAGGATCCCCTGCTGGACATCGCCAAGCACCTGGAGGAGGTGGCCACCAAGGACGAGTTCTTCCTCGAGCGCAAGCTCTATCCCAACGTCGACTTCTACAGCGGCATCATTCTGCGGGCCAT
>CAYYGM010000231.1:0-2190 GCA_964471555.1 uncultured Phycisphaeraceae bacterium
CGCCGCGGCGAGGCGATTTTTGATTGAGGAATTTCGATTTTGGAGTGCAATCAAAAATCCTCAATCCAAAATCAAAAATCCTAACCGTGTGATTTCTCGTCGCCACGGCCGGTAAACCGGCCTCAGCCGGGATTGATCAATGGTCACGCAGGTTTGTTTGTCATCCGTACCCCATGCCGGCTCACGCGCTGGTGAGGGCGGCGGTGGGGATCGATACCACTTCCACACCGAGAGCGGAGGACATCTGTTGACAGGCTTGCGACTCGGCATCCGTGATGCAGGCGGATTGTCGGTCGCCGTAAACGATGCGGGTGACGCCCACCTGGAGCAGGCGACGGAAGCAGGCGGCGCAGGGCGGGCCGGTGACGTAAGCGGTGGCCCCGCGCAGATCGCAGCGAGCGAAGGCCACCGCGTTGTCCTCGGCATGGATGAACCAGTTGTACTTTTCCGGGCGCGTCAGCGGCACGATCTCGTGCGGCACGCCGGCCACGGGGCCGTTGTAGCCGGCACTGATCACCCGATGGTCCGCATCGACCAGCACGCAGCCGTGCTTCGTATTCGGATCCGGCGATCGCCTGCTGACCTGTTCCGTGATCGCCATGAAATACTCATCCCACGATGGTCTGTCTGTGCTCATTTTTCCGCCGTTGCATGCGTCAGGTTCAAGAGTCGAAGTTCATTTCACCACTGCCATTTTAAACAAAATTCAGACGAGCGGCGTGAGGTTTGCTTTATCCCCGCCAGCCGCCCTAACCTTCATGATCGCGGTATTTCTTGTGTAGGAGCCAGCGCCATGGCCAAGAAGGCATCGAGCAAGTCGCTACAGGTTGCCAGGAAAGCTCCCAGGAAGTCGGCAAAGAAGCCCGCCGCCAAACCGAAGCTGCTTTCGGGCGGTAATCCGCAGATTGCCAAGGCTGACGGTAATGGATCGGTGCAGGCCTACATCGAAGCGATGCCGGGCTGGAAGCGCGAGGTGGGGCGGCAGCTTGATGCGCTGATCGAGCGCTGTGTGCCGAATGTCCGCAAGGCGGTGCGATGGAATTCGCCGTTTTATGGCACGCAGGAGAACGGCTGGTTTCTCGGCGTGCATTGCCTGACGAAATATGTCAAGGTGGCTTTCTTCAACGGCACGTCACTGCAACCGCAGCCGCCGGTGTCTTCGAAGAACGAAGGCACGCGCTATTTCCACATTTACGAGAACGACAAACTCGACGAGAAGCTTCTATCCAGTTGGATCAAGCAGGCATCGAAGCTGCCGGGCTGGCAGGGTTTCAATTGCTGAGTGGTGCAGCGGCCGGTTGTGGGCGGGATTGACAAGAGTCGGGCAGCGTTGTCGATGGCCGTGATGTACAATCACTGCAACATCAAGGCGCGACAGCGCAGAGGGCGCGGAGCATATCCATGAAACGAAATCAAAAATCTGTAGCCGCAATTCTTCTGTTGGTGATCCTGGTCCATACGCCGGCCGGGCTGACACAGGAACAACCGTCCAGTCTGGTGGGCATCGGCGTCAAGCTGGCACAGGCGCGCAACGGGGCGCTGATCGAGGCGGTGCTGCCGGGTGGACCCGCAGAAAAGGCGGGCCTGCTGGCTGGCGAGGTCATCATCGCGGTCGATGGTGTATCTCTGACCAGCGTGCAGCAGGCGGTCGAGAAGATCGTCGGCCTGGAGGGCAGCACGGTGGCGTTGCACGTGGCCGATGCGGAGGGCCGAATCCGAACTTTGCAAATCATTCGCGGTCAGATTCAACTCGGTGCCCGCGGCACGGAAGACTTTGCCGGCCTGTTCGTTTCGCAACAGAACCCGCAGATGCAGATCGTCATCACCCACCTGGAAATGAATCGCTTTTACCTGGAATGCGAGGCCGAACACTGGAAGGGCTTTGGCCTGCTGTATCTCAACAGCAACTCCAACACCTATCACTTGAAGGGCATTTATCAGATCGCCGTCAACCAGGATGTGCCCGAGCAGATGCAGGAAGTCGTGGGCTATTTCAGGATCGACTGCATTGCCAGCGGCATGCTGCAACTGAAGCGGGCCTGGAATCTGGCCGGTGAACCAGGTGATCAGACCACGGTGGATGTGCTGATCCGGGACAACACGCCACAGGAGGTCGAGGCTCCCAAGGTTGTGCCTTAAAGCTCCTAAAAGAACCGGAATTCACCGCAGAGAACACAGAGGACACAGAGC
>CAYYGM010000232.1:0-2104 GCA_964471555.1 uncultured Phycisphaeraceae bacterium
TGAGCGAGTTGCCGTCGAGGGCGACGGTGAGGGCTTCGTCGTAGATGCGCCAGTCATCGAGTTGGCCGGCAAAGGGGGCCTGGCTGGTGCCGCGTGCGCCGAACTGGGCTTGCGTGCCGGCCGGAGCGGTGGCGGTGCTGACGGATTGCATCTGACCGGTGTCGGATTGCAGGACGCCGTCGACGTACATCCTGATGGTGCCGTCCTGGTTGACGACAGCGACCCAGTGCCATTGATTGTCATCGAGTCGAACGTCGGAGAAGGCGTGGGTATGCCCGAAGACGCAGCTGTCGCCGCCGCCGACGGTGAAGAAGGCTTTGCCGCGATAGGTGCGGTCGGAGCGGCCGAGCTCGAAGATCCAACCGCCATTGGTGTAGTCGATGCACTGGAAGATGGGGCGATTGCCGAAGGCGCCGGGTTCGGTGTTGGTGGGCGACTTGAACCAGCCGGCGATGGTGAAGTTTTCAGTGCCGAGGTCGAACTCTGTTGGATGTGAGCCGGAGCCGAAGTCGACGGAGGATGTAGAGCCGTCGAAGCTGCCTGCCCCCCCGGAAGAGGGCAGAGCACCGCTTGAGCTGAACGTGACGTTGTGGGTGACGCCATTGGCGTTGCCGGCCATGTCGAAGAGCGCGGGGCCGGAAGCTTCGTCGAATTTGTAATGGGCCCGGAGCGAGGATGCTGCGGTGGCGGGCACGTCCCAGATGGTGGAGGCGATGAAGTTGGCGGGAGTTTCATCGGTGGTGTAGTAGTAAACTGCGGTGATCTTGCCGTCGCTGCGCAGGCCGGCCCGGACATAACCGAGATCCCATTCGCGGCCGTCGTCACGCAGGATGTATTCCTGTGACCAGGTGTGTCCGCCGTCTTCACTGATCTTGGCCCGCAAACCGTAGGGCGCATTGCGATAACCGTAGAGCAAGGCGAGACGTTGGCCGCCCAGGCGCACCAGGCTGGCGGGATTGTTGTTGCCGTCCACGGGCGTGCTGATGGTCTGCCAGGTGTTGCCGCCGTCGGTGGATGAGAGCAGATCGTTCCAGTGATGACCGTCCAGGCGATTGCGGGCGGCCGCGAGCAACGTGGCGTCATCGAGTTGTGTGACGCCGGGCATCATGGTGTAGGCGGGCAACCAGGACAGGTCGTGGCCCTGCAGCGGATCGGGTGTGAGCCAGGAAAGCTGCTGGAAGGTCTGACCGCCGTCACTGGTTTTGACGATCATGGTGTTGGTGTATTCACCACTGCTGGGCGGATAGTCGGTGCCTTGGTAGAACAGCAGCATGGTTTGGGAATCGAGCACCAGGTAATTGGTGCGTGCCCCGAGGTAGTCCTGGCCGAAGTCGGGCAGTTCGTACGGCACGGACCAGTTGTGCCCGCGATCGTTGGAGACCCAGAACGTTTCACCGCGAGCCTTGAGGATGAAGTCGGGATCGGCGAAGTTGAACCCCCCGGGACTGGGCACCGCCGCGGGGATGGCGGGGTAGCTGGGATCCTTGGCGTAATTGGTGACGTTGAAGATGCCGGGGATGCTGACCTCGGGGTGCTGCTCGAGGGTCCAGGTTTCGCCGCCGTCGAGGCTGCGGGCGAAGTTGGTCCATTCGTATTGCCCCCAGGCGACGTTGTGCCCGGTGGAGGACTCTTCGTACTTGGTGACACGGAAGCCGACGAGCATTTCGTCACCCCATTGCCAGAAGCCCTCATTGGCGGGCCAACCGGCAAACAGGGCCGGATCGGAGAACACCACGCTGTGCTGCACCTCGACCGCCTCGGCCGCAAACGCCGTCAGCGCCAGCATCATGATGGTCCCGCAGCACAGGCTTTTCATCGTTAATTCACTTCGCACCAGCAGGCAGGCAATCAGTGAGTGCGGCAGGTTGCGGACCTCGTGGTGTGCCGAACACAAACAGCAACGAGGCAAACGCAGAGGCCGCGATTAAGCGACCCCTGCGTGAGGAACGATTCAGCGCAGCGCCCTTCGCCGCAGAATCAGCGGCAGGGCAGAACCCAGCAGCATCAGCGTGGCCGGCTCCGGGATGGCGACCTGTGCCAGCGCTTCATCGAACGACACATCCGGGCTGACGCCGTAGCCCCAGTTGTCGCCGAGGATCTGAAG
>CAYYGM010000233.1:0-1673 GCA_964471555.1 uncultured Phycisphaeraceae bacterium
AGCGTTCCCTGCCCCAGCAGGTCACCATCACCTCAGCGGCTGCGCTGCAGATCGACCTGAGCCTGCCACAGACCGCCGATCTGCGTGACCAGGTCAGCGGCGCAGAGTGGCTCAGCGTCCTGCCGGACGATACCCGAACCCGCCAGTTCATTCTGGACTGTCAGGGTTGCCACCAGCTCGGCTGGCCGCGGAAGGCCTACAACGGCTGGCCGACCGAAGCCCAGTGGCAGGCGTCCATCCGCAAGATGCTGGGCTTCTACGGGCCGCAGAGCGGCTTCCCGATCATTGGCCCGCTGCATGTGGAGGAAACCGCTGCCTGGCTGGCCCACTACCTGACCGCCGAGACCCAGCCGCCTTCGCCGCGGCCTGTGACCTGATGCCCGGCGGGGTCAGCTCACCGGTCCGCGCTTACCGGGCGGTCGGCGGCAAGCCCATCTTTGTCAGCCGCGGCCGCGGCTGCACCGTGCGCGATCTGGACGGCAACGACTACATCGACTACGTGCTCAGCTACGGCCCGCTGATCCTCGGACACGCGCCGGGACAGGTCGTGTCCGCACTGACCAGGACACTGGGCAACGGCACCACCTTCGGCATGCCCACCGAGTTGGAAACCGAGCTGGCCCGGCTGGTCGTGACCTCGGTCCCCAGCGTCGAGCGCGTGCGCTTCGTCAACAGTGGCACGGAAGCGGTGATGAGTGCCGTGCGGCTGGCTCGGGCAGCGACGAAGCGAGATCGCATCATCAAGTTCACCGGCTGCTATCACGGACATAGCGACAGCCTGCTGGTCGCGGCCGGCAGCGGTGCGACGACGCTCGGTTCACCCAGTTCGCCCGGCGTTACCGCGGCGGCGACCTCCGACACGTTGCTGCTGCCTTACAACGATCTGGATGCCGTGCGCATCTGCCTGGAAGATCAGGGCGAACAGATCGCCGCGGTGCTGATTGAGCCGATCGCCGGCAACATGGGCCTGGTGCCCCCAGTCGATGGATATCTCAAGGGTCTGCGTGCGTTGTGCGATCGCTTCAAGTGTCTGCTGATCTTCGATGAGGTGATGACCGGCTTCCGCGTGGCCCTGGGCGGCGCTCAGCAGATTTACGGCATCAAGCCCGACATCACCTGCATGGGTAAAGTCATCGGCGGCGGGCTGCCCTGTGCGGCTTATGGCGGACGGGCTGACCTGATGGCCATGGTTTCGCCGCAGGGGCCGGTGTATCAGGCGGGCACGCTCAGCGGCAACCCCCTGGCCATGGCAGCCGGCATCGCCACGCTCTCGGTATTGCGTGAAACCGACGCCTATGACCAGTTGGAAACGCAAGGCCAACGGCTGGAAACCGGCCTGCGCCGCGCGGTTGAATCCGAAGCCGGCGGTCACGTGCAGATCGCCCGGGTCGGCTCCATGTTAGGACTGTTTTTCAGTGATCGGCCGGTCACCAGTTACGAACTGGCTGTCGGCTCCCGCGTGGACCGATTTGCGGTATTCTTTGCACGGTTGCTCCACGAAGGCGTGATGCTGCCGCCGAGCCAGTTTGAGACCTGGTTCCTCAGCACGGCCCACGACGAGGCCGCCATCGACCGCACCATTGCCGCCGTGGAAAAAGCCCTGCAGGACGCGATGAAGATTTAGAAAAGCAGAAAACAAAATGAGCCACGAAGTCACGAAGAACACGAAGACA